>JANLWK010000021.1:0-5125 GCA_031364505.1 Candidatus Eiseniibacteriota bacterium | reverse complement strand
CCCGTGATCATGTTCTTCACGTAGTCCGCGTGTCCCGGGCAGTCCACGTGCGCGTAGTGCCGCTTCTCCGTCTCGTACTCCACGTGCGCCGTCGCGATCGTGATCCCGCGCTCCCGCTCTTCCGGCGCGTTGTCGATCGATCCGTAGTCCCGCACCGTGATCTTCGGGTTGTTCTGCGCCAGCACCATCGTGATCGCCGCCGTCAGCGTCGTCTTCCCGTGATCCACGTGCCCGATCGTTCCCACGTTCACGTGCGGCTTCGTCCGCTCATACTTCTGCTTGGCCATCTGACAGGCTCCTCACGCTCCGGCGCCGCGTGGGCGGCGGGGAGTCGGCGCGTAGGTGGTGCTGATCGAGCTACTTACCGTTCGGTGCAATGGAGCCCACGATCGGAATCGAACCGATGACCTTCTCCTTACCATGGAGATGCTCTACCGACTGAGCTACGTGGGCTGCTCGCTGAAGCTTCCACGGGCGCGGCGCCGCTCTGATGCAACTCGGCAGGCTGGAGCACCACACCGGATGGGTGACGTCGAGGTTCGGCGCAAGGGGCTGGAAAGGCGCACTCTCCCGAGGCGACACCTTGCGAATGTCACCTGAAGACGTGCGAGCAGGGCAATGTACGGACAACGCGGCGGAGGTGTCAATCCGAAAATCGCTCGAGTGTCGTGAATTAGCCGATTTCGGACTCACGTCGAGGGGGGGAGGTTTGGAGCGGGAGACGGGATTCGAACCCGCGACATCCAGCTTGGAAGGCTAGAGCTCTACCGCTGAGCTACTCCCGCTCAAACCGCTGGCCCGTCGTCAGATGGTGGAGGGAGAAGGATTCGAACCTTCGAAGGCATCAGCCGGCAGATTTACAGTCTGCTCCCTTTGGCCGCTCGGGCATCCCTCCGAGATTTTTACAAAATCAGGACACCCTGCCGCCTCCGCGGTAATCCCGGTCCCGGGGCGGCAGGGTGCCTGATGCGCTCGAGCCTTGTCGGTGGAGCTGGCGAAGGGACTCGAACCCCCAACCTACTCATTACAAATGAGCTGCTCTACCATTTGAGCTACGCCAGCAAACGCTCCAAGCGTCGAGCGCTACGATCAGATGCTCACCCCTTGTACGGCGGCACCGCGAGGGAGCGCACGTGCTGCAGCACGGCCTTGATCTCCTCATCGCTCAGGATCGTTTTCCACGCCGGCATGTTGCCCTTGCCGTTGTGGATCACTTCCAGCAGCTGATCGTCGGTCCGCGTGTTCATGTAGGAACCCTCGGTGTGATCGCGCGGGTGCGGATTCAGCGCGGCTCCGCCGGGTCCGTCACCCTTGCCACCGGCTCCGTGGCAGACCGAGCACTTCTCGGCGTAGATCTTGGCGCCGTCCGCGACCGCGGGGGTCGCCATGGCCGACTCGGGTGCAGGAGTCGTGTTCTGCGCCTGAGTCGAGTTCGAATCGGTTCCCTGGTCCGACTTGCCACCGCATCCGGCGACCAGGGCGTTCCCCAACGTGAACAGTGCGATGAGCGCGGCAACCGCGGTCAGCGGGCGTGCCGCGGAGGCCCGCTTGGAGGGAAGAGTGTTCATGGCGCGGGACACTAGCGCGTTCCGCCGTAATTGAAAAGGCAGCCCACCATGGAGTGACCATGTTTGGCTGCCTCTTCCCGAGAGTGCAGGGAGTGACCGGGATGAACCCCACTGCGCCCCCGGCTTCGTTGACCGGGCGTATTCGATTTTTTTGTGACGAACACTGCAGGTACTTCCTGCTACTTCCCGAACTACTGGTACTTCAGAGTCGGACTGCCCCTCACCCCCTCCCTGTAAGGTTCACTCGAACGTCTCCAAGGGTACGAGCCCCGTAACAACCTGGACGTTATCGAGTTCCTACTGGGGGACGACACCGGGCGGCGGATTCGCGCGTGTGGAGGTGCCGTTCCAGCGCGCACCGCCCGGAATCGAAGGCCCCTCTTCCCCCTGGAGCCTTGCTTTGAGACCGAACAGGCCCTGCGTCTTCCGCCTTGCCTGTTCCCCGTATCCGATGGAGCACTAGAGCAGGGCGCGTGCCACGGATGTTCCGAGCGTGTTCGGTGGAGTGATTCAAACGCCGCGCGATGAACGCCAACGATTTAGCGACGTGCGACGGGAGCCCCGTGACGGCCGCTGAGCAATGTCGTTGCGACGTCCTGTCACCCTCCGGGGTAACACTCGACGGCGGATTCACGAGTCAACTGATTACCGCTCAAGCCGATGAGTGGGTAACAGTGACAGACTGTATCGAGTAACAACAAAAAGGCCCGGCGGACATCGCCGGGCGTGGGTTGCGGCGCGTGCGAATGGGAATCAGGGCAGCTCGAGGTTCAGGCGCTTGAGGCGGGCGTAGAGCGTCTTCCGGCTGATGCCGAGCGACTCGGCGATGCGGCTCTTGTTGCCACGTGCCCGCGCGTAGGCCTCGAGGATCGACGCGCGTTCCTCGGCGGGCGTGGCGCCGCGCTTCGACGCCGGCGCCTGCGGGCCGTTGGCTCCCGGGTGCGACAGGAACGGCACGAGCGCATCGCTGCTCACCGACGTGTCGCCGGCGTGGAGTGCCGCCACGCGCTTCATCACGTTCTCGAGCTCGCGCACGTTGCCGGGCCACGGATAGGCACCGAGCAGCGCTTCGGATTCCGGCGCGAGCTGCGGACCATCCATGCCTCCGTAGAACGTCAGGAAGTGGCGGGCGAGCGGGACGATGTCGTCGCGGCGCTCGGACAGCGAGGGCACGCGGATCTCGACCTCGTTCAACCGGAATAGCAGGTCGCGGCGGAACAGCTTCTCGTCGGGGCCGCGCAGCTCGCGGTTCGTCGCGGCGATGATGCGCGCGTCGGCGCGGCGCACCTCGGTCTCGCCGAGCCGCATGTATTCCCCCGTCTCGAGGAAGCGCAGCAGCGTGACCTGGACGTCGAGCGGCAGCTCGCCGACCTCGTCGAGGAACAGCGTGCCCGTGTGGGCTGCCTGCACGAGCCCGACGCCGTCGGAATGAGCGCCCGTGTAGGCGCCCTTGCGGTGGCCGAACAGCTGCGACAGCGCCAGCTCGGCGCGCAGCGCGCCGCAGTTGACCGCCAGGAACGGGCGCCCCTCGCGGACCGACAGCGCGTGGATGGTGCGCGCGATGAGTTCCTTGCCCGTGCCGGTTTCGCCGGTGATGAGCACGGACAGCTCGGTGCCGGCCGCCCGGCGCGCGAGCGCCTCGACCTGCCGCATGGCGTTCGAGCACGCGACGAGCCCGGGCGCGCGATTGCGCCTGCCCAGCTGCGAGACCGGTCGCCCGGGCCCGGGGTCGACGCGCGCGCCCTGGCGCTCCAGCTCGGACTCGACGACTTCGAGCCAGTGGGACGTCGAGAGCCGCGCGAACAGCGCGCCGGCTCGATAGAGGTGGCGGCGCGCGGTGGCGGCGTCGGCGGCCGCGCGGGCCATCTCGAGGTGCGTACGGCCGAGCTCGAAGCGCTCGTCGATGGCCTCGAGCAGGTTCGTCGCCATGCGCCACGAGACGCGCGCGTCTTCGTGACGGCCGCGCGCCCAGGCGATCGATCCGGCGACGCGCTCGCACACGGCGAATTCGAGGCGGTCGTCCGTCTGGCGGGCGAGCCGGCTCGCGCGCTGCGACGACGATTCCGCGGCATCGAGCCGCCCGAGTGCCAGCAGCGCCTCGGACGAACGGCGTTCGAGCTCCACCACGAGGTCGCCCTCGGGTGCTACGCGCTCGGCGATGCGGAGCGCCTCCTGGTAGCGCTCGAGCGCCTCCTCGGGATGCCCGCGGTCGTAACGCGTCTCGCCCGTGAATTCGAGCGCCAGCGCCTCTTCACGCAGCGCGCCGTGGGCGCGCGCGCGCGCGAGTGCCGCGGCGAACTCGCGCTCGGCGTCCTCGTAGCGACGCTCGAGCCGGGCCACGTTCCCGAGGCCGATGCCGACGTGCACGCCGCGCAGTTCGTCGCCGAGCCGCGTGCACACTTGCCGCGCCTCGGCGTAGAACGCGCCGGCCTGCTTCCAGTCGCCACTCTTCTGGCAGACGATGCCGAGATTCATCAGCGGCGCGAGCGTCTCGGCGAGGTGGCCCGATCGGCGGTGGGATTCCAGCGCGCGGCGCAGGTGCGCGACGGCCGCCTCCCACTCGCACAACTGCTTGTGGATGAGGCCGAGATTGTTGCGCACGTGCGCCGCACCCGTCTCGTCACCCACGCGGCGGTAGAGCGCCAGCGACTGCTCGTAGAGGTCGCGCGCGTCGTCGAGCGAGCCCTCGCGATAGGCGACGCGGCCCTCGAGGTTCAGGGCCCAGGCCGAGAGCGAGACATCCCCCGCCGCGTCGGCGAGTTCCAGGCCGTGCCGCGCCGCGGCCGATGCTTCGGCGATGCGGCCGAGCGCGAACAGCGCCTCGCCCGCCTGTAGATTTACGCGTCCCCTGAGCGCCGTGGACGCGATCGCGGTTTCCTGGAGCAGGGTCTCACGCGCGTGCGCGAGGGCCCCCTGGGGATCGCCGCGGAGCAGCTTGCAGGTGATGCACTTGCTCTCGAGGCCCGCGCGCCGGTCCGCGGACAACGCGCGGGCTTCCGGGCGCCCGAGCAGGCGCTCGATGGTCTCCAGGGCGGGCGTGTAGTGGTCCGCCTGGAGGTAGAGATCCGCCAGCATTTCCAACTCCGAGACGGCCGGCTCGGGACGCGGGGTCACCGCGGCGACGAGCCGGCTCTCGAGTTGCTCAATGCGTTTCTCGTCGTGGCCGGGCACGAGATTTCTCCGGTCAACGAAAGTGATCTGCGCGACGTGAAGCGAAGACTAGAAATGCAGCCCGTAGGCCTGCAGGCTCCGCAAGACGATGCGTAGACGCCATGCCCATGACACGCTCGTCGCCGACCCGTCACCCACGGTCCGGTTCCTGAACGTGCTTACCGCTCCCCGCTGCGATCCGGTGCGCAACGTTTTCGTCGGGCCCGTCGGCAAGTCGGGGTCACCGCGCGGCGTGCTGCTGCCCCCGTTGTCGTCGTTCGGCTCTTCGTTGACCTGGACCGCATAGGCGGGTGCCGTGAACTGGGGTGCCGCAATCGCCAGGCACACCAGCAGGGCCAGCACGAATGTCATCCGCCGATTCAACTGGTACCGCAGCATGTCCCCTC
>JANLWK010000018.1:0-9437 GCA_031364505.1 Candidatus Eiseniibacteriota bacterium | reverse complement strand
GGAATCGATCTCCATGCGCAGGCGCGACGCCGCCTCGTCGACCAGGTCGATCGCCTTGTCGGGCAGCTTCCGGTCGGTGAGGTAGCGGCTCGACAGCATCGCCGCCGCGACGAGCGCCGAATCCTTGATGCGGATGCCGTGGTGGACCTCGTAGCGCTCCTTCAGGCCGCGCAGGATCGCGATCGAGTCCTCCACCGTCGGCTCGTCCACGAACACCGGCTGGAACCGCCGCTCGAGTGCGGCATCCTTCTCGATGTGTTTGCGGTACTCGTCGAGCGGCGTCGCGCCGACGCAAAGCAGCTCGCCGCGCGCGCGCGCCGGCTTCAATAGGTTCGACGCGTCCATCGCGCCCTCGCTGGCGCCCGCGCCGACGAGCGTGTGCAGCTCGTCGATGAACAGGATCACGTTCGAGTCCTCGGCCGTGACTTCCTTGAGCACCGCCTTGAGCCGGTCCTCGAACTCGCCGCGGAACTTGCTGCCGGCGATCAGCGACCCCAGGTCGAGCGCCACGATGCGCCGCCCGCGCAGGCTCTCGGGCACGTCGCCCGAGATGATCCGCTGCGCCAGCCCCTCGACGATCGCCGTCTTGCCGACGCCGGGATCGCCGATCAGCACCGGATTGTTCTTCGTGCGCCGCGCCAGCACCTGCACCACGCGGCGAATTTCGTCATCGCGCCCGATCACCGGATCGAGCTTCCCCTGCCGCGCCGCGGCCGTGAGATCGCGCCCGTAGCGTGTCAGCGCCTGGTACTTGTCTTCCGGACTGTCGTCGGTGACGCGCTGCCCGCCGCGCACCGTGGCGAGCGCCTTGAGCAGCGCCTCGTCGCTGACGCCCGCGCCCTGGAGCAGCGCGCGCGACGGCCCCGTATTCGCGTCGGAGGCGAGCGCCATGAGCAGATGCTCGACGCTCACGTATTCGTCCTTGAGCTGCGCCGCCCCGTCCTCGGCGCGATCGAACACCGCGCGCAGCGAAGGGCTCAAGTACGGCGACGCGCCACCCGACACGCGCGGCATGCGCTCGAGCGCCGCATCGGTCTGCGTGGCGAGCGTCTCGCGAGCGACGCCCAACTTGCTCAGCACCGCCGCGACCGTGCCCTCGGGCTCATCGAGCAGTGCGGCGAGCAGATGCTCCGGCTGCAATTCCTGGTGCGACCGATCGCGCGCGACACGCTGCATCCGCTCGAGTGCTTCCTGCGATTTCACCGTGTACTTGTCGAGCTGCATGACGGGCTCCTTGTTGCGTGCGTTTCGCGCCCAGCATAGCGAACCGCACCGCCGGAGTGCAGCGCGGGCTGAACAAGGTCTTGATGGGAGTGGGTGACGCCGGGAGGCATCGCGTTCCGCGGGTGCAGGGCGCAGCGAGCCTTGCAGGCGTCCACGACGTGTACGGCGTGTACACGCTATTACCGGTTCCGGAACCGGTAACGACGTGTACACCCACCGTCAACGCTGTTACCTGCCCCGGGGCAGGTAATGGCGTGTACACCGCCGTCCATGACGTCTACATGCGCCAGCGCATGTAAACGTGCAGTGACAATCCCGTTCACATGCACAGTTACATGCCCCGGGGCATGTGACCTTGTATCGACCGCTACGCGCCCGCACCGGGGCGCCTGGACCTGGCCCCGCTCGCGGACCAACGGAAACGCCCGAGCCGCGCGTGGCGACCCGGGCGTCAGTCGGTCCCGTCGCCCCTCTACGCCGCGCTCTCCAGATATGGCAGCAGCAGCGGCAGCGCCTGTCGTCCCAATGCGGGGTAGTGCATCACGAGGGTGACGGCGTCGCGCATCAGGGCCCAGGTGATGCTGCCGCAGTCGATGTGATGGGCGAGGTCCATCAGCGCGAGTCGGACGCGCTCGCGGTGCAGCTCGGGGACGCCCAGCTCCTCGACGTCGGCGGCCATGTTGATGAACGCGCGCGCCACGTACGAGACGAGCGTGCGCGCTTCGACGCCGGCGACGGGTTCGTGGCTGCGGCCCATCGGGTCGATGGGCTCGGCGGGCGGGCGCAGGCTGCGTGACTCCTTGCGCGCGCGCTCGAGCGCGTGGTCGATGCTGAGCGCCAGCGCGTCGGCGAGACGATCGGCGGTCTCGGCCTGCTTCACCTTCTCGGTGCGCGGGCCCTCTTTCGCGCCTTCCGTCGTCAGCTCGAATTCCTGCGGCAGCTCGGGGCGGCCGGGGCGCGCGAGGCCGAGCATCTCCCCCAGCTCCGGCTTCTTCGCCTTCTTGGTCGTCTTGGGCGGCGGCACCTTCGCGCCGGGACGCGGAGCGATGGAACGAGGCGGCGCCATCTCGACCAGGGTCTGGCGCACCGCCTCGGCGAGCCGCGGCGCCTCGGCCTCCTGCGAGATGCCGTTCGTCGCGATTTCCGATTCCCACAGCTTGAGCAGGCGCCGCGCCTCGGCGCAGCCGCGCTCGAACGCCTCGCGCGTGATGCGGTCGTCGGCCTTGGCGGCCGCGGGGCTGAACGGAATGCGGCGGAAGCGTGTCGCACGCGTCGTCTGGTCGGGCCAGATGCGCTCGATCAGCGTGAGCGTGGTCTGGCGCCACTCGCGGAATTCCTGGGCGCGCGTGCCGGCGTTGCGGAGCCCGCTCAGGATCTCGACCTGCTTGTCGATCTGGGTCTGCGCCTGCCTGGGCGCGATCGAGGACTTCATGCGCACCTCCGCGACGCAGCGAAGGCGGCTCGCGTCACGCTACCAGTCCGAGTAGCGCTCCTCGCTCCAGGGGTCGGCTTCGTTGTGATAGCCGTTCTGCTCCCAGAAGCCGGGGCGGTCGTTCGCGGAGAACTCGATGCCGCGGATCCATTTCGCGCTCTTCCAGAAGTAACGCCGGGGCACCACGAGGCGCAGGGGCCAGCCGTGGTCGGGAGTGAGCGGAACGCCGTCGTGCGAATCGGCCAGCAGGACGTCATCGTTTCCCAGCTCCTCGAGCGGCAGGTTCGTCGTGAAGCCCTGCTCGGCTCGAACGATCGCGTGCCGTGCGTCGGGTTTCGGCCCCGCGCGCCGCATGATCTCGGCGATCGAGACGCCTTCCCACAGGTTGTCGTAGCGGCTCCAGCGCGTGACGCAATGGATGTCGCTGCGCACCTGGACGCGCGGCAGCGCGCGAAATTCGTCCCAGGTCCATCGTTGCGGTCGCTCGACCAGGCCATCGATGCGCAGATCCCACGTCGCGAGATCCACCTTCGGCACCGAGCCATAGTGGAGCACAGGCCACTTGTCCGTACGGACCTGCCCCGGCGGGAGTCGCGGCTCCCGTGTCGGGCTATCGTGAATATCGGCAGATTCGTCGGGCGGATTCATGTCGTTGATGGCACCGGTTTCACGCTGGGGCATTTGGCTCAGGCGTCCGTGCCGAGCCAGCGGGCGAGCCAGTTATGGACCTCACGGTACCAGAGCAACGAGTTCTGCGCCTTGAGCACCCAGTGGTTCTCGTCGGGGAAGTAGACGAGCCGCGCGGGGATGCCCTTGGCCTTGAGCATGCCGTAGCACTCGAGCCCCTGCGTCACCGGCACGCGGTAGTCGCGCTCGCCGTGGATCACGAGCATCGGCGTGGTCATGCCGTTCGTGAACCGGGCCGGGTTGAACTTGTCGATCGCCGCGATGCCGGCCGCGTCCCACGGCTCGCCGCCGAAGGCGCGGCCGCGTCCCTGCGTCACGTCGCTCGCGTACTGGCCGAGCGTGTCGTAGACGCCGGCGTGGTTCACGATGCAGCGGAAGCGGTCGGTGTGCCCGGCGACCCACGCGGCCATGTAGCCGCCGTAGGAGCCGCCCGCGAGCGCCATGCGCGTGCCGTCGACGAGGCCCGATTCGACGAGCAGGTCGGTCGCCTTCATCACGTCGCCGTACGGCCGGTCTCCCCAGCCGCCGAGGATGCGCTGCGCGAAGTCCTGGCCCCACGACGTCGAGCCCTGGAAGTTGACGAGCGCCACCGCGTAGCCCGGTGCGGCGAACAACTGCGCGTTCCAGCGCCAATGGAATCCGTCGCCGCTGATCGCGTGCGGTCCGCCGTGGACCACGTGCACGAGCGGCGGCTTCGAGCCCTCGGTGTGCCCCGGCGGCATCACGACGTACATCTGGATCTTCTCGCCGTAGGCGCCCTCGAACGACAGCTCGCGCACCTCCCCCACGCCGAACTGCGCGGCGCCCGCGTCCGTGAACGACGTCACGCGACGGGCATTCGAGCCATTAGGTGATTCATTCGCCGACCCGTCGGCGCCCCACACGTACACCTCGGGCGGCGACACCAGGTTCTGGCGCACGCACCACACGCGCCCGCCCGCGGGCGCCACACCCGATACGGTGCCGCCGTGGAGCACGCGCTCCGGTGTGCCGGTGCCGCGCAGGCGGAACAGCGAGACGCGCGCCTCGTCCTCGGCCTCGATCATCAGCGTGCCATCCGCGGCGAACTCCCAGTGGCTCGCCGACAGCGTCCAGTCCGCCGCCAGCTCCGCGTGCGTCGCCGCCTTGCGGTCGTAGCGCATCAGCCGCACGCGGTCGGCGTAGAACGTCTGGTCGTGCTGCATGCCGTAGGCGATCCACGTGCCGTCGGGGCTGTAGCGCGGGCGCAGGTCGTCGGCCGGGTGCTCGAGCGTGATGCAGCGCGGAGCGCCACCGGCGACGGCCAAGAGCCACACGTACGTGCGGATGTTGCCCGTCGCCGGATCGATCTCGATGCCCGAGACCGCGACTTCCGATCCATCGGGTGCCAAGTCGAAGTTGCCGGCCGGATCCATCCAGTCGAACCACCACTCCGCGTCGGGCGTGAGATCGCGCAGTGCCCCCGTCGCGAGATCGAGGTGGAACAGGTGCGGCACCTCGCCCGTCGTGAGCCACGTGTCCCAGTAGCGGTAGAAGCGGTCCTCGGTGACGTACGCCTTTACCGGGTCCTTGTCGCGGCGCTCGACTTCGGCCTTCGTCGCCTGCGGCGTCAGGTGGCCGCGGATCAGCATCGAGCCAAACACGAGACCCGAGCCGTCCGGCAGCCACTGCGGGTCGAACACGCCGAGTGGCAGGTCGGTGTGGGTCGTGGGCTCGCCGCCATCGAGCGGCAGGATCATGAGCTGGGCGCGGCCGCCGTCCTTCTTGCGCGTGAACGCGACGCGACGCCCATCGGGCGAAACGGCGGGCTCGGCGCTCGAAAACTCATCCGACGTGAGCGGGCGCGCGGCACCCTCGAGCGGCACCCACCACAGCCGCGTGCGGCTCTGGTTCTTGTCGAGATCCCACTGGGTCACCGGGACCACGGCGGCGGCGCCATCCGGCGCCGGGGCCGGCGCACCGACGCGCGGCAGGCGCCACAGGTCCTCCGCCGTGAGGGGGCGGGGTCCGCTTCGTGCCGGATGGATGACGCGCGCGGGGGCCATCGCTGCGGTGGGCATGACGGGGGATCTCCTTACGTGTACGACGTTTGGCGGCAGCGAATCGAGCCCGTGGCCGCGGTCGCGCGGCGGGCAATTCCGGGCCGAATCGGATATGCTCTGAGGCCATCTTGTACCGCATCGGAACCCTCTGGACCAGAGCCCGACGGACGGACGCCCCCTGGGGCGGAACGACTGGGTGTAGGGGGCGCGGCCCTTCGCAGGCGGCGGGGTATGGCACCCGCCCCGCACGGCCGACTCAGCGGAACCCACCCCGGACAGGGAACGAGCATGACGCAGGAACTGGAAAGACTGATCAACGACACCCGGAACGGCGAGCGCGTGGAAGTCGGGAGCCTGCTCTCGGGCTTCAAGCAGCAGCTGCCGGACGCCGACCCGACCGAGACACGCGAATGGATCGAGGCGCTCGACGACGTCGTGCGCCACGGCGGCCGCGAGCGCGCCGACTTCCTGCTGCGCAAGGTGCTCAAGCGCGCGCGCATGCTGCAGCTCGGCCTGCCGGGTCTCGTGCAGTCGCGCTACATCAACACGCTGTCGCCCGAGCAGGAGCCCCCGTTCCCCGGCGACGAGGACATGGAGCTGCGCATCCGCCGCATCATTCGCTGGAACGCGGTGGTCATGGTGCTGCGCGCGAACCACCTGTTCCCGGGCATCGGCGGCCACCTGTCGACCTACGCGTCGGCGGCGAGCCTCTACGAAGTCGGCTTCAACCACTTCTTCCACGGCAAGGACGCGGACGGCGCCTCGGGCGACCAGATCTTCTTCCAGGGCCACGCCGCCCCCGGCATCTACGCGCGCGCGTTCCTCGAGGGCCGGCTGAGCGAAGGGCAGCTCGAGCACTTCCGCCGCGAGGTCGTTCGCGGCGAGGGACTGTCGAGCTACCCGCACCCGCGCCTGATGCCCAACTTCTGGGAGTTCCCCACGGTCTCGATGGGCCTCGGGCCGATGACGGCGATCTACCAGGCGCGCTTCAACCGCTATCTGCATGCGCGCGGCATCAAGGACACCTCGGCGAGCCGCGTGTGGGCGTTCCTCGGCGACGGCGAGATGGACGAGCCCGAGGCCACGGGCGCGCTGGCGCTCGCGGGCCGCGAGAACCTGGACAACCTCACGTTCGTCGTGAACTGCAACCTGCAGCGGCTCGACGGCCCGGTGCGCGGCAACGGCAAGATCATCCAGGAGCTCGAGGCCATCTTCACCGGCGCAGGCTGGAACGTGATCAAGGTGATCTGGTCGCGCGACTGGGACCCGCTGCTCGCCCGCGACGTCGACGGCGCGCTCGTCGAGGCGATGAACGAGACCGTCGACGGCGAGTGGCAGCGCTATGCCGTCGAGACCGGCGCCTACATCCGCGAGCACTTCTTCGGGCGCGATCCGCGGCTGCTCCAGATGGCCGAGGGCCTGAGCGACGACCAGATCCGCGGCCTGCGCCGCGGCGGCCACGACTACAACAAGGTGTACGCCGCCTACGCGGCGGCCACGTCGCACCGCGGCCAGCCGACCGTGATCCTCGCCAAGACCGTCAAGGGCTGGACGCTCGGCGCGGGCGCCGAGGCGCGCAACATGACGCACCAGATGAAGAAGCTGAAGATCGAGGAGCTGAAGAAGTTCCGCGACCTGCTCGAGCTGCCGATCAGCGACCGCAATCTCGAGGCGTCGACGTTCTACCACCCCGGCGCGGACAGCCCCGAGGTGCGCTACATGCTCGAGCGCCGGAAGGCGCTCGGCGGCTCGCTGCCGAAGCGCGTCGTGCGCGCGAAGGCGCTGCCGCAGCCCGAGCCCAAGGTGTTCGCCGAGTTCGCGCAGGGCACGGGCGAGAACCAGCTCGTGTCGACGACGATGGTGTTCGCCAAGCTGCTGCGCAACCTGCTGCGCGATCCGGCGTGGGGCCAGCGCATCGTCCCGATCATCCCCGACGAGGCGCGCACGTTCGGCATGGAAGTGCTGTTCCGCGAGATCGGCATCTACGCTGCGTTCGGCCAGAAGTACGATCCCGTCGACTCCAAGCTCGTGCTCTCGTACACCGAGAAAACGAACGGGCAGCTGCTCGAGGAAGGCATCACCGAGGCGGGCTCGATGGCGAGCTTCGCGAGCGCCGGCACGAGCTACGCGACGCACGGCGAGCCGATGATCCCGTTCTACATCTTCTATTCGATGTTCGGCTTCCAGCGCATCGGCGACTTCGCCTGGGCGTTCGGCGACGCGCGCGGCCGCGGCTTCATGCTGGGCGCCACGGCCGGCCGCACGACGCTCAACGGCGAGGGCCTGCAGCACGAGGACGGCCACAGCCCGGTGCTGTCGTCGACGGTGCCGTGCGTGCGTACGTACGATCCGGCGTTCGCCTACGAGCTCGCGACGATCATCCGCGACGGCCTGGACCGCATGTACGTGAAGGGCGAGGACATCTACTACTACCTGACGCTCTACAACCAGGACTACTCGATGCCGCCCATGCCGAGCGGCGTGGAGGACGGCATCCTGCGCGGCATGTACCTGTACCGCGCCGCGGTGCAGCAGGCACGGCATCGCGCGCAGATCTTCGGCAGCGGCGTCGCCATGCTCGAGGCACTCAAGGCGCAGGAGATCCTGGCCGAGACGTACGAGGTCGCGGCCGACGTGTGGAGTGTCACGAGCTACCAGCTGCTGCGCGACAACGCGCTCGACTGCGATCGCTGGAACCGGCTGCACCCGGGCGAGCCCGCGCGCGTGCCGTACGTCACGCGCCAGCTCGAGCAGGCGCAGGGCCCCGTGGTCGCGGTGACCGACTACATGAAGTCGGTGCCCGACATGGTGGCGCGCTGGGTGCCGCGGCCGTTCACGCCGCTCGGCACCGACGGCTTCGGCCGCAGCGACACGCGCGACGCGCTGCGCCGCCACTTCGAATCCGACGCCGCGCACATCGTGGTCGCGACGCTGTCGGCACTGGCCGCCGACGGCCGCGTGACGCCCGGCACCGTGGCGCAGGCGATTCAGGAGTTCGGCATCAATCCCGAGGCACTGACTCCGCGCGAGGCGTAGAGCATCCTAATTCGGTGAAGCCCAGGGCGTGAACGGCCTCTGACGCCCGGCCGCCCGGAGGTCGCGTCGTGAGCCGCAACCACTGGTGCCTGATCGCGCTGACGGCGCTCGCTCCGATCTCGGTGCAGGTGCAGACCCACGGCGATACCACGACGGTCATCGCGTCCGATGGAACGCGGTTCGAGGTGATGGGGGGCGTGGGCGAATACGCCTTCATCTCGCGGGGATGCGAAGGCGAGGTCATCGGCAAACGTCCCGTCTCGTTCCGTGACCTGGGTGGCGCCGTCGAGCACGGCATCCCTGGCACCGGCTTCTCGGTTGGCGTCCGCGGCGGCTGGATGCACGACGACATCGCCGGCGTGACCGAGTCGGGCGTCGTGCCCGCGTCCGGCCTGGGAGCCGAGCCGCTCGAGGTCGAGAACCGCTACGTGAATCCCTACTTCACGTACGAGCGCCCGCGCGGCTCCGTGGGACTCGGCTGGGTGCTGCACGACAAGGAGTTCATCACGACGGGCGAAGGAGCTCGGAAGCAGAACGAACATCCCTTGAACGACGTGAGCTGGCACATGCGCATCGGTTCGGAGCAACACTACGTCGCGGCGCGGTGGATGGAGGGCGTGCCGCTCTATTCGAGCGGCGGCTACTTCACGCTTGGCGTGGGCGGCCATCCGGACAACGGGCCGGTGCCGCTCTTCGTCGGCCTCGGCGCCGGCGGGCCTTACGAGGGCGCGGGGCTGGTGATACAGACCGGCTACGACTTCCCCGCCGGGGTCACGGCGAACGTGCGCACGCGACTCGGGACTTCGGGCAGCGAGAACGCCTCGGGCGTGTCGATCGGCTTGAGCTACGGAACGCCGCGGCCGTAGCGGGCGTGCGGCGTCCCGACCCCGCCGAACGCACAAACGCCCGCACGAAGGTTCTCGTGCGGGCGTTCGCTCGGAATCCGGGTGAGCCCCGGTCAAGGGCCCGGATCCGGGTGTCTTCTTAGGCGCGGGTCACGATGACCAGGTTCTTGACCTTGCGGAATTCGACCGCGT
>JANLWK010000241.1:0-3039 GCA_031364505.1 Candidatus Eiseniibacteriota bacterium | reverse complement strand
GAGCAATGCCAGTGCCCGCCTACCGCGGCGCCGCCGCCACAGCGACCTCGAGCCCGCCGTCCTCGCTCGCCGTGGCCGGCTCCAGCGCTCGCAGCACCAGCAGCGTGACGTCGTCCTGGGGCTCCACGTCGCCGAGGAAGCTGGACAGTTCGCCGAGCAGGCGGTCGGTGATCTCGCGCGGGCCGCAGCCGCTCGGGAGCCCGTCCATCAGCTGGTAGAGGCGCTCCTCGCCGAATTGTTCGTTCTGGGCGTTGGCGGCCTCGGTGACGCCGTCGGTGTAGCAGACGAGCACGTCGCCCGGCGACATCACGACGCGGTCCTCCTCGAAGCGGGCGTTCTCGAGGATGCCGAGCACGGTGCCGCCGCGCTCGAGCAGCATGCGCCCGCCGCGGGCGCGCCGGACGACCGGCCAGTTGTGGCCGGCGTTCGAGAACGACACCGTGCCCGTCTTCGGTTCGACACGCGCGAGGAAGAACGTGGCGAACTGGCGGATCGAGCTGCTGCGGTAGAGCAGGCCGTTGATGCTCTGGAGCATCCCCGGCAGCGACGCCCGCGAGTCCGCCTGCGTGCGCAGCGACGCCTGCAGCATCGCCGACAGCAACGCCGCGGGGACGCCCTTCCCCGACACGTCGGCGATCGCGATCAGGAACGCGCCGTCGCCCGTTTCGACCACGTCGTAGAAGTCGCCGCCCACGTGCTTCGAGGGCTGGTACACGGCGTGCACGTCGAATCCCGACAGCGTGGGGAACTCGGACAGCAGCGACGTGCGCTGGATCTGGCGGGCGAGGTTCAGCTCTTCCTCGAAGCGCGCAACGGCCAGGCGGTCGCGCAGCAGCAGGGCGTTCTGGAGCGACACCGAGAGCTGGGTGGCGAGATTCGACAGCAGCGTCAGGTCCTCGCTCGTGTGGCTCATGCCCGTCACCTTGTCGGCGAGCAGCAGCGCCCCGAGCAGCTCGCCGCGCCAGCGCAGCGGCACCACCAGCTCGACATGCATCTCGTCTTCGAGCGCCCGCTGGTCCTCGGCGGCCAGGCCTTCGACGCCCTCGGAGACGCGGTAGATCGGCTCCTCGACGCCGACGCGCGGCAGCAGGGCGGCCAGCCGCGACACCTGCGCGTCGGCGAGCGGGACGCCGCCCGCGGTGCGCGCGATCGGTCCCTGGGGCGTGAACGCGAACACGTGCGCGCTGCGCACGAGCAGCGCGTCGGCGAGCGTGCGCACGGTGCGCGTGAGCAGCTCCTCGAGATCGATTTCGGTCTGGAGGTCGCGGCCGAGCTGGCGGACGACGTTGCGGTAGTCGTTCGGATCGCGCAGGAACATGCGGTCCACGATCTGCTCGAGCCGCGAGATCGCGGGCTGGAACAGCGCCAGGGCCATGATCAGGAACACCGGCTCCATCACGCGCGAGTCGGCGCCGAGCATCACGCGCAGGAACGTCTGGATGCGCCCGACGACGAGCAGGTAGACGCCGACGAGCGCGGCGGAGCCGAGCGCGTACAGGATGCCTCGGCGCGCGAGTAGCTTCGCGTCGAGGAACTTGTAGCGCACGACCGAGTAGGCGATGGATCCGGGGCCCAGCGTCAGCGCCACGATCGTGAGCACCGAGCGCAGGCTCTCGTTGGGGCGAAGGTTGAACAGCGACGGGATCGACGTCGTGAGGGCGTAGCACACCAGCGAGGCCGTGAGCCCGATCGCCACGACCCACAACTGCTGGCGGAGCCGCGGCACGGTCGCCCGGCGGTGGCTGCCGAACAGCAGCGCCACGGTCGCGGCGCCAAAGAACAGGTCGACCAGCGAGAACAGTGCCTGGTGGACGAACAGGAACAGCCGCGCGACGAGGCCGGCGATGCCGAGGATCGGTTCGGCGTAATGGAGCGGGCCCGACTTCGGCAGCGCGATGTGCGGGTGCCAGTACGTGATGCCGATCGTGAGCGCGAAGTGGAACACGTACGGCGCGAACACGAGCACGCCGAAGCCCATCCGCCACGGCAACCCCGGCACGCGCCATGTTCGCCGCGCGTAGCCACGCTCCTCGGGGAAGATGCTGGCGAACATGAACAACGTCGGGAAGTAGAACTCCCAGACGTACGCCACACCCTGCAGGAGCTGCGACACGGCCTGCGCGCCGACGTGCGTCGTCGCCGAGCGGCCGGCCATGAGCGCGAGAGCCGCGACGACCGCGCCGAAGCCGCCGAAGAACAGCATCAGCGCCACGAGGCGATTCAGGCGCTGGGCGGGGTTCTCGCGATAGATGAGCAGCCCGAGCAGGAAGACGAGCCCGCCCAGGCACAGGTTCAGTGTGGAGAGCAGCAGGTAGTTGCTCATCGAGAGCGCATCACTCCGGGGGATCCGTGGGCCGACGGGCGCGACTCACCACAGAGTATACGCATTGGGGCAGCGAACGTTGCGGACGGGGCCGGTGGGCCGGGATCAGCGGCGCGGGACGCGGCGTCGAGATCAGCGGCGCGGAGCGCGGCGTCGAGATCAGCGGCGCGGAGTGCGCCGGGCCGGGTGGCGCGCGATCACGCGCGTCCAGATGCCGCCGCGCACGTTGAACTTGCCCGTGACGGTCATCCGCTTCGGCTTCATCGCCCGCACGAGGTCGTCCAGGATCTGGTTCGTCACCTGCTCGAAGAAGTGGCCTTCGTTCCGGAACGACCAGATGTAGAGCTTGAGGGATTTCAGCTCAACGCACAGGCGCGCCGGCACGTAACTGATCAGGATCGTGCCGAAGTCGGGCTGGCCCGTGACCGGGCAGAGTGCGGTGTACTCGGGGCACACGTGGCGGATCACGTATTCGCGCCCCGGCCGCGGATTCGGGAACGTGACGAGCTTGCGGGATGGCTGCTTCGTCGGCGATGGCTTCAGGGGCACAGGTTCCTCCGGTCGACCGCGCATTGTACGGGGCCCGAGCCTCGCCCGCTAGCTCGGCGCCGTGCTATGGTTTGCGGCCTCATGTATCGCGTGTTCCTCGAAACCTACGGCTGCCAGATGAACGTGGCCGACAGCGAAGTCATGGCCGGCGTGCTGGAGCGCGCGGG
>JANLWK010000005.1:0-13967 GCA_031364505.1 Candidatus Eiseniibacteriota bacterium | reverse complement strand
AGGCGCAAATTCGCTCCGGCGCGCACCGCCTTCGGAGCCCTGTCGCGCCGCTCCGGACCCCATCGCGCACCGCGGCGGCCCCGTCGCGGACCGCTTCCGGCCCGGGCGCGTTGACCCGTGAGGATGCGCCTCCTAGCCTGCGGATCATGTGCACGCTCATCTTCGGCATGGACGTCCTCGGACCCGGGACCCTCGTCGTGGCCGCGAATCGTGACGAGGTCCCCTCGCGCGCCTCGGAGCCCCCGCAGCTCCTGTCGGCCCGCCCGCACGTGGTCGGCGGCCGCGACCTCGTGTCCGGCGGCACATGGCTCGCGATCCGCGATGGACGCGCCGTGGTGGCGCTGCTCAACCGCCGAGAGGCGGTGGCACCGCCCCCCGCAGCGGTACGTCGCGCCCTGCGGTCACGCGGACTGCTCGCGCTCGATACGGCGATGGCCGCTCCCGGCGCCCCGCCCGACGGGTTCGTCGAGGGCGCCCGCGCGGCGGCGCTCCGCTCGCTCGCCGAGCATCGCTACGCGCCGTGCACGCTCGTGTGCCTGTCGGCCGACGGCGGCTGGCTCATCTCGCACGACGGCGGCGAACACCCGGTGACCATTGCGGCGACGCCGCGGTGGCACGTCATCACCCACGCGAACCTGGACGACCCGACGGAGCGTCGAACGCGGCGCCTGCTCGGGCTGCTGCAGGACTTCCACCCCGAATCGGATCTCGCCGCCGAGGCGCGGCTGCTCGATCTGCTGGGCCTTCACACCGAACCCGGGGGCGCCGCGGGCACCACGCGGAGCGTGGTCGGCGATGCGCCGGCGGTGTGCGTCCACGAGGGCCCGATGGTCACGGTGTCGTCGAGCCTGTTCACGCGCACGCGCGACCGCGCGCGCTATCTCCATCTCGAGGGCCGGCCCTGCAGCGTCGAGCCGCAGGACCTGTCGCGGCTGCTCGATGCGCCGCACGCACGGGAGGTCGTATGACGCTCGAAGGCCGGGTGGCACTCGTCACGGGTGGCAGTCGCGGGCTCGGGCTCGCGATCGCCCGCGCGCTCGCCGCGGACGGCGCGAGGCTCGCGTTGATGGCGCGCGCCGGCGACGATCTGGATCGTGCCGTGCGCGAGGTGTCGGCGATCTCGCCGTGCATCGCGGTCGCCGCGGACGTGACGCGCGCGGCGGAGGTCGACGACGCCGTCCAGCACACGGTCGCCGAGCTCGGGGGCCTCGACCTGCTCGTGCTCAACGCCGGCACGTGGCAGGGATCCCCGATCGCCGAGACGAGCGAGGCGATGTGGGACCTGCTCATCGACCTCAATCTCAAGGGCGCCTTCCTCGTGCTCAAGGCGGCGTTCCCGCATCTCGTGGCGCGCCGGCGCGGCACCGTGGTCGGCATCAGCTCGCTCGGCGGCATGATCGGCACCGCCGGCTCCGCTGCCTACGCCGCGAGCAAGTGGGGGCTCCGCGGGCTGCTCGAGTCCGCGGCGAACGAGCTGCGTCCGAGCGGGGTCCGCGTCTCGCTCGTCCATCCGCACAACATCAATTCGGCGGGACGCGACATCGCGCCCGGGTCGGAGGATCGAGCGGGCGCGATCGAACCGGCGGAGATCGCCTCGCTCGTGGCGTGGATCTGCGGGGCACCCGACCACGTCGCGGTGGGCAACGTGACGATCTGGCCGATCGCCGCGGGACTCAAGCCGTACGAGACGGCGCGCGCGAAGGCGCCCGCGCATTGACCGGACCGGCGGCGCTCGCCACAATGATCCCGTGATCCGCGCCATCGTATTCGACCTCGACAACACGCTGGTCGACTTCATGAAGATGAAGGCCGCCGCCGTCGACGCCGCGATCGAGGGCATGATCGACGCCGGCCTCGAGCTGCCGCGCGACGACGTCCGCCGGCGCATCGACGCGATCTACAAGCAGCAGGGGCTCGAGTACCAGCGCGTCTTCGACGAGCTGCTCGAAGGCGAGCTGGGCGAGATCGACCCCAAGATCCTGGCGTCGGGCATCGTCGCCTACCGCCGCGCGCGCGGGTCGGCGATGGTGCTCTACCCGCACGTCCAGATGACGTTGCTCGAGCTGGCGAAGCGCGGAATCCGGCTTGGCGTCGTGTCCGACGCGCCGCGCGCGCAGGTGTGGCTCCGGTTGTGCGACCTCGCGCTCCAGCACACCTTCGACGCCGTCGTGACGTTCGACGACACGGGCGCGCGCAAGCCCAGCCCCGAGCCGTTCCGGGCGGTGCTCGAGCGCCTCACCGTCACCCCCGGCGAGTCGATGATGATCGGCGACTGGGCCGAGCGTGACGTCGTCGGCGGCAAGAGCCTCGGCATGACGACCGTGTTCGCGCGCTACGGCGACACGTTCGAGACGCAGGAATCCGGCGCCGACTACGACATCGACGACGTCTACCAGCTCGTCGGCATCGTCGATAAGCTGAACGGGGTCACGCAGACCCCGCCGTCCCGGCCCACTCCGCGGGACGCCGCGAAGACCTGAACTCAGAGGACCGGACCGCGACGCGGCGCGGGCACCGGAACTCGGGAGACACGCATGTCGGAAGGCAAGGTCAAGGCGTCGAAGGTGCAGGTGCATCAGCCGCCCGAGAACACGGGCGGGCTAGACGGTCACTTCCACGTCTACATCTACGAGGTGTTCAACAAGGCGTTCTCGGGCGGCAAGCCGTTCGAGAACATCGAGCGCGCGGCACAGTTCCAGCGCCACGAGCAGGAACGGTTCTACCTCGAGCAGGAGGCGGACCCCGAGCTGTTCGACCTGCCGTTCATCTCCGCCGATCCGGCGCTGATCGAGCGGCTCGATCGCGACCCGGCGTACAAGACCCGGTTGATGCGCGATCTCGATTCCGAAGCCCGGCAGCGCGGCCGCAAGCGCTGATCCGACCGGCCCAGAGCATGCTGCTCGTGACGGCGGAGGCGATGCGCGCGCTCGACGAGCGCACGATCGCGGGCGGTCACGCGACGGGGCCCGAGCTGATGCGGCGGGCCGGCGAGGGCGTGGTGGAGGCGATCGAGCGGCGCTACGGCTCGCTGCTCGGCCTGCGCGCCCTCGTACTGTGCGGCACCGGCAACAACGGCGGCGACGGCATGATCGCCGCCCGGCGGCTGCGCGAACGCGGCGCGATGCCGCGCCTCGTCGTCGCGGGGGACCCGAAACGCATGAGCGGCGACGCCGCGGCGGCCCGCGACGAAGCCGAGGCCGCGGGCCTCGCGATCACGGCCGCCGGCGACGACGCGGCACTCCGGGCCGTCGCGCGCTCGCACGACCACTGGGACTTCGCCCTCGACGCGCTGCTCGGCACCGGCGCGCGCGGCGCCCCCGAGGGCGTGATCGCGGAGGCCGTCCAGTTGCTGCGCGAGCTGGACGAGACCGGCACGCGCGTGATCGCCGTGGACCTGCCGACCGGCGTCGACGCCGACACCGGCGCCATCGCGCGGCGCGCGGTGCGCGCCGACCTGACCGTGACGTTCGGCTCGCCCAAGCGCGGCCACGTACTCTACCCGGGCCGCGCCTTCGCGGGCACGCTCGAGGTCGTGGACATCGGGCTCGCCGCGCCGGAGCCCGGTGATCCGGCCGCGAGCGTCACGCTCGCCACGTCGGCCGAGATGGCGCACTGGCTGCCGCGCCGCGATCCGCGCGCGCACAAGGGCAGCGCCGGACGCGTGCTCGTCGTCGGCGGCTCGGCCGGGCTCGCGGGTGCCGTGTGCCTCACCGCCCGCGCCGCGAGCCGCGCCGGCGCCGGCTACGTGCACGTGGCGATCCCCGAGAGCCTGCTCGTCGTCGTGGCGGTGAAGCTCACCGAGCAGGTGCTGGTGCCGTGCCCGGAGACTCCCGCGCGGTCGCTCGCGGTCACGGCATGGGACACGCTCGCGCCGCTGTTCGAGCGCGTGGACGTCGTGGCCATCGGCCCGGGCCTGTCGCGCGACGATGCCTCGGCGGCGCTGGCGCGGCGCATCGCGTCCGAATGCCCGAAGCCGGTCGTGGTCGACGCCGACGCGCTGTCGGCGCTCGTCAACGATCCCGCGCTCGTGTCAGCGACGGCCGGCGCGCGCGTGCTCACCCCACACCTCGGCGAGATGTCGCGGTTGACCGGCATCGACGTGGCGCGGCTCGAGGCCACCCGCATCGACGTCGCGCGCCCCTACGCCGCGCAATGGCAGGCGACGATCCTGCTCAAGGGGGCGCCCACGGTGATCGTGGCGCCCGACGGCAGGACGCTCGTCAATCCGACGGGGAATCCCGGCATGGCGACGCAGGGCATGGGCGACGTGCTCACGGGCGTCGTCGCGGCGCTGATGGCGCAGGGGATCGGCGCCTTCGAGGCCACGGGGCTCGCGGCCTGGGTGCATGGCGTCGCGGGCGATCGCGTGGCGGGACGACTCGGCGCGCGCGGCATGACCGCGGGCGATGTCGTGGAGGCGCTGCCGGAATCGCTGCGCGCGCTGGAACAGGAGCGCGACGCAGCGACGGCGCGCGGTGCGACTACAGGTGCTTCTTGACTCGCTGCAGGATCATCGGCTTCGGCACGGCGCCGATCACGCGCTCGACTTCCTGCCCGTCCTTGAACACCATCAGCGTCGGAATGCTCTGGATCCGGTAGCGTCCGGCGACGTCCTGGGACTCGTCGACGTCGATCTTCACCACCTTGAGCTGACCGTTGAACTCGGCCGCGATCTCCTCGACCACCGGAGCCACCGCCCGACACGGCCCGCACCATGCCGCCCAGAAGTCCACCAGCACCGGGACCTTGGAATCCAGGACCTCGGTCTGAAAGCTCTGATCGGTCACGGCAACAGCGTTACCCATGGCTAAACCCCCTGATTCCAAGCATGTATGAGTGATTGGGCAGTCTTTCGGATGCGATTGGGGCGGAAGCGGTTCATTGCGATCCGCGAACATTTGGGAACATAGGAAGCCTGCCCATGCGCGTCAACCCGCTGTCCGAACGGCTCGAATCGGGCATACGGGATGGCTGAGGAGTCGTATTCCGCGGCCCGAATTCACATTCGAGCGCCCTCGCGAGAAGACCCGACCCATGATTCCGCTCCGCGACGAGAACCCGTCGAGCACGCGTCCGGGGGTGACGATGGCGATCATCGCGCTCAACGCCGCGGTGTTCGTCTACGAGCTGACGCTCGGTCCGGCGCTGCGCGAGTTCATGCTCGACTGGGGACTGGTCCCGGCGCGGCTGTCGATCGCGCTCCACGGCGGCGAGTCCGTGGTGCTGGTGGCGCCGACGATCTTCACGTCGCTGTTCCTGCACGGCGGCTGGATGCACCTGCTCGGAAACATGTGGTACCTGTGGATCTTCGGCGACAACGTCGAGGATCGCCTCGGCCACGCGCGCTACCTCGCGTTCTACCTGATCGGCGGTGTGGCCGCCTCGATCGCCCACGTCGTCACGGCGCCGTATTCCTCGGCCCCCACCATCGGCGCGAGCGGCGCCATCGCGACCGTTCTCGGCGCCTACGCCGTCGCGTTCCCGCGCGCCCGCGTCATCACGCTGATCCCGCTCTTCGTGTTCATCCGCATCATGGCGCTGCCGGCGCTCCTGGTGCTGGGACTTTGGTTCGTCTTCCAGCTCTTCACCGGATTCCTCTCGCTGGGCTTCGGCGCGCAGGGCGGCGTGGCGTGGTGGGCGCACATCGGCGGCTTCGCCTTCGGCATGCTCGCCATGCGCCTGTTCGGCGGCACGCGCCCGCAAGCGTCACACGCGTGGGTGGAATGAACGCGGCGCTCTTTCGTGTGAGACTCCCGGCGGGACGCCCCGCATGAGCGCCGCGCGACGCCCGGCGCGGCCTGCCGCGGCGCCCCAACGCGTGAGACGCCGCGACGCGTCGTCCCGCGCGCAGAAGCCGCGGGCGGCGCTGCCCGCGATTCCGGCGCCGGCGGCACTGGGACTCGTGCTGCTGGCGGCGGTGGCGCTCCATCAATGGGTGCTGCGCGCGCCATTCTTCGCCGACGACTACCTGTTCCTGGACCAGGTGCGCCACCGTTCGCTGCCCGCGGCACTCGTGTCGCCCGATCCGATCGGCAACTTCTTCCGCCCCGTCGGACGCCAAGCGTGGTTCTGGCTCGCCGGGCGCGTGAGCGGGCAGTCGCCGGGCCCCTTTCACGCGCTCGACCTCGGCGTGTTCCTCGCGGCACTGGCGCTGTTGTTCGCGCTCGTGCGGCGTGTCGCCGGCGTGCGCGCGGGCGTGGTGGCCGCGGCGTTCGTCGCGCTCCACTCGGCGGCGGACGTGCCGCTCGGCTGGTGCGCCGGCAGCCAGGACCTGCTCGCGGTCACCGGCGCCCTCGGAGCGCTGCTGCTCCACGTCACGGGCCGGCGCATCGCGGCCGCCGCGTGCCTGCTGCTGGCGCTGCTGAGCAAGGAGTCGGTGTTCGCCGTGCCGGGGATCGCGATCCTGCTCGACCGCTGCGACGGCGAGCCGTGGCGGGCGCCGGCCGTGCGCGCGTGGCCGCTGTTCGCGGCGACCGGCGTGTGGGCCGTGGCCCTCGGCTGGATCGCGGCGTCGCGACATCACGCGCTGGGTGGCGGCATCGTGTCGGCGAGCCCTGCCGGCATTCCGGCCGCACTCGCGCACCTCGTGCAGACGGCCGCCGGCGCCGAGTGGCGCACCGGCGCCGTTAGCCGGGTGTGGACGACCGCACCGCCATGGCCGGTCGTGCTCACCGTGCTCGCGGTGCTCGCGACGCCGGCGTTGCCCGGGCACGGGGCGCGGGCCGACGCACCGGCGGCCCGCTCGCGACGCGGACTCCTGCTCGCCGGTGGGGCGTGGGCCGTGCTCGGCGCGTTGCCGGTCGCCGCGGTGATCGCGATGTGGTCCGGCTACTACTACCTGTTCGCGATGTGCGGCGTGGCGCTGGCGCTCGGGGTGTGGTGCGCCGACCGGTCGCGGATCGCGACCGCCGCGGTTGTTGTATTGCTCGCCTGGGGATCGCAGATCGGACGCACGGTGGACGAGTTCCAGACGTCGCCCAACGCCTGGAGCACGACCTCGCACGTCAATCGCTTCTACCTCGACCGCGCGCTGCCGCAGCTCACGCGCACCATCGACGCCTTGAAGCGGGTACGCCCCACGCTGCCGCGGAACGCCACGGTGTTCTTCGGATCGCTGCCGCAGTTCGCCGGCTTCCAGGCGGGCGACGGGCCGCTCGTCCGCTGGGCGTACCGCGACAGCAGTCTTCGCTCGTACTTCATCAGCGGCTTCTCAAAGGCACGGGCGGCGCGTGGTCCCGTCGTGATCCTGGTCGCCGACGCGGGGTCGTTGCACGAGTCGGATAATCCGGAAGACCTCATGGCCATCGGTATCTCGTCGGCGCTCACCGATCACCCCGAGCTGGGCCGCGACCTGCTGCGCTATTCCATCGAACAGGGCGCCACGAAACGGCTCGCCACGTACGCGATCGGCGTCGTCTCGTGGATGTGCGCCGACACCACCGGGGCCGCCGCGGCGTTCGCCGACGCGGCCGTCGCTCTGGCGCCGGGCCCTGCGCCCGGCCTCCCGGCCGCCCGCGCGCTCGCCGCGGCCGGGGACACGCTGAATGCAATCGGCGCGATGCTCGGCATGCTGTCCCGCCACGGGCTCGATCCGGAGTTGCACGCGGCTCTCGCCGAGCTGTGCCTCACGCAGCCGTCGGAGCGCGCGATGGCCAGCCTCGAGTGTCTCGCCAGCACCATCCTCGCGCCGCGCGATCCGATGGCCTGGCGGCGACTCGCGTTCCTCCAGCTCGAGACCCGGCACTTCAATACCGCGGGGCGTTCACTCGAGCGCTACGTCGAGCTCGGCGGACCCGCGGCGCGCGACGACATCGAGGCGATGCGGGCGCTGAAGGCGATGCGCGAGCTGGCACCCGGCGGTCGGATCACCCAGGAGGCGTTGCGCGGCCGGGCGGTGATCGACCTGACACGCTGAATCCGGCGGCCCGTCCGCGGTCGTCGCCGGCGCCCCGGCACCCCCGCACCCGTCCGTGGGGCTCGCGCGGCGGCGAGGGCATGGAGTAGCATCGCGGGCTCGCGAACCGCCTCCGAGGCGCGCGTTCCACCCGCCGCGGCCCGACCCAGAGCCAATGAGGAGCAACCCCGGATGCGCAAAGACCTCGACGTCCTGATGCGCGAGCGGAACCTCGCCGGGCTCGTCGTGTTCGCCTACGACCGCTACAGCCCCGCGATGTACTACGCCATCGGCCAAAAGCTCCACTACGGGCTGTACTTCCGGGCCGCGGACGGCCGCGCGCACCTGGTGCACGATCCGATGGAACGCGACCAGGCGGCGGCCGCGGGCTGCGACATCTCCGGCTTCCCGCAGCACCGGTTGAGCTCGCTGCTGGAAACCGAGGGCACGCCGGCGCGCGCCTACGCGAAGCTGATCGTCGACGTGTGCCTGTCGCTCGGCATCGCGGGCCCGATCGCGCTGCTCGGCGACATGCCCGCCACGTTCGCGCTGGCGCTCGCCGAGCGCATCCGCGAGCTGGAGCCGCGGCTCACGATGGACCTCACGCATCCGGACCTGATCGCGCTCGCGCGCTCGACCAAGGAGCCGGGCGAGGTGAACGCCATCCGGCGCGCGTCGCAAGGCGCCGTCGCGGCGCTCGACCGCGTCGTCGCGTACATCCGCTCGCTGCGCGTCGACGGCTCGACGCTGCGCATGAATGGCGGTCCGCCGATCACGCTCGGCGACGTGCGCCGCGAGATCCACCAGGAGTTCCTCGCCCATGGGCTCGCGGAAGAAGGCGAGAGCATCGTCTCGCAGGGCCGCGACGCCGGCGTGCCGCACAACCGCGGCAACGACCAGGAGCCGCTGAAGCTCGGGACGCCGCTGCTGATCGACATCTTCCCGGGCGAGGCCGGCGGCGGGTACTTCAGCGACATGACGCGCACGTACTGCATCGGGCCGGCGCCCAAGGAGCTGCGCGAGCTGTATGACCACGTGCACGACGCCTTCTCGCTCGCGATGTCGAAGCTCGAGGCCGGCCGGCCGTGCCGGTCGTTCCAGGAGCTGGTCTACGACCGCTTCGAGGCACTCGGGCACCCGACGCAGCGCTCGAAGCCGGGCACCGAGGAAGGCTACGTGCACGGCCTCGGCCACGGCGTCGGGCTGTCCGTGCACGAGGCGCCGCGTCTCGGCGGCCCGCCGTCGTACACGCAGACGCTCGAGCCCGGCATGGTCATCACCGTGGAGCCCGGTCTCTACTATCCGGATCGCGGGCTCGGCGCGCGCATCGAGGACCTCGTCTTCGTGCGCGAGGACGGCACGATGGAGAACCTCACGCCCGCACCGTACGAGCTGGAAATCCATCCGCGCGGATGAGGAAGCCGATCGCGGTCGCGAATCCGCCCGCACCCGAGCGGGCGCTGCTCATCGGGCACGCCGGGCGTTCCGGCCGCGCGGGCCGCGCGGGGCCGCTGCTCGAGCGCTCCATGGACGAGCTGGCGCTGCTCGCGGACACGGCGGGAGCGCGCGTCGTGGACCGCGTCATCCAGCGCAGCGGCACGGTGCACCCGGCCACGTTCATCGGCAAGGGCAAGCTCGAGGAAGTGCGGGTCCTCGCCGAGGACAAGAAAGCGGTGCTCGCGATCTTCGACGACGACCTGTCGCCGGCGCAGATCCGCAACCTCGAGAAGGCGCTGTCGCTCAAGGTCGTCGACCGTTCGGAGCTGATCCTCGACATCTTCGCGCGCCGCGCGCGCACGCGGGAGTCGCGGCTCCAGGTCGAGCTGGCGCAGCTCGAGTACTCGCTGCCGCGGCTCACAGGCATGTGGAAGCATCTCGAGCGCCAGGCCGGCGGCATCGGCACGCGCGGCCCCGGCGAAACGCAGCTCGAGACCGACCGCCGGCTCGTCGGCGAACGGATCGCGCGGCTCAAGCGCGAGCTGGGTGCCGTCGAACGCGAGCGTGAGACGCAGCGCCGCAAGCGCCGCCGCGAGTTCCGCGCGGCGCTGGTCGGTTACACGAATGCCGGCAAGAGCACGCTGTTCAACGCGCTCACGCGGTCCAAGGTGTTCGTCGAGAACCGACTGTTCGCCACACTCGACTCCACGACACGCGAGATGGTGAGCCCTGATCGCACGAAACTGCTGCTCACCGACACGGTCGGGTTCATCCGCAAGCTGCCGCATCATCTCGTCGCCTCGTTCCGCAGCACGCTCACCGAGGCGACCGAAGCCGACCGGCTGGTGCACGTGGTGGACGCGTCGGATCCGGACTACCGGCGGCAGATGCAGGCGGTCGACGGCGTGCTCGAGGAGATCATGACCGAGCCGCGTCCGACCCTGCTGGTGTTCAACAAGTGCGACCGGCTCCCGGAACGGGCCGTCGCCCAGGGGCTCAAGGCCGAGTACCCCGGCTGTCACGTCATTTCCGCGCGCACCGGCGAGGGGCTCGCCGGCCTGCGCGCCGAATTGTTCGCGCTGGCGGCCGAGCGCCATGGAAGCCGCGTGGGGAGCCGCGTGCCATGACGCCCGTCGAAGAAGCCGTCCTGCGGTTCCGCGCCGTGCTCGCAGCACCACCGGACCGCGTGTTCGCCGCACTCACGCAGGCCGGGCACCTGACGCGCTGGTTCTGCGACGAATGCGAGTCCGACGCGCGCCCGGGCGGACACGTGCGACTCCGCTGGATCGGCCCCGGCGCCTCGCCCGAGCCATTCACCGGTGAGTGGATCGCGGTCGACGCGCCCCGCTGCTGCTCGTTCAAGGGCGGGCACGCCGGCTACCCGAACGGCGACGGCGGCCGCATCACGTTCACGCTCGAACCCACGGGAGCCGCGGGTTCCGAGGGATCCGGGGGCACCGGCACCAACATCACCGCCGAGCACGCGATGCCGGCGCACGTCGACTACTCGCCGGTCGCCCAGAAGTACACCCTGTCGTGGCCGCGCGCGCTCGAGCGGCTCGACGAGTACCTGACGCCCCGCGAAGGCACGGGAGCCACTGGATGAGCACGGCCTCCGCCGCACCGACGACCCTGCGCTTCGGCCACAGCCCGGACGCCGACGACGCCTTCATGTTCTACGGCTTCCACACCGGCAAGGCCACCATCGCCGGCTGCACCGTGGAGCACGTGCTCGAGGATATCCAGAGCCTGAATCGCCGGGCGCTCGCGCACGCCGATCTCGAGATCACCGCCGTCTCGGCGCACGCGTATGCGTTCCTCGCCGACCGCTACGCCGTGCTCGCGTGCGGCGCCTCGATGGGCAAGGGCTACGGCCCCGTCGTCGTCGCGCGCGAGGCGCATCCGATCGAGTGGCTCGCCGGCAAGCGCGTCGCGATCCCCGGTCCGATGACCACCGCGGCGCTGCTGCTGCGAATCGAGTGCCCGAAGTGCGAACCCGTCGAGGTCATGTTCGACCGCATCCCCGAGGCCGTTTCGAAGGGCGAGGTCGATGCCGGCGTGATCATCCACGAGAGCCAGCTCACGTATCGCGAAGAGGGCCTCACGAAGATCCTCGACTTCGGCGAGCTGTGGCAGTCGCGCGATGGCCTGCCGGTGCCGCTCGGCCTCGACGTCGTGCGCCGCGACCTGGGGACCGAACGCATGGAGGCCGTGAGCAAGGGCTTCCGCGCCAGCATCGAGGCCGCATTCGCCGACGAGGACGCCGCGATCCGCTACGCGCTCCAGTTCGGCCGCGGCCTCGACGTCGAGAAGGGCCGCAAGTTCGTCCACATGTATGTGAACGACCTGACGCTCGACATGGGCGACACCGGCCGCCGCGCGCTCCGGCTGCTCTACGACCGCGCCGTCGCCGCCGGCGCGCTGGCGCATGTGCCGGAGCTCGAGATCATCTAGCCGCAATGGCTTCCGGGCTTCGAAAATCCCGCTGATATCCCGTCCCGAAACTCCGATCTTGACATGCAAGTATTTACTTGCATAATGAATCCCATGGACGCGATCTTCAAGGCGCTTGCGGATCCCAGCCGGCGGAAGCTGCTCGACCGGCTGTTCGCGAGCAACGGGCTCACGCTGGGGCAGCTGTGCGAACGCATGGATATGTCGCGACAGGCGGTCACGCAGCACCTGAACGTTCTCGAGGCCGCCAACCTCGTGAGCACGCAGTGGCGTGGGCGGGAGAAGCTCCATTTCCTCAATCCGGTTCCGCTCCAGGAGGTCTACGACCGCTGGGTGAGGAAGTTCGAGCAGCGGGGACTCAAGGCACTCAATCGACTGAAACAGAAACTGGAGGGTGAGGCTCATGACTGAATCCGATTACGTATACGTGACCTACATTGCGTCGACGCCGCAGAAGGTTTGGGACGCGCTGACCCAGCCGGAATTCACGCGCCAGTACTGGGAGCACGACAACGTGTCGGACTGGAAGCCCGGCTCGACGTGGGAGCACCGCGCCGTGGACGGCGGCAAGGTCGACATCGTGGGTAAGGTCGTCGAGTTCACGCCGCCCAAGCGCATGGTGATCACGTGGGCCAGTCCCGCCGAGCGCGACAAGCCCGAGGCGTATTCGCGCGTCACGCTCGAACTCGAGCCGACGGGGAGCATGGTGCGGTTGACGGTGAACCACGCCGGGCTCATCCCCGGTTCGAACATGCACAAGGGCATCCAGTCCGGGTGGCCGCGCGTGCTGTCGAGCCTCAAGTCGCTGCTCGAGACGGGCAAGCCGCTCGAGACCTGGGCGAAGGCGAAGAGCGCGTAAGCACGATGCCGTTCGCGGCGCCCGAACGAGGGCGCCGCGGCGGCACGTGGCGGCCCCCGTGGCGCTCCGGGGCGCTCGGGGCGGCTCGGGGCGGCTCGGGGCGGCGCGTTGCGATTTGGAGTGGCTCCGGGCGGTGATTGAGGCCTCGATCCCGAAACCGGTCACGCCGATAACTCCCGCGGACGTCTGTCACTACCTCGCGGGAGGCCGTTCATGAATGTCGGCGCCATGGTGTTGATCGGGCTCGTCGCCCTGATGTTCTCTCCATTCCCCCGGCTGCTCATCGCGGCCCTGTTCGGCAAGCAGATCGGCGCCGCGGCCCTCGCCAAGCAGCCGGACACGATCCATCTCGAGCCCGTCGACCCGTCGAGCTTCCGCCGCGCCGACCGCGTGCGGGCCGTCGCCGCCGAGTACATGCGCAGCGGCTTCTCGGACGCCGGCACGTACGCCATCCCCGAGATGAAAGACGTGAAGCTCCAGCTGCTGGCGCACGAGGCGGAGTCGACGTACGGCGCCATCTACGACCATCCGGCCGTCGGCGTCTGGTACGACGTCGTCACGCGCTACATCCACGGCAACTCGTACACGTTTTCGTCGGCCCGGGCCACGGGCCTCGAGCAGCGCCCGAACACGAAGATGATCAACCTGCCCGGCATGGAGCCCGGCGTCCTGATCCAGCACGCCCGCTCCCAGCGCCCGAACATCGGCCACGCCCCCGCCTCGACGAAGTCCGCCGTCGCCGATTTCGAGAAGGCCTACGCCGACTACATGACCTGGCTCAAGCAGCGCGGCATCACGACCGGCGAAGTCGTCGAGGTGGCGCGGCGCAAGGTGGCGTGACGCGCGGCGCTTCGTCGTGCAGTGTTCAGCTCAATCGAACGGAACTGTCCCCGGGGACAGTTCCGTTTGTCATTACTGATCGAGGCGACAGCGCAACCTTACTCTCCCGCCGTCTCCGCGCCGTCGATCAACCGCTCGCACAGTCTCAGCAGCTCGCCGGCCTCGCCGGTGCTGAGCTTCGAGGCCAGACGTTCCGTCACCTCGTCGACTTCGGGTTGCATGCGGTCGAGAAGGTTCAGGCCCTTGCGGGTGATCTTCGCGATCGACAGGCGGCGATCCTTCTCGGAGGCGCGGCGCTCGATCATGCCTTGCTGGACGAGGCGGTCGATCATGCGGGTCACATCGGGGGCGCGCTCGATCAGGCGCCGGGCGATTTCGCAGCGGGCGTGGCCCTCGGGGTGGGCGCCGCGGAGGATGCGCAGCACGTTGTACTGGCCGCGCGTCACGCCGTGCTTCTCGCAGACCTGCTCGACCGCATCGATC
>JANLWK010000001.1:0-22457 GCA_031364505.1 Candidatus Eiseniibacteriota bacterium | reverse complement strand
CCCAGGAGATCCGATGAACGATGTCATCGCCATGCTCGTCTCGACCGTGCTCGGCACGCTCGTCGGCTGGGAACGGCAGATGGGGCGCAAGCCGGCCGGGCTCCGCACGCACGTGCTCGTGTGCATGGGCTCGACGCTGTTCGTACTGCTCACCGAGCACGCCATGCGCGACGTCATCCAGGCCGGCGGGCAGCTGAGCACCGACCCCACGCGCATCATCCACGGCGTGATCACGGGCGTGGGCTTCATCGGCGCGGGCAGCATCATGCGCCACGAAGGCTACGTGCACGGGCTCACGACCGCGGCCAGCGTGTGGATCGTCGCGGCGATCGGTGTCGCCGTCGGCGTGCACGCGTGGACGCTCGCCGTCGTCGGCACCATCCTCGCGCTGATCGTGCTCGAGGGATTCCGCTGGGTCGAGCGCTTCCTGTCACCCGACAGCGACGCCGATCCCTAGCCTCGCGATCCCGAGAACCGCCGCTTCATGCGAAGCAGCGGGCGCTCGATCACGGCGTAGCAGATCCCCGCCGCGGCGAACGACAGCGCCATGCGCAACAGGAACGTCGGCACGGGCGATTCGACGCCGAGCAGCCACGGCAGCGAGATCCAGGCGATCGGGTGGTGCCACAGGTAGAGGCCGTAGGAGATGCGGCCGATGCCGACCATCGGCCCGGACTCCAGCACCGCGGACACGGCCCGCGCCGGCGCGATGAGCGTCTGGAGCAGCAGCACGCCGACCGATAGCGCGACCAGCGTGAGTCCGCCGCCGCGGTAGAGGAACGAGGACTGCGCGGTCTGGGTCGCGCTCAGGGCTCCGAGGCACACGATGGCCGGAACCGCCGCGATGCGGGCCGCGAGGCGGAACGCCCGGGTCTCGGGCAGCAGCCGCCACACCATCGCGAGGCCGAGCAGGCAACCCACGAACAGCGCGTCGGCCCGCCCGTCGGTGCCGTGGAACAGGCGCACCCATGACGCGGGCGAACGCCACGCCAGCACCTTGAACGCCGCCGATGCCGCCGCGAGCGTGGCGACGCCGGCGAGCACCACTCGCCGCGACGCGCCGAGCCGGAGCAGGATCGCGAGCGTCACGGGCCAGACGAGGTAGAACTGCTCCTCGACGCCGAGCGACCACAGGTGGCTGATCGGGCTCGAGCGCACCCAGCCCACCGCGATGGGCCAGTTCGCGACATAGAAGGCGGCGCACAGCACGAAGCCGATCGGCACGAACGGCAGCGCGCAGAGGAGCAGCGTGAAGACGGCGGGGAAGAGGCGGAGCGCCCGCCGCGCGTAGAAGTTGTCGAGCCGGATGCCACCGGTCGCCTCGCGCTCCTCGAGCAGCAGCGTCGTGATCAGGAAGCCGCTCAGCACGAAGAACACGTCGACGCCGAGGAACCCGCCCGGCAGGCCGGGCAGGCCGAAGTGCTCGAGCATCACCATCAGCACGGCGACGGCGCGGATGCCGTCGAGGGCCGGACGATAGCCGAGGTGAAACGAGCCGGCAGCGCGCTCCGCCATGGTCGAGGGGCCGGCCCTAGACTTTCGCGGGCTGCTCCAGCTCCTCGAGCACGAGGTCGCCGATCTGGTTCGTGCCGAACCCCGAGTCGGTGCCGAGCGACGGCAGCCGCTTCGAGCGCAGCAGCCGCGCCACGGCGTCCTCGATGCCGGCCGCGGCACGTCGCTCGCCGAGGTAGTCGAGCATCATCTGCACGGCGCTGATCGTGGCGATCGGGTTCGCGACGTTCTGGCCGGCGTACTTGGGCGCCGAACCGTGGATCGGCTCGAACAGGCTGACCTTGCCGGGATGGATGTTGCCGCTCGCGGCGACCCCCATGCCGCCCTGGATCATCGCGGACAGGTCGGTGAAGATGTCGCCGAACATGTTGCTCGTGACGACGACGTCAAACCACTCCGGGTTCTTGACGACGTACATGCACGCGGCGTCGATGTAGTTGTGCTCGCGGGCGATGTCCGGGTACTCGGCGCCGACCTCGGCGAACGTCCGCGTCCACAGGTCCATCGCGCGCACGGCGTTCGCCTTGTCGACGAGCGTCAGCTTCTTCGCGCGGCCGCGGGCGCGCGCGAGGTCGAACGCGTAGCGGATGACGCGCTCGACGCCCTTGCGCGTGAAGATGATCTCCTGCGTCGCCACCTCGTCGGGCGTGCCCTTCTTGAAGAACCCGCGCATGCCGGCGTAGGCGTCCTCGGTGTTCTCGCGGACGACGATGAAGTCGACGTCGTCGGGCGTCTTGTCCTTGAGCGGGCACAGGTGCTCGGCATAGAGCTTCACGGGCCGCAGGTTCACGTAGAGATCGAGCCCGAAGCGCATGCGCGCGATGATGCCGAACTCGAGTAGCCCAACTTCGATGCGCGGGTCGCCGATCGCGCCGAGCAGGATCGCGTCGTGTTTCGAGATCTCGTCGAACGCCGAGTCGGGGAGGATCTCCTTCGTCTTCAGGTAGTGCTCGGCACCGAACGGGTAGTGCGTGAGCTCCACCTTGAATCCCTCGCGCGCGGCGGCGCGCTCGAGCACGCGCAGCCCCTCGCGCACGACCTCGGGACCGATGCCGTCGCCAGGAATCACGGCGATGCGATAGGTCCTGCCCCCGTGTCCCCCGACTCCCCCGACTCCCATTTCCTTGCTCCCTCGATGCGGCGCCCGCGAGATGCCGGAGGCGCCTACGGACCGACTCGGACCTCGAGCTCCGCCCAGATCGGCGTCGGGTGCCCGAGGCGCGTGGATGGCTGGAACCGCCAGCGCAGCAGATGGGTCGCGACGAGCCCGACGAGATCCTCCGGCACGCCGCCGGCGCGTGCCCAGGCGTCGTCGTTGAACACGATGCGTCCCCGCTCGTCCACGAGCACGACGGGACGCGCCGTGAAGGGCCCGATACGCGACGCGAGCGAATCGGGAATCGTCACGCTGTCCCGGACCGTGATCGTGGCGGGCCCGTCGATCTGCTTGAACTCATCGTACTTCGGCCGCACGTGCGACGTCAGCAGGGCGGCCTCGCGGAGCCCGTTCAGGAGCCGGGACGGAAGCGTGTCGGGTGCGACGGGAAGCCTCGAGCGCACGAGCGCCAGCGCCGGCGCCCGATAGCTCGAGTCCAGGTCGATCGCGGCACGAAACTCCGCCTGCGCCGCCGCGCGCCGGCCCGCGCGCCATTCGAGCAATCCGGCGAGGTAGCGCCCCTCGGGCAGGGTGGGCGATAGGCGGCGGGCCCGCGCCACGCATTCCTCCGCCTCGGCGTCCTGGCCCGCGCGCGCGGCGCACAGGCCGCGGAGGTACCACTCGAACCCGGCGAGCGGCCGGGCGGCTGTGCACCGGCGCGCGGCGTCGAGCGCCTCGTCCCAGCGGCCGAGCGTGGCGAACACTTCGGCCCGCGCGCGCACGATGTACCAGTGCCAGCCGTCGAAGCGTCCGTCCATCAGTTCCGCCTCGTGCCGCCAGCCGTAGATCCGGTACTGCAGCATGTTCATCGAATCGGCGAGCGCCCTGGCCATCAGCGGGCTCGCGAGGATGCGCGCGGCCGAGTCGGGCTCGCCCGAGCGGGCCAGATCGATCGCCCACCACAGGTCGAGGTCGCCATCGGGAGCGACGAGACCGCGCAGCGTCCCCAGTTTCCCGGCGGCGTCTCCGTAGGCGCCCATCTCCTCCATCTGGCGCGCCGCGACCGCGAGGCCGCCGGTGGACGTCTTCGTCGAAGCACCGCGCTTCGCCGTGGCGGCCGTGGGGCGCGCGGCGTTCACCGGAGCCTTCTTCGCGGCGGGCTTCTTCGCCGGCGCCGCGGTCGTCGTGGCGGGCTTCGACGGCGGCGCGATCGCCGCGGTCGCGTCCCACGTGAGCAGCGACGCGATCGCCGCCCCGGTCGCGATCACCAGGACGAGCGCGCACGCGCCCCGGGCGGCGACGCGTGCGCGCGACCGTCGGACGAGGCGTTCGTGCGTCGTCATGCGACGGGGTTCGGGGCGGTCGTCTCCGCCGCCGTGCGGATTTCCTCGGCGGTGAGCACGCGATCGACGGTCTTCGCCAGCCGGAACACGGCCTCGACGCGGGCCGGTGTCGGCTCGATCCCGTGGGACTCGAGCCAGAACACGACGTTGCTCTCGCCGCTCATCGGGCCGACCTCGATCTCCTGTCGCCGGCCGATCATCCCGGCCGGCACTCCGGAGTACACGCGATCGGCGAGCCAGTCCTGGCCCTTGCGCTGCGCCTTGATCACGGCGGCGGCGTGGACGCCGGTGCCCGTGCGGAACGCGTCGCGGCCGATGGCAGGATAGTTCGCCGGGATCGGCACTCCGGTGGCGCGGCTCACGACCTCGCCGTACTCCTGCAGCGCCGACAGGTCGTTGTCGATCCAGCCGAGCAATCTCAGGTTCACGAGCAGCTGGTCCATCGGCGTGTTGCCGACGCGCTCGCCGATGCCGATCGCGCAGCCGTGCACGCGCGTGACGCCCGCGCGCAGCGCCGCGATGGTGTTGATGACCGCGAGCCCGCGATCCGAGTGGCCGTGCCAGTCGAGCTCGACCGCGGCCCCCGACTCCCGCACGACGCCCTGCGCGAAGGCGACGAGCGCTCTCACGCCCGGCGGCGTCGCGTGCCCCACGGTGTCGCACAGGCACAGCCGCTTGGCGCCCGCGCGGATCGCCGTGAGGAACAGCTGCCGCAGCGGGTCGGGATGCGCGCGGATCGTGTCCTCGGTCACGTACATCACCGGCAGCCCGTGGCCCACGGCATACGTCACGGCATCCTCGGTGTGCTTGAGCATCGTCTCGACGGTCCAGTTCTCGGCGTACTGGCGGATCGGCGAGGACCCGATGAACGTGCACACCTCGATCTCGATGCCGGCCTTCTGCGACACGTCGATCACGGGGGTGATGTCCTGGCGCAGCGTGCGCGCGGCGCAGTTCGCGCGGATGCCGAGCTTCGCGCTGCGGATCTCGTTCGCGAGCACGAGGACGTCCTGGACGACGTGCGACCCCGCGCCCGGCAGCCCGATGTCGGCGGTGTCGATGCCGAGCCGGTCCATCAGGTGGAGGATGCGGAGCTTCTCGCCGATCGGCGGTGAGACGACCGAGGGCGACTGCAGCCCGTCGCGCAGCGTCTCGTCATCGAACTGAACCTTCGCCGGTCGCTCCCAGGCGCCTCCCGCGAGGTTCCAGTCGTAGATCAGATCCTGCTCGTCCATGGCCGACAGGGTACCACGCGTTTCAGGCGGCGTCAGAAAGTCCCGAGTGCAAGGCGGCGAGGAGCGACGAGCGAGGCGTATCGTTAGATACTCCGCAGCGAGGAGCGACGAAGGGCACCACGCGTTAGCGTGGTCCGCAGCAATCGGGGCTTTATGACGCAGGGCGCTCCACGATCATCGCGATGCCCTGCCCGCCGCCGATGCACGCGGACGCGACGCCCAGCTGCTTGCCGCGCTTCCCGAGCTCGACCAGCAGCGTGTACAGGAGCCGCGTGCCGGTGGCGCCGAGCGGGTGGCCGAGGCCGATCGCGCCGCCATTCACGTTCACCTTCTCGCGATCGAGGCCCAATTCCTTCTCGACGGCGAGGTACTGCCCGGCGAACGCCTCGTTGATCTCGAACAGGTCCAGCCGGTCGAGCGCGACGCCGGCGCGCTCGCACGCGGCGCGGATCGCGGGGGCGGGCCCGATGCCCATCGTGTCGGGATCGACGCCGACGCTCGCGTAGCCGCGGATCACGCCGAGGATCGGTTTGCCCGCCGCGCGTGCCGCGTCCACCGACGTCACGACCAGCGCGGCGGCGCCGTCGACGATGCCCGACGCGTTGCCGGCCGTGACGAACGAATCGGGGCCGAACGCGGGAGGCAGCTGGGCGAGGCCTTCGAGCGTCGTGTTCGGGAACAGGTGATCGTCCTGCGACACCGTCGCTTGCTTGCGGCCCTGCTTCACCTCGACCGGCACGATCTCCTCGGCGAAGCGCCCGTTCGTGTTCGACCTATTGCTCAACTGGTGCGAGCGGAGCGCGAAGGCGTCCTGCTGCTCGCGCGTGATGCCGTACTGGTGGGCGAGCTTGTCGGAGGTCTGCGCCATGAACAGCCCGCAGTAGCTGTCGCGCAGGCCGACCATCAGCGAGTCCTCGAGCGCGCCCTGGCCGAGCTTGATGCCGCCGCGCGCGCCGCGGATCACGAACGGCGCCTGGCTCAGGTTCTCCATGCCGCCGGCGAGCACCCACGTGGCCTCGCCCGTCTGGATCTGCTGCGCGGCGTTGACGACGCTCTGGATCCCGGAGCCGCACAGGCGGTTCACGGTGAGCGCGGGCACGTGTCGCGGGATGCCGGACTTGAGCCCGACGTGGCGCGCGCCGTACAGCGCGTCGCTCGACGTCTGCATGGCATTCCCCATCACGACGTGGTCGATCACCTCGGGCCCGATACCCGCGCGCTCGATCGCCGCGCGGGCCGCGATGGCGCCGAGATCGATCGCCGTGAGCCCCGCGAGCGCACCGCCCGGCAGCCCGTCGCCGCGCTTGCCGCCGATCCACTCGGCCATGGGAGTGCGCGCTCCGGAGACGATGGCGATGTCGGGAAGCCCTTTGGTTGCCATGGGATAGCTCCTTCGATTGAACGACGCGTCTTAACGGTCCCCGGGGACCGTTCATGTAGTACTTGAAGTGTGGCCGACCCGATCAGCCGGGACCAAAGTTATCGGCCGATCCGTCGCCCGCCCCGAGCCGCCGCGGGCATGCGGTTGCGTTGCATTGCCGAGCAAACGCCGCCCGCGCCGCGCCCCCTCACGGCGGGCCGCTCGCGGGACAGCGTGCTACCTTTTGATGCATGAAGTCACGCACCGATTATCTGACGATGAACGTGCCCACCCGGCGCGCGTTCGTGAACATCACCCCCGAGGTCGAGCGCGTCGTCGAGGCGAGCGGCGTCCGCGAGGGACTCGTGCTCGTGAACGCCATGCACATCAGCGCGAGCGTCTTCATCAATGACGACGAGGGTGGGTTGCACCACGACTACGACGCCTGGCTCGAGAGGCTCGCCCCGCACGCCCCGACCCACCAGTACCGCCACAACGACACCGGCGAGGACAACGCCGACGCGCATCTCAAGCGCCAGGTGATGGGTCGCGAGGTCGTGGTCGCGATCACCGGCGGCAAGCTCGACTTCGGGCCGTGGGAGCAGATCTTCTACGGCGAGTTCGACGGCCGCCGGAAGAAGCGCGTTCTCGTGAAGGTGATCGGCGAATGAGTCGGGCGCGGAATCTCGGAGACCGCGCGTCCGCGGTGCGCGTCCCGGACCGCCGAGTCCGCCGAGCCCGGCGAGGCGATCTAGAATGAGCGGCCTCGCCATTCGTCCCGTCGAGCACGCCGATCTGCCGCGTGTGTGGGAGCTGGTGCTCGAGCTGGCCCAGTACGAACGCCTGATGCCGCTCGTCACCGGCACTCCCGCAGCACTGTCGCGGCTGCTGTTCGACACCCCGGGCGGACTCGAGGGCCTCGTCGCGCAGTGGAACGAGCGCACCGTCGGCTACGCGCTCTTCTACCCGCGCTACTCGAGCTTCCGCACGCGGACGCGGCTGTGGCTCGAGGACCTCTACGTCGAGCCCGGCGCCCGCGGCACCGGCGCCGGCCGCGCGCTGCTGCGTGAGGTCGCGCGCGCGGCGCTCGAACGCGGCGGCGATCGCGTCGACTGGGACGTGCTCGATTGGAACCAGCTCGCGATCGACTTCTACGAGCGCCAGGGCGGCACGCGCGTCATTCCCGAGTGGCTCCAGTTCGGCATGGACGAGCAGGGGCTGAAGAAACTCGTGGAGGCGGGAGCGTAGCGGGTCGAACGTTCGCGATGGCCGTGCGTTGTGCCGGCCCGTTCGACGAATCGCTCAACATGCGCCGGCGCAAGTTGTGTTCGGTGACGCTGAAAGTCACTGGCCCCGGGGCACGTGAAGTTTAGTGGACCCGAACGAAACTGTCCCCGGGGACAGTGGACTTCAGCGGAGAGTCACCCGCGCGCGACGCGCAGCGCGCGAAGCCTCGCCGCGATCGCCGCGGGCAGGGGCTGCGCGAGCAGCGCATCGATCGACTCGGCGTCCGCACCGTGGTCCGTGAGCCATGCGAACAGCCGCTCGGACTTTTCGTCTCGTTCGAGCAGCGCGTAGGCGACGGCCCACGCCTCCGGGCTTCCGACGGGCAGGTCGTTCCACCGGCGCGTGACGCGCGTGGGCAAGTGCACGGTGCCGCCGGAAACGAAGAACGTGAACCGGCGAATCACCTCCAGCTCGAGCGACGGGAACATGAACTTCTCGTCGGCGTGGAGCGCGTCCGAGCCCTTGTGCACCCAGGCCATGCCGGTCAGCGCCGACGTGACGGCCTCGCGCGAGGCATCCGTCGTGAGGTCCCAGTCGCCCACCGCGGTCGCGAGCCCGAGTGCGGCGAGCAACCCGCTGCCGCCGAGCGCGCACGCGATGCCGGCGCGCTCGAGCCGCGCCACGATCTCTCGCGCGCCCTCGATCGGCGGCGTGCGGATGGCCGCCGCGGCGGGCGTGGGCCCGGCATCGCCCGCCGCCGCGCCCGCGCGCGCCGCGTTGCCCGCGTGCACCGCATCGCCCGCCCGCGCCGTCTCGCCCTTCACGAGCGCCACGACCGCCTCGGCGATCGATTCGTGCAGCGAGCCCAGCAGCTCGGCGACGTCGTCCGGCGGTGTCGGGCCTGTGCTCGCTGCGCTCTCGGCCCCCGCGAGGTGGCGCGCGCCGGCGGCGCCGAGGCGGACCGCGACGGTGTCGTCGGCCGCCGCACCGCCTTCCTGCGAGATCGTCTCGTACTCCGCGTAGCGCCGGGCGAGCAGGGCACGCAGCGCCTCGTCCTCGCCGAGTGCTTCGGTGTTCAGCGCGTCGATCGCCTCGACGGTCGCCTTGCGAAACCCGACGCCGGCGACGAGGCCTCGCACACAGGCGAACAGCGCGAAGCAGCTCCACTCGGCGCGCGCGGCGTCACGCGCGGTGGGATCCGCGGGCACGACACCGGCGGCGATCAGGTCGTCGAACAGCCGCGGCGCCGACTCGGCGAACAGTCGCGCGGTCGCGTGTCCTGACGCGCGCCAGTCGACCGCGCCGCGTGCGCGCGCGGCGGCCACGCGCTCCGCTTCGGAGGGCTGCGCGGCTCGCGCGTCGTCGTCACCGCCCCGCGGCGCGTCGGCCCCGCCGCCGCCGCCCGCCACCGCGTTCACCCCTCGACCAGCTGGCGGGCGCGCTCGGCGGCCTTGACGACGGCCTTGATCAGCGTCACGCGCAGTCCGCCTTCCTCCAGCTCGAGGATGCCGTCGATGGTGCAGCCGGCCGGCGTCGTGACCTGGTCCTTGAGCAGCGCCGGGTGGGCGCCGGTTTCGATCACCATCGCACCCGAGCCGAGCACGGTCTGCGCCGCGAGTTCCGTCGCGAGGTCGCGCGGAAGGCCGGCCTTCACGCCGCCCTCGGCGAGCGACTCGATGACGATGAAGATGAACGCCGGTCCGCTCGCCGAGAGCCCGGTGATCGCGTCCATGTGCTTCTCGTCGACCACGACGACGCGGCCGACGGCCTCGAACACGCTGCGCGCGAGCGCCAGGTGGTCCTCGCGCGCGTGGGAGCCGGGAGCGAGCGCGGTCATGCCGCGCTTGATCAGCGCCGGCGTGTTGGGCATCGCGCGCACGACGGGCACGGGGCCGCTTAGCCGCGACTCGATGAACGCCGTGCCCACCGAGGCCGCCACCGACACGAGGAGCTGCGAGGGCTCGAGCACGCCGCGGATGTCGTCGAGCACCGAGGCGACCTGCTGGGGCTTGACGCTCAGCAGCACGAGCCCGGCGCCACGCACGGCCTCGCGGTTCGATGCCCCGGCCGTGACGCCCAGCTCGGCGGCGAGCCGCGCCGGGCGGTCGCGATGCGCGGCGGTCACGACCACGCGCTTCGGATCGACGCGGTCGGCGTCGATCAGGCCGCGCACCAGGGTCTCGCCGAGCTTGCCGGCGCCGAGCAGCGCGATCGATGTGTCGAGCTTCATGCGGTCCTCCTGCGGTCCCCCGCGGTCTCCCTGCGGTCTCCCGGCCGCCTCCAAGCCACCCGGCCGGCGTGAAGCGATCACGACGGCGGGTTCGTGCTCCAGTCGTAGAAGCCGCGGCCGGTCTTACGGCCGTGATGCCCCGCCAGCACCATGCGCTTGAGCAGCGGGGGTGCCGCGAAGCGCGGCTCGCGGAACTCGTCGAACATGATGTCGCAGATCGACACGGTCGTATCGAGCCCGACGTAGTCCGCGAGGAATAGCGGGCCCATCGGATAACCGCAGCCGAGCTTCATGGCGTGGTCAATGTCGTCGCGCGTCGCGAGCCCCTGCTCGAAGACCCGCACGGCGTCGATCATGTACGGCACGAGCAGCCGGTTGACGATGAACCCGGTGGAGTCGCCGCAGTGCACGGCCGTCTTCCCGATCGCGAGGCACCAGGCGTTCGCCGCCTGCACCGCGTCGGGTGACGTGCGCAGTGTCCGCACGACCTCGACGAGTTTCATCAGCGGCACGGGATTGAAGAAGTGGAGGCCGAGCACGCGGTCGGGGCGCTGGACGAACGTGCTCAGCTCGGTGATCGACAGGCTCGACGTGTTCGACGCGAAGATCGCCTCGGGCCCGCACAGTCCGTCGAGCGCACCGAGCAGCTCGCGCTTGAGCCCGAGCTGCTCGGGGATGGCCTCGATCACGAGATCGCAGTCGGCGAAGTCCTCGAGGCGCGTCGTGCCCTTCAGGTTTTCGCGCGTCTTGTCGAGATCGAGCGGCGAGACCTTGCCCTTGTCGACGCCGGACTTCATGAACGCCAAAATCGAGGCGATCCCCTTGTCGAGCAGCGGCTGGGTCGTCTCGCGCACTACCGTGGGGAAGCCCGCCTGCGCGCTCACCTGGGCGATGCCGCTGCCCATGAGCCCGGCGCCGACGACACCGACCTTGCGAATCACCATGACGAACGGCCTCCGAACAGGTTCATGACGTGGGCCCGCATGATAGCATTCGCCCATGCTCACCCTCATCGCACTGGCCCTCGTCGCATGGGCAGGACCCGTGCCGGACGCAGTTCGGCGAGTCGCCGCGATCGAGGCGGCCGCGACGACGGGCGTCGTGTACGACCGCGTGCTGCCGCTCGCGCGCCTCGAACGCCTCGACGGTGGCGCGAGTGCGCCCGCGACCGACCGCGCGACGTGGCGGCAGGCGCTGGACGAGCTGAGCCGCGCCGCGCGCCGCTTCGGCGAGGGCACCGCACCGGACGCGCCGCGCGCCGGCGTCTCGCCCGAGCTCGCGGCGGTCGACGCCTCCGCCCGCGAGGCCGAGCGCGCGGGCGCGATCCCACTCGCGCTGATCGACCGCGCCGCCGCGCGGCTGCGTCCGACGCGGGACGATGGCGCGCGGGACGATGGTGGCGTCGAGCGGCTGCGTCCACTGGACGATGCCGCGATCGACGATGGCGTCGCTTATCCGCTCGTCGCGTGGCGCGTGGTCGCCGCTGCGGCCCTCGTGCCGCGCACGTACCGGGGCGGCGACGTGGCGTTCCGGCTCGACGCCGAGCGCATCCTGACGGACGGCGCCCCGCCGCGCGCGATCGACATCGACTTCGCCGACGGGCTCGGGTTCCGCCGCGTGGTGTCCGGCGAGCCGGTGCGCGTCCACTACGCCGCGACCGGCACGCGCGTACTCGACGTGCGCGTGACGCGCGCCGACGGATCCACGGCGCGGGCGCGCGCGAGCTTCGAGGTGGCCGCGCTCGCCATGCCGACGCCCGACGACACGCTGCATCTCACCGCATCGATCGCCTACCAGGGCCAGTTTGGCACCGGCGACGCCTATGTCTATCGCGCTCCCGGGCACGCGGGAATCGAGAACCCGGCGGTGGTCGTCGAAGGCTTCGACCTCGACAACACCATGAACTGGGACGAGCTGTACGCGCTGCTCAACCGCGAGAACCTGCTCGAGTCGCTGCGCGCCGACGGCTTCGACTTGGTCGTGCTCAACTTCACCGACGCGACCGAGGCGATCCAGCAGAACGCCTTCGTCGTGGCCGAGATGGTGCAGCAGCTCGAGGCCGTGATTCCCGCGCAGGCGACGCTGGCGTTGGCCGGCGCGAGCATGGGCGGGCTGTGCTCGCGCTACGCGCTCGCGTATCTCGAGTCACACGCGATCCCGCACCGCGTGCGCACGTGGATCTCGTTCGATGGTCCGCAGTCCGGCGCGAACATCCCGCTCGGGATGCAGTACTGGATCCGGTTCTTTTCCGGGCAGTCGGCTGCGGCCGCGGAGTTCCTGGCCACGCTGGATCGGCCGGCGGCAAGGCAAATGCTCTTGTATCACTACACGAATCCCGCCGGCTCGACCGGGCAGCCGGACCCGATGCGCGCGGCCCTCGCCGCCGATCTCGCGTCGGTCGGCGGCTGGCCGCAGCTCACGCGCCGCGTCGCCATCGCGAACGGCAGCGGCGAGCAGGCGGACCAGGGCTTCCTGCCGGCGGCGCAGGTGATCCGCTGGGAGTACAGCTCGGCGTTGGTCGCGATCACCGGCAACGTGTGGGCGGTCCCCGATGCCGCGAGCGCCCAGATCTTCAAGGGCAGCCTGCGGATCCTATTCTCGACCACGACGCAGAACGTGAGCGTGAATTCGACGCTTCCCTGGGACGGCGCCCCCGGCGGATGGCGCGCCTCGTTCACGCAGCTCGACACGACGGCCGCGCCGTACGGCGACATCGTGGCGCTGCATCCGGCGCACGCGTTCATCCCGACGATCTCGGCGCTCGCGCTGACGAACACGACCGATCCGTTCTACGACGTCGCCGGCGACGCGAGCATCCTCGCGCACACCCCGTTCGACGCCGTGTACGTGCCGTCCGCGAACCAGGAGCACGTGCTCGTGACCCCCGAGAATGCCATGTGGGTGCGAAACGAGATCGAACGCGGCGTCACGGGCGTGGGGCCCGGCGTCGAGCCGAGGCTGGCGCTCACGGCGGCGCCGAACCCCACGCGCGACGAGACACGCTTCGCGATCACGCTGCCGACTGCGGGACGCGCCGATCTCACCGTGTTCGACGTCGGTGGGCGCGCAGTGGCGCGCGTGATCGCGGGCTCGCTGTCCGCCGGCCGCCACGACATCGTGTGGGACGGCCGCGACGCATCGCGGACCGCGGCACGACCGGGCGTTTACTTCGCCCGTCTGGATGTGGGCGGCGCGCGGGTGACGCGGAGAGTCGTGCGCGTCGAGTAGGGGCGGCTCGGGCTCACGCGTCGCCCCGCCTCCTCGTCAGCCTCGCGAACTTCCTCTTCTCGAGTTTCTCGATCAGCGCGTCGAGCGCGCGATCGAGCACCTGCGCCATATCGCCGTCGGGAACGGCGTGGCTCAGCAGGTTCTGCGCGTGGCGAAGCTTTCCGTGAGTTTCTTCGCTCATGGTCATGTGAAGAGCCAAACGCTTGTCGGCGATGGGTATTACGCGATCTGTTTGAGCCTTAACGCGAACTGGATCCGGATCCAGTTGAGGCGGCCGACTACTCGCCGACAGCCGAGTTTGCACGCCGCCGTCACCCACGACCGGCCCGCCGTTCTCAGGCCTGCCGTTTGATCCCGCTGGTTCGACCATCGGAGTGTCCTCAACATGGACAGCTCCGTCGTCGACGTTTCCATGCGTCCCCGGCAGCGCTTCAATGAGCGGCAGCAACTCGGACTCAGGGAAGCGACGCGCGATCAGCTGCTCGACTTCGAAGCGTGAACAGTGTTCCGCCTCGCTCAGCAATGCTGCGGCACCGCCACGCGTGAGGTACGGGCGGAGCAGCACGACCGTGCGAAGGTTGAGCCGTCCGTCCACAAGCGCGTCGAGGATCTCCGGAAACTGACGAACCGCGCGCGCCGCCTGAATGCGCTTATAGGCGACCTCCTCGGAGAACTTCAGCTGACCCACACAATAGGCGTGCATCGAGGCATATCCCGCAGGCACGTACAGCCTGCGCGCTTCGACCTCGGCGATGTGGGCCAGCATGACCGCAGTGAGCTTCCGGTCGCAGGCGGCCAGCGCCGCGAGGCCATTCAGGAGTTCCTGATCACCGATATGCGTCAACGACCGGGTGAGCACGCGAGTCTCGCGGGGCGGGTGGGTCTGGGTGCCTCGCGGCATCCATCGAGCACGAGGCGTGCCTAAGCAGCTCACCCCCCGCTTGCCGGCCTCACGCGAACCGGCAACACTGTGCGATCCCATTCCCGCCGCCGCACCCGGAGACCGAACACGTGCCCGATCTCATCGAGTCCCTCGTCATCGACCACACCACGAAGATCGTCCTGCTCGTGATGGACGGTGTCGGCGACCTGCCGCACGCCGACCACGGCGGCATGACGCCGCTCGAGGCCGCGAAGACGCCGGCGCTCGACTCGATCGCGCCGCGCGCGGCGATGGGGCGCCTGTTGCCGGTGGCGCGCGGCGTCACGCCCGGCAGCGGACCGGGACACCTCGGCCTGTTCGGCTACGACCCGGCGACGACGCAGGTGGGTCGCGGGGTGCTCGAGGCATTGGGTGCGGGGATCGAGCTGGAGCGCGACGACGTTGCGGCGCGCGCGAACTTCTGCACCGTCGACGCCGCGGGCGTCGTCACCGACCGGCGCGCGGGCCGCATCTCGGGTGAGGAGTGCGTGCGGCTCGTGGAGAAACTCAAGACCGAAGCCTCGCGCATCGAGGACGTCGAGGTCGTGCTCCGGGCGGGGAAGGGGCACCGGTTCGTCGCGGTGTTGCGCGGGCCCGGGCTCGCGGGCGGGGTGAGCGACGCGGATCCGCACAAGGAGGGCAAGCCGATTCCGCCGTCGCACGCGCTCGAGCCGGGTGCCGCTGCCGGCGCCGAGAAGACGGCGCGCATCGCGAATGCATTCGTCACGCGCGCGCGAGAAGTGCTAGCCGGCGAGCATCCCGCGAACGCGGCACTCATGCGCGGGCTGTCGGAGCGGCCGGACCTGCCCGGCTTCCACGAGCGCTTCCGGCTGCGCGCCGCGGCGATCGCGGCCTACCCGATGTATCGCGGCGTGGCACAGCTCGCCGGCATGTCGCTGTTCGCCGTGGGCGAGCGGCCGGCCGACGCGTTCGTCGCGGCGCGCCGTGAGTGGCAGAGCTTCGACTACTTCTTCGTCCACATGAAGGCCACCGACATGGCCGGCGAGGACGGCGACTTCGACGCCAAGGTCGCCGCGATCGAAGCGATCGACAACGCCCTGCCCGAGCTGCTCGCGCTCGCGCCCGACGTGCTGTGCGTCACGGCCGACCACTCGACGCCGGTGTCCATGAAGGGGCATTCGTGGCATCCGGTGCCCGCGCTGGTCCACGGTGTCTTCGCCGGCACGGACGGTTTCGCGCGGTTCCACGAGCGCCACGCGCGCGCCGGCAGCCTCGGCACACTTGCCAGCCGCGACCTGATGGCGGTATTGCTTGCGAACGCCGGGCGGCTCGACAAGTTTGGAGCGTGAATGCCTCGCATCGTTCGATCCGCTGCCCCGCTCATCGCGGGACTGCTCTTCGCCGTACCCGCCATGTCCGAGGTCGCCCCGTTCGATACGGGCCTGTTCGCGTTTCCCGGCGAGAGCCCGTCGCCGGGCTCGGCCCGCGCGGCGGGTTTGGGACTGGCCGACCGATGGCTCGGTGACGAGCCGTTCGACAATCCCGCAACTTCCGGATCCAATGCCGTTTCGGTGTCGCCCCTCATCCAGCGGGTGAACCGCCAGGATCTGCGCGCCATCGCCTCCGGATACGATGAGACGGCGGGCTTCTTCGACTTCGCGGGCGCGTGGGGTCGCTATTCCGCCGGGCCGTGGACCTTCGCCGCCTACCTGCACCAGCCGGCGCTTCGCCACGAGGAGAACGCGTTCACGATCGGCGACGTGGGGGCGCCCACGCCGCCGCGGGATCTCCGGACGGCGACCGAATCGCGCGAGGTGCGCGCCGGTGTGAGCGTGGGACTGACGCACGGCATGTGGTCGCTCGCCGCGGCCCCCGAGTGGACGAAGCGCGAGGATCACCTCGTGTACACCGATGCGTCGGAACAGCCGGGCCACGGCACGACGACGCTCGACTTCGACGACCAGCAGGTCGGCGGACAGGCGGGCCTCCGGCTCACGCTGCCGCCCGAACGGCTGCTCGGACTGCGCGTCGGCGTCGCGGTGCGTTACGTGCCCGAGTTCGACTTCGAGGGGCTGCTCGCGCAAGACCTCGACACGGGGTCGTCCGAGTCCCCGGTCGGCATTCGCCGCGAATCGGCGTGGGAGGCAGGGGGCACGATCGAGGCGCACCTGGCACCGTCGTTCCGGCTGATGCTCGGCGGCGGCGGCCGCACCGCGACGGCGTGGGAGGGCCTCGGTGAGGCGCGCCACCGGAGCGGGCAGCTGTCGCTCGGCGGCGAGTTCCACGCCCCGGGCGATCCATGGGCGTTCCGCTTCGGATTCGGCCGCGAGTCGGATCCCGGCGCGCCGGAATCGTCGTCCGGCGTCGTCGGCCTCGGCGCGGGCTGGACGGACGGCGGGCTCACGATCGACGTGGGCGTCGTGCGCCGCAGCCTCGAGCGCTCGAACGCGCCGACGTCGTTCGACGACCGGATCGTCGCCGGCGCGACCTACGCGTTCCCGTCCCACTGATGTCACGCGGGCAGGACCCGCTCGTACCATCGCGAGTGCCGCACACACCACCCCACGGAGGATCGCCATGATCGTCGTCCGCAATGTGTTCCGCCTCAAGTTCGGCCAGGCCAAGCCCGCCCTCGCGGTGTGGAAGGAAGGCGGCCCGCTGATGAAGAAGCTGGGCTTCTCCGGGGGCTCGCGCATGCTCACGGATCTCGTCGGACCGTCGTACACGTTCGTGTTCGAGAACACGTACGACAACCTGACGATGATGGAATCCGAGATGAAGAAGGTGATGGGGAGCCCCGACTGGCGCACGTGGTACGACAAGCTCGTGCCGTACTGCGAAGAGGGCTACCGCGAGGTCTTCAACGTCGTCGAGTAGCGCGCGTCGCCTGGTCGATCAGCATCTGTAGCCGCAGGCCGTGCCGCACGTCGATCGCGGGCGGCACGCCTGCGCGCACGGCGTCGACGAACGAGCGCCGCGCCGCCGGCCAGCCCGCCTCGGTCTCCGCCCTCGCGACCGCCACCGCGTCCAGCTCGAGCGCCCCGTTCGGGCCGTAGAGATCGAGGCGGAACACCGACTGCGGCAGCCGCATGACGCCCGAGAGCGAGAGATCGCTCACGGCTCCGCCCTCGTGCACGCACACGAGGCTCACCCAGCCGCGCGGATCGCCGGCCGCGCGAACGTCGGCGATCGGGCCGAGTGACGCCTCGACGAGATCGAGCGCGTGCGGCCCCAGGTCGAACAGGGCGCCGTGCTCGCGCCGCCACGCGGTGGCGTAGCGACCCTCGACGAACGCGCCCGAGAGGAACGCGAGCCGCCCGCCGATCGCCCCGAACGTGCGCGCGCGCTCGAGGAACTCGACCACGCCCGGCCGGAATCGCTGCGTCAGCATGAGCTGGCTCACGACGCCCGCCTCGCCGACCGCGTCCGCGAGCCGCCGCGCCGCATCGAGGTCGAGCGCGAGCGGCTTGTCGAGCAGCAGGTGGCGGCCCGCACGCGCCGCGCGCGGCGCCAGCTCGCCCTGGACGTCCGGCGGCACCGCGAACGCCACCGCGTCGCACGCATCGAGCAGCGCCTCGAACGAGGCCACGACGATCGCGCCCACCGGTTCGGCGATCGCGCGCGCCGCCTCGTCGCGCCGCGCCCACACCGCCGCGAGCCGCGTGTCCGGGTTGCCCGCGAGCATCGGCACGTAGCACTTCTCAGCCCACGGCCCGGCCCCGACGAGACCCACGCGTAGCGGAAGTGGTGCGGACATGGAGTTCCTCAGACGTACGTAAGCCTTTGTCGGATTCGCAGATTTGCGAACGGCGAGGCGTGCAGTCTAGCCATCGTTCGGACGCCGCGACAATTGACTTGTCGCGCGTGACGCCGGATGTAGCATCCGCCGATCCGTCGCGAGATCGGCCCCCCTCGGAGCTCACACGCGAGGCGTTCCCAACGCTTCGGCGAAAGGCAGTGAGCACCCATCTCCGCGACCGGCCGCACCGGAGTGCCCGGTTCCTGCAGCGGGTGGCGATTGGCCGAAGGCTGCCCGGCGAGGGGAGTTCATCCCCTCCACATCGAAGCAGCGATCTCAGTCGGGCATTCATCGGTCAGGTAGCGGGCGAGCCCGCGGCCGGCGCCCGGCGCTCGAAACGCGCCTCCAGCCCTGCACCTCTGCGAAAGCGTTTCCGCTCCGGACCCGTTCGGCGGTCGGCTTCGTCTGTGCCCCCGTGAACCCGGCGAGACCGCTTCATTCGCGGTCACGCGGTCCGCTTCACGAGACTCGCAGTGTGCTCTATCACACGAGCCCACGCGGACCGTGGCAACGCCGCAGAGGATCGACATCCGAACCGCGTCCGCGCCTCGACTCGCGCGCGAATGGCGGGACGGGGGAGAAGAACGATGGGCTCCAGTCGTGCAAGCAGGGAAACCGATCAGGTGCCACCACGTGGCCGGGTCATCCGGACACTCGCGGCCATTGGCGTCATGACTTGCGCGCACATGATGTCCCCCGTGCGCGCACAGGCTCACATCATCCCCGATCCCGACGCACCGGGCGTCGCCGTTCGTGCTCCGGCGAGGCCGAGTCTGGCCCGCCTCGCGGACGCGCTCGCGTCCGCGAGCGTGCACGCGCCACAGATGACGTCGTCGTGGAACTACGATCCGACCGTCAACCTCCCGGTTTCCACGGCGGAGGGCGACCAGACGTTCGTGCAGGGGAGCACCGACGGAGCGGGAGGGGCGATCTTCGCCTATAGCGAGGGATTCGCGCAGCACGTGCTGGCCAGCGGGACGGTGGACCCCGCGTGGCCCGTGAATGGAACGCCGATCGGTTTCGGTGGCTTGATGTCGATGACATTCGACGGAGCGGGCGGCGTGTACATCGTCATGGGACAGGGCCGGCCGCTCGCGCAACATCTCCTGAGCACCGGTGTGGTGGCTCCCGGCTGGCCCGCCGGTGGCATCGCCCTGTCGACGGGCGTCGCGCAACTCTTCCCGCGCGTCGTCTCGGATGGTGCCGGCGGCGCGATCGCGACATGGGGCGAGAATCGCGGCGGCTCGAATGCGCAGGACATCTACGCCATGCACCTTCTCAGCGGTGGCGTGGACCCCGCCTGGCCCGTGAACGGGCTTGCCGTGTGCTCGGTGATCCGCAACCAGCGCATTCCGGTGATGTGCTCCGACGGAGCCGGGGGAGCCATCATCGCGTGGCGCGATTCGCGCGTTTCGGCCACATCCAACGACATTTTCGCGCAGCACGTGCTCGGCTCGGGAATCGTGGATCCGGCCTGGCCCGTGAACGGCGTCGGCGTGTGCACCGATCCGGCGCGCCAGGGCCTGGACGAGTTCACGCCGGCGGGCACAGCGATCATCGTCATGACGTGCTCGCCGGACAACACCAGCAGCGAGATCATCCCGGATGGCGCCGGCGGCTGCATCGTCACCTGGGGTGACTATCGCACCGCCGGCACGACCAGCCTGGACGTCTACGCGCACCACGTGCTCGCGAGCGGCGTCGTCGATCCGGCGTGGACGCCGCAGGGCGTTCCCCTGTCCACGGCGGTCGGCGAGCAGGCGCTGCCGCTGCTGTCTTCGGACGGCGCGGGCGGCGCGATCGCGACGTGGAACACCGTCGATCCCCACGCGCTGTTCGTCCAGCACCTGCGCGGCGACGGAACCGTCGCGGGCCCGGCAAACGGCCTCCAGTTCAGCACGGCAGGAGGCGGACTCTCGACCGGAGACTCCGGCGACACCCCGTGGAGCGTCAGTGACGGGGCCGGCGGGGCATTCGTGACGTGGTCGGACACCCGCGACGTGGCCACCCGGGGACGCGATCTCTACATCCAGCACATCCAGACGTCGCCGAGCTTCGGAGTGGACCCGGCCTGGACGGCCACCGGCGTGCCGGTGTCCATCGCGCCGGGAGACCAGGTCATCTCGGTCCTTCTTCCGGCGATCGTCGCGAACGGCCTCGGCGACCCCGTGCTCGCATGGGACGATAGTCGGGACGTCGCGACCACCGGCATCGACATCTATTCGCAGGGCATCTCTCGAACGCAGGGCTTCATCATCACCGCGAGTGCCGGCTCCGGCGGCACGATCACGCCGAGTGGGGCGGTCAACGTAACGGCGGGAGCGGACCAGAGCTTCGCGATCTCGGCGAACGCGTGCTACCTGATCGCCGACGTGATCGTCGACGGCGTGAGCCGGGGCGCTGTGTCGAGCTACACGTTCACGAACGTGACGGCGAACCATACGATCTCGGCGACGTTCGTCGCGAACCCGGCGCCGGTGGCGTCGATCACCGGACCGCCGAGCGGCTCGATCTATCCGGCGAACACCGCTGTGGCGTTCTCGGGCGCTTTCACCGACAACGCCGGCGATACGCACGTGGCGAAGTGGTATTACGACGGCATTCTGGCGTCGGACGCCGTGACGATCACCGGCGAGGGCACGGCGTCGGCGACGATCGCCACGTCGCACACGTTCACGGCGGCGGGCGTCTACAACGTGGGCCTGACGGTGACGGACCAGTGCGGCGGCATCGGCGGCTCGACGACCGTCGGCGGTCTCGACGCGATGGTGGTGATCTTCGATCCGAGCGCCGGGTTCCTGACGGGCGGCGGGTGGATCAACTCGCCGATCGGCGCGTACAAGGCGACCCCGGCGCTGGTCGGGAAGGCGAATTTTGGGTTCGTCTCCAAGTACCTGAACGGCTCGAGCATCCCGACGGGGGAGACCGAGTTCCAGTTCAAGCCGGGGAACCTGAACTTCCACAGCACGAGCTACGACTGGCTCGTGATCGATGGGTATCTCGCCCAGTACAAGGGGAGCGGTACGGTGAACAACGCCGGGAACTACGGGCTGCTGCTGACGGCGATCGACGGCGACCAGCCGGGCGGCGGCGGGCAGGACCGGTTCCGGATCAAGATCTGGAACAAGACCGGCGGTGCGGTGATCTACGACAACATGCTGGGTGGTGCCGACGACCTCGACCCGACGACGGCACTGGGCGGCGGGCAGATCCAGATCCATACGGGCGGCTCGGCGATGACGACGCCTCCGTCGGATCCGGGCATCAAGACGCCGTCGCCGACGCCGACCGCGATCGCGCTGCCGGAGACGTTCGAGCTGGCGCAGAACCAGCCGAACCCATTCGACGAGGGCACCAACATCCGCTTCGCGCTGCCGCAGCGCGCGAACGTGGAGCTGGCGGTGTTCGACCTGGGCGGCCGGCGCGTGAAGACGCTGGTGTCGGGCTCGAACGAGCCGGGTCGCTACGCGGTGCGCTGGAGCGGACGCGGCGAGGACGGCGCGCCGTCGGCGGCGGGCCTGTACTTCGTGCGCATGACGGCGACGTCGGAGAAGACCGGCGAGCGGTTCAGCGCGCTCAGGAAGATTACGCTGACGCGGTAGGCCACATCACCGCCGCGGCGAGGGCCGCCGCCGCGGCGGGCAACATGCAATGACTCCGAACCTGCCCCGGGGCAGGTTCGCGCGAGTACGAGACGGGGAGCACGGGAGCGATCCCGGCTCCCCGTCTCCCGTTCGTGCGCCCGCCCGCCCCGTGCTCGACGGTACGTCCTCAACGCGCGGGCGTTGCAGGTCGATAACGGAGTGATCGAAGCGTGGCGGGAGGGAGCGAATGTTCCGAGTCGCTGGGTGGCTGGTCGTCGCATACGCGTCGTTCGCCGCGATGGAGCACATGGGTGCCGCCGTGGGCTCTCCCGACGATGGCGGTGTGCTGTGGGCCGTGCTCTTCTACCTGGTGCTGTACTTCCTGGTCGCCCGCGCCTTCCGCAAGTACACCGACGCCACGTGGGCCGAGACCTTCCCGCTTCGAGGCTTTACTCCGGACCTGATCACACCCGTCCTGCTGATCTCGGCCGGCGCGTGCGTCATCACCATCGAGATGCTGCAGTTGATCGCGGCGCTCACGTACCGGCCCCATGTGCCGTGGAGCGCGGACTCGGCCGTCGGCGCCGGTCGCCTGTTCGCCGAGCTCGTGTACTGCGCGGGCTTCGCGGTGATCTGCGAGGAGGCGATGATGCGCGGCATCGTGCTTCGCGCGCTCGGCCAGACCATGTCGAATCGCCGCGCCATCCTGATCGCGGCGCTCTTCTTTGCCGCCTCACACGGCACGCTCGAGCGATTTCCGCACACCTTCCTGCTCGGCGTGATCTACGGCTGGATGTTCCTCCGCACGGGCTCGCTGCTCACCGCCATGTTCGCGCACGCGTTCCACAACACGGTGTCGGTGTTGCTCGCCCACGCCGGACCATGGCGCGGGGCATTCGCCGTCGACGAGTACGGTCTGTTGCCGCCGTGGATGGTCCTGTTCGCGGCCGTGCTCCTGGC
>JANLWK010000463.1:0-7399 GCA_031364505.1 Candidatus Eiseniibacteriota bacterium | reverse complement strand
GTCGTTCGCGCTATGCGCCCGCTGTCTCGCGGCGGGCCGCGAGCCCGTGGGTTGCCGGGGCCACGCCGCACTCGCGGTCTGGCCGGCGTGGGTCTACGATCGCCGCGCGGAATCCGTCGTGCACGCGCTGAAGTACGACGGGCGCCCGCGGGTGGCCGAGACGCTCGGCGCCGAGCTGGCGCGCGTCGCGGCGCAGGTCGCGGCGGGCGCTGCGGGCGCGGGCCGGGCCGACGCCGTCATCGAGGTGCCGCTCCACCCGGCGCGCGAGCGCGAGCGCGGCTACAATCAGTCGGCGCGGCTCGCCGATGCGCTCGCCGCCTCGCTCGGCGTGCCGCGGCTCGGCGGCGTGCTCCGGCGCGTCCGCGCGACGCGCGCGCAGGCACGGCTCGGGCCCCGTGAGCGGCGGGACAACGTGCGCGGGGCGTTCCGCGTGGAACGGCCGGACTGGATGCGTGAAAGGCAGGTGCTGGTGGTGGACGACGTCGTGACCACGGGGGCGACCTTCGAGGCCTGCCTGTCGGCGCTCGCCGACGCGGGCGCCCGGCCCGCCGGCGTGGCGCTGGCCTGGGCGCAGTAGCCATGTCGCACCTCCACATTCCCGACGGCGTGCTGCCGTGGCCGCTGTGGGGCTCGGCATGGGCCGCGGCGTTCGTGATCCTCGTGGTCGCGGGCGTGATCGAGCGCGGTGCCAGTCCGCGCGACATCGCCATTCGCGGCTCGATCGGCGCGCTCGTGCTCGCCGCGATGACGCTCGCGATTCCCGTCGGCCCGTTCGAGTACCATCTGAGCCTGCTCGGGCCCGTGGGCGTCCTGCTCGGCGCGACGGCGTCGTTCGAAGTGCTGTTCATCGTCGCCTCGATCCTGGCGTTCGCCGGTCACGGCGGATTCACCGTGGTCGGGCTGAACGCGCTGCTGCTCGGCGCCGGCGCGGCCGTCGCGCGGCCGGTGTTCCGCCTCGCCGTCCCGCGCGCGGGAGTCGCCGCCGCCCTCGCGATCGCCGCTGCGGTGAGCCAGGCCGCGGCGGGCGCGCTGTGGGCGGTCGTGATGCTGATGGCGCTACGCGAGTCCCCGGCCGGTCGCGCCGCACTCGGCTGGGCGGGCGGCGTGGCGGCCGCGGTGTGGGTCGGCGGCGTGATCGTCGAGACCCTCGTGGCGCTCGCCGTGGGCCGGTTCCTCGCGCGCGTCAAGCCCGAGTTGTTCGGCGCGGTGGGCGTGCCGGCCGCCGCGGCACGTCCGGCGGGGGGCTGACGCGATGCTCGACGTCATCGGACGCGTCGACCTGGCGGCGGCCTCGGGCGGCACCGTGTGGCACCGCGCGAGCGCCCTCGGCAAGCTCGGGCTCGCCGCCCTGCTCGTGCTGCTCGCCGTGTTCACGGGCTCGCTGCCGCTGCTCGTCTCGCTGCACCTGCTCGCCTGGACGCTCGCGCTCACGAGCCGACTGCCGCTTCGCGTCACGGCGGCGATGCTCGGCTACCCGCTGGTGTTCACCGCGGTGTTCGCGGTCGCGCGCTGGGACGGCACGCTTGCCACGCCGCTCCTGCTCGTGCTCCGGCCGACGACCGCGTGCCTCAGCGCCGCGTGGCTGGTCGCGACGACGCCGTACCCGGACCTGTTCGCGCCGATTTCGCGCGTGCTGCCGTCGCGCATCGCCGACGGGCTGTTCATGACCTACCGCGCGCTGTTCGAGCTGATCGCGCGCACCGAGCGGCTGACGCGCGCGCTCCGGCTCCGCGGCGGTATCGGCGGCGGGTGGCGGCGGCGGGTCCAGGCCTCCGGCGATTCGGTCGGGACGCTCGTGCTCCACAGCTTCGGTCGCAGCGAACGGATGTACGCCGCGATGCTGCTGCGCGGCCACTCCGGCCGCGTATGCGGCTGCCGTCACTACGCCGAGACCGGCACCGGCGACGTGTGGGTCGCCGGATGCGCGGCGGCGGCTCTGCTGCTCACGCTGGCGCTGGGCGGCTTCCGATGAGCGAGGCGATCGTTCGCGTCTCGTGCGTGCGGCACACCTACGCCGACCGCACGCAGGTCCACCTGTGCGGTCTCGACTTCGTCGTCGAGCGCGGCACGCGCGCGGTGATCCTCGGCCCCAACGGCTGCGGCAAGTCGACGCTGCTCTACCACATCCTCGGCCTGCTCGAGCCGCAGGAGGGAGAGGTGTCGGTGCTGGGCGTGAACCCGGCGCGTGACTTCGCGGCGATCCGCGAGCGCGTGGGCGTGCTGCTCCAGAACGTCGAGGACCAGATCATCGCCCCGACGGTGTGGGACGACGTCTCCTACTCGCCGCGCAATTACGGCCACTCCGAGGCGGAGGTCGAGCGCATGGTCCGCGTGGCGCTCGACTGGGTCGGCATCGCGCACCTGGAGCACAAGGTGTGTCACCACCTGTCGGGTGGCGAGCGCCGCAAGGTGGCGCTCGCGGGAGCGCTCGCGCTCGGCCCCGAGTTGCTCGTGCTCGACGAGCCGTTCGAGGGACTGGACCCCGCGTCGCGGACCGACCTGTGCGGCTTGCTCAACCGGCTCCACGCTGAGCGCGGCGTGACCCTCGTGATGGCGACGCACGACGTGAACGTCGTGCCCGCGATGGCGGACCAGGTGTTCGTGCTGCTGCGCGGCGGCGAAATCGTCGCGCGCGGCACGCCCGAGACCGTGTTCAGCGATCCCGGCCTGCTGCGGCGCAGCAACATCGAGCCGCCGGTGCTGTCCGAGCTGTTCCAGCGCCTCGCCGAGCACGGACACGACCTCGGGCATCCGCTGGACCTCGAGCGCGCGGCCGCGCTGCTCGCCGCGCGGCTGGACGCCGCGTCCGCGAAGCAGGCGGTGACGCCCGCGCGCGCGGCGCCGTCCGGGGATCCGCCGCCTCAGCAGCCCGCGAAGTCGGTATGACGGGCGACCTGTTCGGGGCCGCGCCCGCACAGGGATCGGTGCCGCTCGCCGATCGCATGCGGCCGCGCCGCTTCGAGGAGCTGGTCGGCCAGGCGGAGCTGCTCGCGCCCGGCTCGCCGCTCGCGCTGATGCGCGAGGGCAAGCACCTCTCGTCGCTGATCCTGTGGGGACCGCCCGGCACGGGGAAGACGACCATCGCGCGCCTGCTCGCGAGCACCGCGGGCGCCCCGTTCGTCGCGTACAGCGCGGTGACGTCGGGCGTCAAGGAAGTGAAGGAGACGATGCAGCGCGCCGCCCTCGAGCGGAAGAAGAGCGGCCGGTCGACGATCCTGTTCGTCGACGAGATCCACCGCTTCAACCGGGCGCAGCAGGACGCGTTCCTGTCGTACGTCGAGCGCGGCGACATCGTCCTCATCGGCGCCACGACGGAGAATCCGTCGTTCGAGGTCAATTCCGCGCTGCTGTCGCGCTCGCGCGTCGTCGTGCTCAAGGAGCTGGCGCCCGCCGACCTGCGCACTTTGCTCGAGCGGGCGATGGGTGACCGCGAACACGGTCTGCCGCAACCGGCGACGGCCGAGCCCGCCGCCCTCGACCTGCTCGCCGAGAACGCGGACGGCGACGCGCGGCGGGCGCTCAACACGCTCGAGATCGCCGCCTCGGCGGCCGCCGGCCGACCGATCACCGTCGAGGACGTTCGGCAGGCCGTGGCGCACCGGCACCTGCGCTACGACCGCGCCGGCGACGAGCACTTCAACCTGATCTCGGCGCTGCACAAGTCGCTGCGGGATTCCGATCCGCACGCCGGCCTCTACTGGCTCGCGCGGATGCTCGCGGCCGGCGAGGAGCCGCTCTACATCGCGCGCCGGCTCGTGCGGTTCGCGAGCGAGGACGTCGGCAACGCCGATCCACACGCCCTGCCGCTCGCCGTCGCCGCATTCCAGGCGTACCACCAACTCGGCTCGCCGGAGGGGGAGCTGGCGATCGCCCAGTGCTGTGTGTATCTCGCGACGGCGCCCAAGAGCAACGCGGTCTATCGCGGGTTCGGCCGCGCGATGGAGGAGGTCGAAACGAGCGGCAGCCTGCCGCCGCCCAAGGTCATCCTGAACGCGCCGACGCGATTGATGAAGGGGCTCGGCTACGGGGCGGGCTACCGCTACGCGCACGACGAGGCGGGCGGCATCGCCGACCAGCAGCACCTGCCCGACGCCCTCGCCGGCCGCCGGTTCTACGAACCCAGCGAGCATGGCCACGAGGCCGACGTGGCGGCGCGCATGCGGGCGTGGGAGACGCTGATCCGCGAGCGCCCGAGCGGCTGAGACGGCGGCGACACGGGCGGCTGAGACGGCGGCGACACGGGCGGCGAACGGGGCGGCGACGCAGGGGACTGAGACGGGGGCCAACGGGGCTGCACCGCGCCCCGACCCGGGGTCATCCAAACGTCTTTGAGCCTACCCGGCGGAGCGGTCCCGCCGCGTTGACGTCCGCGACGCCGGGAGCCTAGTGTGTTGTGTGGCGAAGCGTATGGTTTTTGGCGTCCAAGTCGTTTATTGATGCCAGTTAGGCCCCGAACGACGCTCCGGGAGCACAAGCTCGCGCAGGGCGCTTGGTTGGGCCCGTCCAACCACACGCTTCGCGACACAAACGGAGGTACGCCGCGGACCGCGACCCGAACACTCTAATGAGCCCGCCTCGCGTCGAGGACATCATGAGGGCGTTGGGCACGGTCCAGGACCCCGACCTGCACCGGGACCTGGTGACCCTGGGTATGATCGAGGACGCGAGCGTCGACGGAGCGAATGTCCGGTTCCGGCTCGTGCTGACGACCTCCGCCTGCCCGCTCAAGGCCGAGATCGAGGCCGATTGCCGCCGCGCGGTCTCGGCGGTGCCCGGTGTGCGCGAGATCACGATCGAGACGACCTCGCGCGTGCGGAAGCCGAAGGATCCGAGCGCCGACCGCAAGGCGCTCGAGGGCGTGGCGAACGTGCTCGCGATCGGCGCCGGCAAGGGTGGCGTGGGCAAGTCCACCGTGGCGTGCAATCTCGCCGTGGCGCTCGCCGCGACGGGCGCCCGCGTGGGGTTGCTCGACGGCGACATCTATGGCCCGAACCTGCCGCGGATGCTGGGCGTGCGCCGCCAGCCGTCCCAGCGCGACGGGAAGATCGTGCCGGTCGAGGCGTGGGGACTCAAGTTCATCTCGATGGGGCTGCTCGTCGACCAGGGCGAGGCCGTCGTGTGGCGCGGGCCCATGCTCCACGGCGCGGTGAAGAGTTTCCTCCACGACGTCGACTGGGGTGAGTTGGACTACCTGCTCGTCGACCTGCCGCCGGGGACCGGCGACGTGACGCTGTCGCTCGTCCAGCAGACATTCGTCGCCGGCGCGGTCGTCGTAACGACGCCGTCGGCCGTGGCGATCGAGGATGCGATGAAGGCGGTGTCGATGTTCGGCAAGCTGCAGGTGCCCGTGCTCGGCATGGTCGAGAACATGAGCTATTTCCTGTGTTCGGGCTGCGGCATGCGCCACGACATCTTCAGCGCCGGCGACCCCGAGGCGCGGGCGCGCGAGATGGGGCTCCACTTCCTCGGCGCGATTCCGCTCGATGCCGAGGTGCGCGCCGCCGGTGATGGCGGGCGGCCGATCGTGGTCGAGCGCCCGGAGTCCGAGCAGGCGCGCGCGTTCTCGCGCATCGCCGGACATTTGGCGCAGCGCGTCTCGATCCTCGCCGCGGAGCCCGCATGACGGCGCGGCCCCCGATCGGCGTCGAAATCTACGCCGATCACGCGGCCACGACGCCGGTGGCGCCCGAGGTGCGCGAGGCGATGCTCGCCGCACTCGGTGACGACGCGTTCGGCAATCCCTCGTCGGTGCACCGAAGGGGCGAGCGCGCGCGCGAAACGGTGCAGGCCGCGCGCGAGCGCGTCGCCTCGTTCGTCGGTGCTAAGCCCGAGGAGATCGTGTTCACGGCCACGGGGTCGGAGGCCAACAACCTCGCGCTCAAGGGTCTGCTGCTCGCGGCACCCGCCGAGCGCCGGCGGCTCGTCGTCTCGGCGATCGAGCACCCATCGGTGCTCGAGGCGGCGCGGCACCTCGAGTCGCGCGGCGTGCCGCTGACGATCGTGGCGGTCGAACCGAATGGCGTCGTGGATCCGGAACGCCTCGCGCGCGAGCTGGGTCCCGACGTGGCGCTCGTGTCGCTGATGTGGGTGAACAACGAGATCGGCACGATCCAGCCGGTCGTCGAGGCCGCCCGCATCGCCCACGCGGCCGGCGCCCGGTTCCACTGCGACGCCGTGCAGGCGGCGGGGAAGCTGGCGATCGACGCCGCCGCGCTCGACGCCGACCTGCTCACGATCGCCGGGCACAAGTTCCACGGGCCCCCGGGTGCCGCCGCGCTGTGCGTGCGGCGCCGCACGCGGCTCGTGCCGCTCGTCCACGGCGGCCACCAGGAGCGCTCGCGCCGCGCCGGCACCGAGAACCTGGCGGCGATCGCGGGGCTGGGGGTCGCGGCCGCGCGCGCGGGCGAGCGGCTCGCGCGCGGCGATGACGCCCCGGTCGCCGCACTCGGCGACCGATTGTTCGACGGGCTGCTCGCGCGCGTTCCCGGTGCCCGCCTGAACGGCGACCGCGAGCGGCGCGTTCGGGCCCTCGTCCATGTATGCTTCACGGGCGTGGACGGCGAGGCCGTGCTGCACGAGCTGGACCTGGCGGGCATCACGGTCTCGACGGGCTCGGCCTGCAGCGCGGCGAGTCCCGGACCGTCGCACGTGCTGATGGCGCTGGGGATGGGACCTGAGGACGCGCACGCGGGCGTGCGTTTCTCGCTCGGCGAGGGCGCCACCGGCGCCGACGTCGACCGCATCCTCGAGGTCGTGCCGCCGGTCGTCGAGCGCCTGCGCGCGCTCGCCGGATCGGAAGGCGTGGGAACCGCGCTTGACCGGAGGGGACGCTAAACCTTGTACCGTAAGCACAGCGCGGCCCCGGAGGTCATGCGCGGTTCCCGCGCCCCCCGGCCGCGGAGGGCATCGGCCGGATCTGCAGTGCCTGGAGGATCGGGGGGATCATCGGAGCATCAATCGCCTCGCGCGGAGGGGACCGGCGCACCCGCCCGGTCCGGCGCGCGGGGATGAACGAGGAGGGCGTGCGGTGAACCAGCAGGAACAGTTCCGTCTCAAGGTCGGTCTGGCGGAGATGCTCAAGGGTGGCGTCATCATGGACGTGATGACGCCCGATCAGGCCCGGATCGCCGAAGAAGCGGGCGCATCGGCCGTGATGGCCCTGGAGCGGATTCCGGCGCGGATCCGGCGCGAGGGCGGAGTGGCCCGCATGTCCGACCCGCGGCTCATCCAGGAGATCGAAGCGGCCGTCACGATTCCGGTGATGGCGAAGTGCCGGATCGGCCACTTCGTCGAGGCGCAGATCCTCGAGCATCTCGGCGTCGACTTCATCGACGAGAGCGAGGTGCTGACGCCCGCCGACGAGGAGCACCACATCTGGAAGCACGACTTCAAGGTGCCG
>JANLWK010000425.1:0-3236 GCA_031364505.1 Candidatus Eiseniibacteriota bacterium | reverse complement strand
TCGTGCACCATCGGTTTCGAGGGCGGATGATCACAGGTGGCCGGCAACCACGCCCCACGGCCGCGCGTGTCCACCGAGGATGCCTCAGGTCGGCCGATCAGGGCCGGGTGCGAGCTGGGGGGGGGGGCGCGTCCCCAGCCGACCTGGTATCGCGGCGGGCCGATGCGTGGCGGTGAGCCCGCGAACGCCAAGTGGTACCACTCTGGTACCACTCTGATCGCGTGCGAGCGCGAATGAGGGGCACTACTCGGGCGTGCGAGCCGCCGCAAAGTCGCGAGTATGCACGAGTATTGCCCCTCAGTTGCAGTTTGGCGGGTAGGTCGGCCGCAACCTAAATCCAGCGCGTCTGCCAGTTCCGCCACTCTCGCACGGGTCATGAAGCTGCGACGAAGGGCCCATGACGGTCAAGGGCCGACCCAACTTCGTGCCGCATTCGGCTCAGGTTCCTATACACTTGCGCGACGCGAGCGCCCCGAAGACGCACCGGGAGCGCTCGTGACCGTTTTTCGCCCCGTCCTGGAGGCCGTCCAATGGCCATTGCACGGCCCCTGCTGTACCTGCCCCGCATCGTCGCGGTCTTGATCATCGCGACCGCGGTATTCGCGTCCCGCACCGAAGCACAGGTAGTGCGCGAGGCCATGTGGGACGTGGACGGCTACGTCTATGCGCTCGCCGTCGACGGCAACACGTTGTACGTCGGTGGCACCTTCTCGCGCGTCCAACCGGTGACCGGGCACAACATTCTCGTCGATCCGATCACCGGCAGTCTGCTCACGCCGTACCCGAACGTGAACAGGACGATCACGGCGATTCGTCCCGACGGAAACGGAGGATGGTACATCGGTGGCACGTTCTACACCGTGCAGGGCGCCACGCGCCGCGGCCTCGCGCAACTCGACCCGAGCGGCAACCTCACGGCATGGAACCCGAACGTCAATGGGGACGTGTATGACATCCAGGTCGTGGGTGGCCTCGTGTACATCGGCGGTTTTTTCGACATGGTCGGCAACCTGCCGCGGACCAACCTCGCGGCGGTGAGCCCCGCGACGGGAATCGCGACCGCCTGGGACCCCAACGTGTCGGGCGTCATCTTCCCGAACCCTCCGAGCGTCTACTGCATGGCGCCCGCCGGGAACCTCATGTACGTCGGGGGCAAGTTCACGAGCGTCGGGGGCGTTTCGCGCACCAACCTCGCCGCGATCGACATGGGCACGGGGCTGCCGAACGGGTGGAATCCAACGACCGACGATCGCGTATCGTCCATCGCGGTCGACGCGGGCAACGCGTACATCGCGGGACCGTTCAATACGATCTCGGGTGTCACGTCCGCCCGGTTGGGCAAGATCAATGCGACGACGGGAACGGTGAGCAGCTTCCCTTCTGTAAACAACAGCGTGTCCGCACTCCTTGCCTACAACGGAATCCTCTACGTGGGCGGATCGTTCAACATTATCGGCGCGGTGACCCGATTCGGTGTCGCGGCGATCGACGCGTCCGGTGCCGTGACGGGCTGGCAGCCCGTGACCGACGGTTTTGTGTCCGGACTCGCGCGGAACGGCGGCACGCTCTATGTCGTGGGATCCATGGTGGCCGGCGGGATCGTTCGTAAAGGCGCGGCGATCGATTTGGCGACGGGCAACGTCTTGGCCTGGGACCCGATGATCAACGCACAAGGGGATCTGGTCGGCGTCAGCGGCAACGCGGTGTGGGTCCACGGCGCCTTTACGGGAGCCGGAGGAGTTCCGCGGTCGAACCTCGCCGCGATCGACCTGCGGAGCGGACAGCCCACCGCGTGGAACCCCGGCGCGGACCGCACGGTCTATGCGCTCGATGTGAGTTCCGGGATCGTTTACATCGGCGGTGTATTCACTGTCGCGGGCGGAGGCAGCCGCACGTGTCTCGCGGCGATCGATGGGACGACGGGTACTGTGATGTCCTGGAAGCCGAACCCAAACGCCGCGGTGAACGCCCTGGCCGTGCGGAACAACGTCGTCTATGTCGCGGGTCCGTTCACGACGATTGCCGGAGGTGCTCGCCAGTATCTCGCCGCGGTTCCCACGACGTCGAATCTCGCACTCAACTGGATCCCCAACCCCTCCAGCTCCCCGCTCGCGTTGAACGTCAGCGATGACGGGAGCGTAGTGTTCGTCGGCGGCTCCTTCCAGACGATTGGCGGCGTCAGTCGCACGCGGGCCGCAAGTCTTGCCGCCGATGACGCGGCGGTCGGCCCCTTCGCGCCGACCCCGAACAGCACGGTCCGCGCGATCGCGGACGATGGCTTCAATGTATATCTCGGCGGCTCCTTCGAGATGGTCAACGGCCAGCGTCGCCGCAAACTCGCGATGGTCGATGGACTGTTCGGAACGCTCGGTTCGTGGACTGCGGACGCAGACTCGACCGTGAACTCGCTCGCGTTCAGTGGTGGAGTGCTGTACGTCGGGGGTCCGTTTCGAGACATTGAAGGGTACCTCCGACTAGGCCTCGCGGCCATCACACCGGGCGGGAACGTAACGGGCTGGGCCCCGACGGTTTGGAACTCGGACGGTGCGAACGATTATGAGGATGGACGTGGCTACGTGTATGCAATCACCGCCGCCGGCGGCACCGTGTACGCGGGCGGATATTTCAACGTCGTCAACGGCAAGCCTCGGCGGGGACTGGCGGCGTTCACGACCTCACTGGTGGACGTGCCATGGCGGGATGACGGTACGATCGCGTCCACGCTGTCGGTGTCTCCGAACCCGTTCCGGTCCGACGTCGACCTGCACTTTGCACTACGCGCCATCGAGCACCCCGTGGCCGCCGTCTTCGACGTCTCCGGGCGGCGGGTGCGTTCGCTCGACGCATCGAAGTTGCGGGCTGGTAATAACGCGCTGCGATGGGATGGTGCCGACGATGCGGGTCATCCGGCGAGGCCGGGACTCTACTTCGTGCGCGTTCGCTCGGGTGACGAGGCGCTGAGCGCGAAGCTGCTGCGCATTCGATAGATCGGCGCCGCCGGCATGCGGACGCGTTAAACCGCGATCTGGTACGACTCCGGCGCTTCTTCAGGCACGATCACCGGCGCCCGGAGATGGAACCAGACGAGACCGCTCGCCAGGAGCACGGCCGCGAACAGGACCATCCACGGCGGCAACAGACCGTACTCGTCGACGGCGAATGCCCCGCGCCATGGTCCGGCGTGGGCGAGCAACACCGACACCGTGTTGTGGAACGCGTGCGCGAACATGGCGGTG
>JANLWK010000419.1:0-11063 GCA_031364505.1 Candidatus Eiseniibacteriota bacterium | reverse complement strand
ACAGTTCGCCCAGGAGCAGCGCGAGACGGGCGCGGCGATGGAGCGCATGAATAACCTGCCCGGCGCGCTGCTCGCCTACCAGAACGCGCTCGCCGCGGATTCGTCGATGACGGGCGTGCGCTACCGGCTGGGCCTCGTGCTCATGAGGCTCGGCCGCCCGGACCAGGCCGAGCGCGCGTTCCGCGGCGAGCTGCGCGTGTCGCCTCGCGACACTGACGCCAGCCGCGAGCTCGCGATCGCCCAGAGCGCCCAGAACGAGCACGCGGCCGCGATCGCGCGCCTGCGCGGCCTCGTCACGCGCGAGCCGCGCCGCGACGAGCACTGGTACGCGCTCGGCCTCGCCTATGCGAACGCCGGCCGCATGGGCGAGGCGGCCCCCGCGTTCCGGCGTGCCATCGCGCTCGCGCCCGCCCGTCCGCTCGAGCACCGCGACTACGCGGTCGTGCTGGCAGGGCTGGGTCGCGTCGCGGAGTCGCGCGCGCAATACCGGAAGGCGCTCCTGCTCGACGATCGCGATCCGTCAATCTGGCTCTACTTGGGCAACCTCGAGGCCCGCGCCGGGCGCGCGGACACCGCGCTCGTGGCCTACCGAAATGCCGAGCGCCGCGATTCCACGTATGCTCTGGCATATGAAGGCCAGCTTCGCACGCTCGAGCGTCTCGACCGCCGCGACGACATCGCGGACCTCTACCTGCGCTGGGTCACCGCGATGCCCGACGACACGGAGTTGAGAGTGCGCGCCGTCCGCGAGCTGGCCGCACTGGACCGGCGCGACCGGGCGCTCGAGATCGGGCGCGACGGCGTTCGCCACAATCCGCGCTCGGCGGCCGCGCACCTCGTCCTCGGCATGTCGCTCGAGTCGTACGGCAACACGCGCGCGGCGCTCGCCGAGATGCGCCTCGCCGAGGCGATGTTCCGCAGCACCCGCGATTCGGCACGCGCGCGCGCTCTGATCGCGGCGATGCGTCGCGCGGCACCCGACTCGCTGCAGGCGATGTTCGAGGCGGATAGCCTCGCGCACCCGGTGCCCGGGCGATGAGGACGCAGAAGACCGCTACGGCGCACCCGCGTGGATTCGCGATTGCGGCGCTCGCGCTCGCGGCCGGCCTGGCCGCCATGCCCGCACGCGCCGCGGACGAGCCCGAGTGGGCCAAGGCGTTGCGCGTCGGCCGCGAGGCGCTCGCCCGCGGTGACTCGGCGCTCGCGCGCGCCGAGTACGTCCACGCCGACTCGATCGTCGGCGGGCATCCGACCCTCGTCGTGCGCCTCGCCGCCTTTGCCGCGCATCGCGGCGATCGCGCCGAAGCCTTGCGCTGGCTGCGTGAGTTCGCGGCGATGGGGCTGCCGCGCGCGCTCGAGGCCGATACCAGCTTCGCATCGCTCAAGGGGACGCCGGAATTCGCCGCCATCCTCGACACGCTGCGCCGGCGCGCGGCGCCGATCACGCGCTCGCGTCTCGAGGCGTCGCTCCGCGACGCGACGCTGCTGGCCGAGGACGTCGCGTGGGACGCGCCGCGCCATCGCTGGCTCGTGAGCTCGATCCACCGGAACAAGATCGTCGCCGTGGATTGGCGTGGCGGCGTCACGGATGCGATCACGCCAGCGGCCGCGGGCATGTGGGGCTTCTACGCACTGCGCATCACGCCGGACGGAAAGACGCTGTGGGCCACCACCGCCGCCGGGCCGACGTGCCAGGGTTACGTCGAGGCCGACTCCGGCCGCACCGCCCTCGTCGCGTTCGATCTCGCGCGGGGCCGGGTGGCGAAGCGTGTCGAGCTGCCGCGCGACGGCGCTCGCCACGTCCTCGGCGACATGACGCTCGGCCCCGACGGCACGGTGTACGTCACCGAGTCGCTGGGCGGCGGCGCTTACCGGCTGCGTCCGGGCGCCACCGCACTCGACACGCTGGCGCCGAGCGGCACCTTCGGATCTCCGCAGACGCCGGTGATCGCCGTGGGCGGCAAGCGGCTGCTGATCCCCGACTACCCGCGAGGTATCGCCTCGCTCGATATCGGCACGCGCGCGATCGCGTGGCTTCCCAAGCCGCGTTCGTTCGCCTCGCTCGGCATCGATGGGCTCACCCGCGCCGCCGACCACCGGCTGATCGCGATCCAGAACGGCCCGGCGCTCAAACGCATACTCGAGCTGCGCCTCGACGCCGCGGAGACGCGCATCGAGGGCTGGCGCGTGCTCGAGCAGGGAAGCAAGGGGCTGGGCGAGCCGAACCACGGCGTCATGTTCGGCAATGACTTCGTGTTCATCGCCGATAGCGGCTGGGATCGCGTGAACGAGCGCGAGGCGCTCGTGACCACTGCCGAATCCAGGGCCCCCGCGCTGCGCCGCCTGTCGCTCGGTCGCTGACCGCCGCCTCGCGACGCATCCGACGGCGCACGCAAGTCATCCGCCGCCACCCCACCTCGCCGCGCGCGCCCCGATTGCGGCTCCCGCGGCGCTCCATTAGTGTCGATGCCGTTCACCCACCGCACTCCCGCCGACGGACCCCCGCATGACCGACGCCACGCACACCTTGTATCTCGCCGCTCCGCGCGGGTTCTGCGCGGGCGTCGACCGGGCGATCGACATCGTCGAGATGGCGATCCAGGTCTACGGCGCGCCTGTTTACGTGCGCCACGAGATCGTGCACAACCGGCACGTGGTCGAGGCGCTGCGCGCCAAGGGGGCGGTATTCGTCGATGAGCTGGTCGACGTGCCGGCGGGCTCGGTGGTGATCTTCTCGGCGCATGGTGTGTCGCCGGCGGTGCGCGCGGAAGCGAAAGCGCGCGGGCTGCGCAGCCTCGACGCGACGTGCCCGCTGGTCACGAAAGTGCATCTCGAGGCATTGCGTTACGCGAAGCAGGGTTACACGATCATCCTCGTCGGCCACCGCCAGCACGTCGAGGTGATCGGCACGCTGGGCGAGGCGCCGGACTCGATCGTCGTCGTCGAGACGCGCGAGGAGGCCGAGCGGCTCCAGTTACCGGATCCCGAGCACGTGTCCTACATCACGCAGACGACGCTGTCGGTCGACGACGTGCGTGAGATCGTCGACGTGCTGCGCCGGCGCTTCCCGGCGATCCACGAGCCGGCGAAGGACGACATCTGCTACGCCACGCAGAACCGCCAGAACGCCGTGAAGGAGCTGGCGCGCCGCTGCAGCACGATCCTCGTCGTCGGCGCTCCCGCGAGCAGCAACGCGAACCGGCTCGTCGAGGTCGCGATCGCGCTCGGCGCGCGTGCGTACCTGATCGAATCCGCCGAGGACGTGCGGCCGGAGTGGCTCGGCGGCGACGTCGGCATCACCGCAGGCGCCTCGACGCCCGAGGCGATCGTGCAGGCGTGCGTCGATCGCGTGCGTTCGCTGGGCGACTACCGCGTCGAGGAGTTCCGGCTGATCGAGGAGCGCGTCATGTTCCCGCTCCCGGGCGAACTGCTCGCGGTCGCCGGCGAGCGTGGCGTGGCCACGCGCCCCGGTAACGAACGGGCCGCGGCGCGCGCGGCGAACGAGTTCAAGATCAAGCACCACTAGCGTGGTTCGGGCGCCACCGCCCGCCGCGACGACTTCCGAGAGGCCCATGCTCGTTCCACACACGCTGCTGGTTCCGCACCTGCCCACGCTGATGCTCGACGAGCATCGCGGTCATCACATGGGCATGGTCGGCGCCATGCGCGCGGCCTCGCAGCGACTGCTCGCCGAGGCGCCCACCACGGTCGTCGCGCTGAGCGCGCGGTGGGGGACACCGGGGCCGTTCATGGTGGACGCGGGCACGAAGCACAAGACGATCACCGACTACGCGGGATTCGGCGTCGAGGTGCGCTACGACTGCCCGGGGCACCCGAAGCTCGCGAACGCGCTCGTCGCCGCCGGCAAGCGCGACGGCGTGCGCGTGACGGCGACCAAACGCGGCGTGGACAGCGGTGTCGCCGTGCCGATGTACTTCCTCGTGCCGGACCGCGATCTCGCGGTCGTGCCGCTGTCGCTCGTGAACCAGCCGCCCGAGGAGTGCCGTGCGTGGGGCGCCTCGATCCGCTCGACGCTGGCGGCGTGGCCCGAGCGCGTCGCGTTCATCGTGAGCGGCCTGCTCACGTTCAACCTCCACGCCTGGACGATGAAGCGCGACATGCCCGAGGCGGTCGATTTCGACCAGCGCACGCTCGAAGCGCTGAGCCAGGGCGAGTGGGGCCACCTCGCCGACTACGACGAGCGCACGCTGCATCGCATCCTTCCCGAAGCGGGCCTGCGGCACCTCGAGGTGCTGCGCGGATTCCTCGGCGCCGACGTGAAGGGGGAGGTGCTCCACTACGAGTCGAGCCCCGGAGCCGGTGCCGCGCTCGTGTCGTTCGATCTCGTGGCCGGGTCGCCGGGCACGCCGGCGGAGATCGACGAGGACGTGCATCCGGAGTCCGGCGAGCCCGTGGATCCCGACATGCCGGACAGCTCGGACGAGGAGACGGGCGTCGCGTGAGGATCGCCGACCTGAACTGGATGCAGGTCGAGGAGTATCTCAAGCGCGATGACCGCGCGTTCCTGCCCATCGGCTGCACGGAGCAGCACGCCTACCTGAGCCTCGCGACCGACAGCATCCTGGCCGAACGTGTCGCCGTCGAGGCCGCCGAGCCACTCGGCATCCCGGTGTTCCCCGTGATCGCCTATGGCATCACACCCGGCTTCCGCGAGTACCCCGGCACCGTGAGCCTTCGCGTCGGCACGCTGTGCGCCGTCGCGCGCGACACGCTCGACGCGCTGGCCAGCCAGGGTTTCAAGCGCATCGTCATCGTCAACGGCCACGGCGGCAACGCGCCGGTCGGCACGCTGGCGAACGAATGGCTCGCGGACCATCCCGGTATGAAGGTCAAGTTCCACAACTGGTGGAACGCGCCGCGCACGTGGGCCAAGGTGCAGGCGATCGACCCGGTCGCCTCGCACGCGTCATGGATGGAGAACTTTCCCTGGACGCGCATCCCGGGCGTCACGCCGCCCGACACGCAGAAGCCGATGATCGACTGGCCGGTGATCCAGCAGGGCGGCCCCGCCGAGGTTCGCCGCCAGCTCGGCGACGGCAATTTCGGCGGCCGCTACGCGCGAAGCGACGAAGACGTGCTGGCGCTCTGGCGGGTGGCAGTCGAGGAGACGAGAGCGCTCGCGGAGTCGTGGTAGCACCAACCAATGGCCGCGAAACGCCACAAAATTGGAATCGGTGAGGCGATTGGGATCGGCTTCTTCGCGTTCGTCGCGTTCCTTGTCTACAGCTACTGGCAGTACGCCGGGCCATGGAAGGCAATTGGACCAGTACGGACCTTCGACACATCCGGCTGGCCCGTACTCGAAGGCTTTGCTTGGCGGCACGGCTGCGGGACGGACAGCATCTACTTGGGTGACGGCCGGTACGCGGTCGCGCTGGACTTGCGCACGTGGTATGCGACCAAGCCTGTCCTCCGTGAGCTTGATTCAACGTACGCGCTCTTCCGCGTTTCCGACGATGCAAGAATTGGTGACGAGTGCACGGGCTTCGTACTTCCGCACCTCGAACTTCGAGGGGGCTTTCCTTTCGCCGGTTTTCGTTGGGAATTCCGATGGGCGCACTTCGGCACTTATCGGGTGTTCTACACGGACCACGGTGCGCGGCGGGTCTTGCTCGAACAAAAGGTGATCAACAAGTCGTATCTGCCCCACGCGATCGACCTGCTTCGCTTTGACCCGTGCCGCCAGATCGTCGTCGCACATGTGTGGGACGACGCCCTCAGCAAGCGTTCTCTGTGGATCTTCCCGGCCGTCAGGAATTGGAGATATGCGGGTCCAGTAGGCGAGGGTGGGCCATTTGGGGCAATCCAGATCGAGGGCGCGAGCGGCGTCTATTTTCGCGATGCGATGGGGCGGATCGACAGTGCGGGGTGTGGGTGGGGCCATTGCATCGGTGGCGTCGGCAGAAGTGAAGGACCCGATCCGGCGGTGCCCGTGACAGTCTTCGAGCTTCACAAGTCTCCGCAATGGCCCGTTGAGATCTATTGGCGGAGTCGCCTGCGGACACATGCGTTGCTCGACGTCGTAACGATCCTGCCGCCGCCGCTGCGACCCGGGCAGAAGCCGTATGAAGTGAAGCTCAACAATGACACTCGGTGCACCGCGATGGCGGACGCCGACTTCGCGGGCGATGGACGCATTGTGGGCTGGCGCATCGATTGCAAGCCAAGCAAGAAGCGGTGTGAATTGAGTGTTACCCCGATCCAGTGAATCGCGGCGCGCGTGTCTGGCGCGTGGCGATGGAGTGAAGGCCAGCCGCGCCTGGTCGCGGCGAGCCCGCAACTGGAAGCAGTTCCAGTTCGAGTAACGCTTGAAGTCCGCTTGACCCGTCAACCTGCCCCGGGACGGGTGGATTTCTTGCGAATTCGCCGAATTCGGCGAACGTGGTTGCGCGAGGGTGATTACCGCTGTTCCCCGAACTCCCACGCTTCGCGTCCCGGCTCCAGAGCCACGCCGAGGCCGTTCACGATGCGGTTCATCGCGCTGTAGTACGCGGTGAGCTCGGTAGCCTTCACGATGGCGCGGTCGTCGAAGCCGTATTCACGCAGGCGGTCGACGTCCTCCTGCTTGCGCTCGCTCGGCTCGCAGGTGAGCGCCACGGCGTAGTCGAGCAGCACGCGATCGCGGGCGGCGAGGTCGGCCTCGCGGTAGTCGCGCGCGATCGCGCGGGCCATCGGTTCGTTGCCGAGCGCCTCCGCGAGCTTCGGGCCGTGGTGCGCGACGCAGTATCCGCAGCCGTTCACGGCCGACACGACGACGACGATCGCCTCGGCCTGGGCGGCCGTCAGCGGCGCCGGATCGTCCATCAGCGCCTTGCGCAGCGCGAAGAACCCGCCGAGCCCGGCCGGATCTTGTCCGAGTGCCTGCCACACGGCCGAGACTTGATTGCGGCCGCCGCTCTGCTTCAGGCGCTCGTACGCCTCGGCGGTGGCGCCGGTCGCGCGGTCGGGGGTGATCGACTGGATCCAGCTCATGTGCCTCCCGTGGAGTGATGTCGTGACGCGATCTCGCGATACCTCGTGAAGTGGACGCCGCTCACGGTCTGGGGATACAGCACCGCGGTGAAGGCCTTGACCGCCTCCGACGCCCGGTGCTTCTGCTCGGCCGCCTCGTCCTCGAACACGAAGTGGTGCACGAAGTGCACCGGGTCGCGCTCGTCCTGCCACGCCACGTAGTGGCGCGTGCCCGGCTCGTAGCGGGCGATGTCGTCGACCAGCGCGCGGATCGCGGCGAGGCACAGGTCGACGGACTCCGGGCGAACCCGGTACTCGGCGGTCATGTGGATCGGCATGCGCGGCCTCCTTCCGGCGGCGCGAAAACACTAGGAGCGGGTCGCGTCGGGGTCAATTCCGCGCGTGCCGGATGGGCGTTGACGCCCGGGCGGGGGGAGGGCTAGGCTCGCCCCTGTTCCCGCCGACTCTATTGGGCCGATCGGCCCTTGCTCCACGTTCCTCGGAGGTTTGCCATGCCCTGGAAGGATCTTTCCGCCAAGACGTTCGCGTCGATTCGCGAGCTGAACGGCATCTCGGTGCGCACGATGGAAGAGCACTACGAGTTGTACAAGGGCTACATCGGCAAGGTGAACGAGATCCAGAAGAAGCTCGACGGCGCGGACCGCGCGGCCGCGAACCAGATCTATTCGGAATACCGCGGGCTGCGCGTCGATCTGTCGTTCGCGATCGGCGGCGTCAAGAACCACGAGATCTACTTCGCGCATCTCGGCGGCAAGGGCGGCCAGCCCGGCGGCCGTGTGAAGGAACTGATCCAGCGCGATTTCCCCGGCGTCGACCCGTGGCTCGCGGACTTCAAGGCCGCCGGCATGGCGGCGCGCGGCTGGGTGTGGCTCGCGTACGATCACGACATGAACATCCTGACGACGGCCGTCGGCGACGCGCAGAACACGTTCCCGGTGTGGAACGCGACGCCGATCCTCGCCCTGGACGTCTACGAGCACGCGTACTGGATCGACTTCGGTCGCGCGCGCGCCAAGTACATCGACGCATTCTTCAACAACCTGGACTGGGGCGTGGTCGAGCAGAACCTGGAACGGGCGCTCGCCATGCAGCAGATCCACAAGTAGACGCGTCCATCGATTCGGGACGGCGTTCCCGTCCTTGGGCAGGCGGGCTCCCGACGGAGCCCGTCTGCGCTTCCGGAGATCCTCCATGTCCACCACGATGCTGCTGCCAGTGATCGGCAAGCCCGCGCCCGATTTCACGCTGCCTTCGACGAGCGGCGAGCCCGTCTCGCTGCGCCAGTTCAAGGGCAAGAAGACGGTGATCCTGTACTTCTATCCCAAGGACGACACGGCGGGGTGCACGCGCGAGGCCTGTGACTTCCGCGATCATTCGGCCGAAATCGAATCCCACGGAGCCGTGCTGTTCGGCGTCTCGACCGATCCGATGGAGTCGCACCTGAAGTTCAAGGAAAAGCACCACCTGCCGTTCACGCTGCTGACGGACGAGGACGCCACGGTGTCCAAGCAGTACGGCGTGTACAAGCAGAAGAACGTGTATGGGAAGAAGTCGATGGGCATCGAGCGCACGACGTTCATCATCGACAAGACCGGGCGGATCGCGACGATCTATCCCAAGGTCAAGGTCGAGGGGCACATCGACGACATCCTGAGCTTCATCGGCGAGGACTGATCCCACAGGGTTCGCCGACGACCCGGCCGTACGGCGGAGAGATACGTGAACCGAGCCTCTCGGAATCCGGTTCCGGTGTTCCCGCTCCCGGAACTCGTGCTGTTCCCGGGTGCCTCGGTCCCGCTGCATGTGTTCGAGCTGCGCTACCGCACGATGGTGCGGGACGCGCTGTCGGCCGATCGCACGTTCGCGCTGGCGCTGCTCACGCCCGGCTTCGAGGACGATTACCACGGCAGCCCCGAGTTCCATCCGCTCGGCTGCCTCGCGCGCGTCGACGAAGTCGAATGGCTGCCGAACGACCGCTACAACCTGCGCGTCGTGGGCACGACGCGCGTGCGGTTCAAACGCGTCGTCGCGGAATTCCCCTACCGCTCGGCGCGTGTCGAGATCCTGCCGCAGAATCCGCACGACGAGACCGATCCGCTGATCGGCATCGAGAAGCGCGCGTTGCTCGAGCTGTTCGCGCGGGTGCGCACGCAGGTCGAGGCGGGCGGCCCCGACGCCGCCCGCGCGCTGCCGGTGCTCGGGGCGGCCGATCCGTTCGAGCGAGTCGTCAACACGTTGTGCATGTTCTGCGGCCGCCCCGCCATCGACCGCCTCGGCCTGCTCGCCGAGGACAGCCTGATCGAGCGCGCCCGGCGCGTGCGGGAGTCGCTCGAGCGCGCGTTCGGCGCCGTGCGCGCCGCGCGACCTGGACCGCCGTCGGGCGGCGAGACGAACTAAAGCGCTTACGCGCACGCGTGCGCCGGGTCTAGACTCGCGGCGACAGGCCGGAACCACTCGTTCGCGGAGGAGCACATGCGTCTGGACCAGGAGCGTGAGAGCGGCAACGTAGAAGACCGGCGGGGCATGGGCGGCCGCGGGCTCGTGCTGGGTGGTGGCGGGACCATCATCGTGATCCTCATCGCCATGCTCTTCGGCGCGGACCCGCGCGCACTGCTGCAGCAGATGCAGACCTCGAGCGTGGAGCAGCAGGCTCCGGCGCCCGGAACACCCGGCCAGCCCGCGGTCCCCGACGAAGACCGCGCGTTCGTATCACGCGTGCTCGGGTCGACCGAAGACGTGTGGCAGGCGGAGTTCCAGCGGATGAACCGCGCGTACCAGGCGCCGACGCTCGTGCTGTTCACCGACGCGACGGAATCCGGCTGCGGCATGGCGGGATCGGCGATGGGGCCGTTCTACTGCCCCGAGGACCGCAAGGTGTACATCGACCTCGGGTTCTACGAGGAGATGAAGCAGCGCTTCGGCGCTTCCGGCGACTTCGCGCAGGCGTACGTCATCGCCCACGAGGTCGGGCACCACGTGCAGACCCTGCTCGGTATCGGCGATCGCGTGCGCGCGCTGCAAGAGCGATCCAGCAAGGCGGAGGCGAACGAGCTATCCGTCCGGCTCGAGCTGCAGGCCGACTTCTTCGCCGGCGTGTGGGCGCATCACGCGGACGAGATGCGGCACATCCTGGAGCCCGGCGACCTCGAGGAGGCGCTGAACGCCGCGAACGCGATCGGCGACGACCGGCTCCAGATGCAGACGCAGGGCCGCATCGTGCCCGACTCGTTCACGCACGGGACGTCGGAGCAGCGCGTGCGCTGGTTCCGCAAGGGATTCGAGACGGGCGACATGTCGCAGGGCGACACGTTCAACGCCCAGGCGCTGTAGCCTCCACGCTGCTCGCCACGCCGCCCGCCGCGCCGCTCGCCACGCGCTCGATGGCCGCGGCCGCCGAATCGGCGCCGTGCTCGGCACGCGTGCGGCGGCCGACCTCCGCCGCGCGCTCCGCGAACGCCGGGTCACCGAGCACCTCGCGGAGTGCGGCGGCGAGCCGCCCGGCCGACACCGCGCGCCGCCGCACCATGCGTGCGACCCCGAGCCGCTCGCAGCGCCACGCGTTGTCGGGCTGATCGTGGCTGAGCGGCACGATCACCATCGGCCGCCCGGCCTTGAGCGCCTGGCTCGTCGTGCCGATGCCGCCGTGGTGCACGTTCGCGGCGGCGCGCGGGAACAGCTCGGAGTGCGGCGCGTAGTCGACGACGAGCACGTCGCGGTCCGGCACCGGCGGAACGTTCTCGAGCCGGTCGCCGACGAGCAGCACCGCTCGCCGCCCGATCGCGCGCACGGCTTCGGCTGCCGCCGCGTAGAAGCGGGCCCCCGTCCAGATGCCGGAGGAGCCGAGCGAGCACACGACGGGCGGCTCGCCCGCATCGAGGAACGCTCGCAGCCGGTCGGACAGTCCGGAGCCGTCCTCGGCGCGGTCGTAATCGCAGCTTCCGGTCACCACCGTGTTCGGCGGCCAGTCGGGCTGCGGTGACGCGAGCGCCGAGGGGAACATCGCGAGATTGAGCGTGCTCGAGGCCCCGTCGAACAACGGGTGGATCCGGGACGGCGCGAGTCCGATCTCC
>JANLWK010000330.1:0-3506 GCA_031364505.1 Candidatus Eiseniibacteriota bacterium | reverse complement strand
AACGACACCGCCGTCGGCGTGGCGTCGAGCGACGGCCGCACCGGCGTCACGCGGCCCGCGTCGAGCACGTACGCCGGCACGAAGGCGATATCGCCGGCACGCCGCGGCGGCGAATCGGCCCGCAGGCGCACGATTACGCGGCGCGAATCGAAGGCGATGCGTGTGACGTCCCAGTCGAGCGTGTGGGCAATGCCCGCGGGTGAAGTCGTGTACGCCCCCGCGCCCCCGCCGGCGCGCTCGAGCGGATGCCAGGAATGGCTGCCCGCGAACTCGTACTCGCCCACGATCTGCAGCGGATCGGACTCCTCGTCCACCGCGCGGAAGCTCAGCCGCCAGGTGTTCTCGGCAACCTCGGCGGCCCGCACGTCGCGCAGGTGGGCGGCGTTGTTGACGAGTCGGCGGATCGAGGCGGCGTTCTGGATCCACGGGCTGCGATGGTCGTGCAACCGGCCGCGGCCGAGCAGCACGTCGAGGTCGCCGTCCCGGTCGACGTCGCCGAGTGTCGCGCACCAGCTGCTCTCGGCGGCAACCGTCGCCGCTGGCACGGCACCGAAGTTGCCGCCGTAGTTCATCACCACCGTCGATGCGCCGTGGAGATTGCCGCGCACGAGGTCGAGATCGCCGTCGGCATCGAGATCGCCGAGCGCCACGCTCTCGGTGCTCTCGACTGGGCCGGTCCACGCCGGTAGCGCGGCGAACGTCGCTCCCGTGTTGAGGTAGAGCGACGCCGCCTGGTCGAAGTTCCCGCGCACGAGGTCGAGCCGCCCGTCGCCGTCGACGTCGCCGAGGGCGAGCGCCGTCGTGCGCTCGGAGGGACCGGTCCATGCCGGCGTCGTCGCGAACGAGCCGCCTGTGTTGAGCGTGAGAGTGGTGGGTCCGCTGAAGTTGCCGCACACGAGATCCGGCCGGCCGTCGCCGCTCACATCCCCCAGCGCGACGGCGAGCGTGGTCGAGACGGGTCCGCTCCACGCGGGAGCTGCGGCGAACGTGCCGCCGACGTTCAGCGTGAGCGTCGCGGCCTGGTCGAAGTTCCCGCGCACGAGGTCGAGATCGCTGTCCCCGTCCACGTCGGCGAGCGCGATGCTCCTCGTGCCTTCCTGCGGGCCGGTCCAGTCGGGAACGGCACCGAATGTGCCGCCCGTGTTGCGATAGAGCGTCGAGCCCTGGTCGAAGTTGCCGCGCACCAGATCGAGGTCCCCGTCTCCGTCCACGTCGGCGAGGGCCACGGCGAATGTCTTCTCCGTGGGGCCGGTCCACGCGGGCGTTGCCGCGAGCACGCCCGACTGGTTCAAATAGAGTGTCGTGCCGCCGCCGAAGTTGCCGCGCACGAGGTCGAGATCCCCGTCGCCGTCGAGCTCGCCGAGGGCCGCGGCGCGCGTGTCCTCGGCGGGGCCGATCCACGAGGGCACGGGCGCGAAGGCGCCCGCGAGATTGAGATGCAGCGTCGCCGCCTGGCTCAGGTTCCCGCGCACGAGGTCGAGATCGCCGTCGCCGTCGATGTCGCCGAGGGCCAGGCTGCGGTTGTCCTGGACCGGCGCCGACCAGGCGGGCGAGGCCGCGAAGGTGCCGCCAACATTCAGGTACAACGTCGAGCCGCGCTCGCTGTTGCCGCGCACGAGGTCCAGCCGCCCGTCGCCGTCGACGTCGCCGAGCGCCACGGCCCATGTGCTCTCGGCGGGTGCAACCCACACCGGCAGGGCATCGAACGTGCCGCCGGTGTTGAGCGTGAGCGTGGCGCCGGCGTTCAGGTTGCCGCGCACCATGTCGAGGTCGCCGTCCCCGTCCACGTCGCCGAGCGCGATGCCGCGCGTGAGCTCGGCTGGCCCGAGATAGGCGGCGGTCGTCGCGAACGTCGTCCCGGTGTTGAGGAACGCGGCGGACGGCTGGTTGAAGTTGCCGAGCACCAGATCGATCCGGCCGTCGCCATTCAGATCGCCCAGCGCCATGGCGTTCGTGCTCATGGAAGGCCCGGTCCACGACGGCGTGGTCTCGAACGTGCCGCCGAGGTTTCTGTAGAGCGTCGAACCCTGGTCGACATTGGCACGTACGAGGTCGAGGTCGCCGTCGCCGTCGATGTCGGCGAGGCCGATCGATCGTGTCGCCTCCGTCGCCTGACCCTGCCAGCTCGGGGAGGACTCGAACGTGCCGCCGGTGTTGAAATAGAGCGTCGCGCCCTGGCCGGTGTTGCCGCGCACGAGGTCGAGATCGCCGTCGCCATCGATGTCGCCGAGGGCCGTGCAGCGACTCGACTCGACGGGGCCCTGCCAGGCGGGCGTCGGTGCGAAAGTGCCGCCGACGTTGAGATACAGCGTCGTCGGTTGGGTGATCGACGCGCGAACGACGTCGAGATCGCCGTCGCCGTCGACGTCGCCGAGACACACGTGGTGCGTGGCCTCGACGGGGGATGTCCACGCGGGGACGTCGGCGAACAGCGTCTCGGCGCGCGCCGCGCGGACGAGCGCGAGAGACATCAGCACGGCCGCCATGCAGGCGCGCATCCGGCGCGAACGGATACGCGTGGTCACGCGGCGGATGGGAGCGGTCGGGTTCGGGTGGGGCACGTCACTCGAGCTTGAGCAGCCTCAGTGATTCGCGAACCTCGCCGGCACGCAGCCGGGCGAAGTAGGCGCCGGGCGGCACGGCGTCGCCGCGCGCGTCGGTACCGTCCCAGCGGACCTCGTGCGTGCCCGCCGGCCACGCGCCGCGCACGAGTCGGGCGACGCGGCGCCCGGCCGCGTCATGGACCGACAGCTCGACGTCAGCGCGCCGCGCCAGCGTGAATGCGAGGCGCGCGTCGTCGATGAACGGATTGGCGCCGGCGAGACGGAGGGACAGGGCGGGCGCGATCTGCGGAAGCGCCACGCCGAGGACGTTGGTGCTGCCCGACGTGAACGCCGAGCCCAGCAGGGCCTGATCCACCGCCTGCACCCTGCAGTACACGGAGTCCCCGAATGCGCTCCGCCGGATGGCATGCGTCCTGCGCGAGGCCGTGTTGCCGAAGGCCGCGATCTGCCGGAATCCGGTCGTCGCGTGCGAATGCGCCGCCATGACGAACGGCGCGGCCGCATGCCCCGAGGCCCACAGGTTGTACGTGAGTCCCGCCGCGCCGAGGTCGGTCGAGGCGTTCCAGCTGAACGTGACCCAGCTGGCGTCGGCCGTGACCGCGAGTCCCGTGGGGGCGGACGGCGGGGTATACGGCGTCGCGTCGGTGTTGCGATAGACGCGGGCGACGTTCTGTCCCATGAGGGACCCCGCGGCGAGCAGGTCGAGGCGCCCGTCGAGGTCGTAGTCCCCCCATGCCAGGACGCCGGTGATGAATCCCGGAAGGCCGGCGCTGATGTCCGTGAAGGTGCCGTTTCCGTTGTTGTGATACATGACCCCCACGCCGAAGGAGCCGGAGTTTCCGCACAACGCGAGGTCGGGCAGGCCGTCGGTGTCGAAGTCCCCCCAGGCGAGCCCGGCGAAGTCGACACCCTGAAGCGTCACGCCGAGGTCGGTGAACGATC
>JANLWK010000328.1:0-15584 GCA_031364505.1 Candidatus Eiseniibacteriota bacterium | reverse complement strand
AGGCCGGTGAGCGACCAGCCGTTTTCGGGGTTGCGCTGGAGGTCGGCTTCGTAGACGGCCTGCGCGGCCTTCGCGCGGCCCGCGTTCAGCAGCACGGCGCCGAGCGCGTGGCGCACCGGGTAGTACCAGTCGGACGGCTCGTCGTAGCGGAGCTGGTCCTCGAGCTCGACGGCGGTGTTGAGCGCCTGCACCGCCTCGTCGGTCTTGCCGGCCTTCGCGGCCATGACGCCGTCGACGAGGCCCGATGCGATGGACAGCAACGGCTTCGCCGAGTTGAGGCCCTCGGTCGCTTCGGCGGGCACGACGGCGGCGAGCGCGCGCATGCTGTCGCGGTCGGCGGCCGCCTCGGCCGGGTGGCCCAGCGACGTGTGCGCGAGCGCGCGCGCGGCGTGCCAGATGGCTCGGACGTACGCGAAGTCCTGCGGCGGCGAGGGCTCGGCGAGTACGTCCTTCCAGCGGCCGAAGCGCGCCAGCGTCATGACCGGGTAGGCGATGATCAGGTCGAACCCGGGCATCTGGCGCAGCATGTCGAGCGGGATCACGTTCGTCGTCGCGCGGGCCTCCGTGAGCGCCTCTTCGGCGCGGCCGTTCATCCAGCACGATGCCATCAGGAACTGGTGGTTGTGGGCGACGTACATGAGGTAGAAGCCCTGCGGGTTCACCGCGGCACGGTAACGGTCGTCCTGCACGATCGCCTTGCGGTTCATGTCGGCGCTCGCGTCGTAGCGGCCGACGCGTTTGTAGATGTGCGACGGCATGTGGACCAGGTGCCCGTCGCCCGGGCTCGCCGTTTCGAGCCGCTTCGCCGCCGGCAGTGCCCGCTCGGGATGCTTCGACGCCTCGACGGCGTGGATGTAGTAGTGGCTGGCACCCATGTGGTCGGGCACGCGCGCGAGCACGGACTCGAGCGTCGAAACGATCGGCGCGGTCCATGGCTTGGGTTCGCCGTCGGGCGTGTAGAGATCCCACGGGTGCAGGTCCATCGCCGACTCCACCCACAGCACCGCCACGTCGTTGTTGCCGGGGAATCGCTCCATGGCTTCGTGCATCGCGGCGGCGTACGACGAGTCGAGTGCCGCCTGGTCGGCCGGGGTCGCGGGCGCGGGGTCCGAATAGCGCTTCTGGATCGCGGCGATGAGCGCCTGCTCGAGCGGCGTCGCGTTCGCCGCGAGCGCCGCGGCGCGCACGGCGGCCGCGTGGGCCTTGACGGTGCGATCGGGCAGGGCCGGCAGATTGATGTGCGGCCCGAGGCTGAACGCGGTGCCCCACGCGCACATGCCGCAGCTCGCATCCAGCTTCTCGGCCTGTTCGAACGACTTCTCGGCCTCCTCGAGGTTGAAGCCGAACATGAGCCGCATGCCCTGGTCGAAGTAGCGCTGCGCCTCGGGCACCTTCGTCGAGATCTCGAAATGGTACGTGCCACGATCGTCGAACAGCGGCGCGACTCCGCCGCCGGGCCCGTGCGACATGTTCTGGGCGAATGCCGCCGGTGCCGCGGCGAGGCCCAGCGTGGTGGCGATCGCCAGTCCGATGCGCGAGCGAAGCGTCTTCATGCGTCGATCCTCCGTCAGCGGAACTGCGCGTCGAGCGCGACCATCCAGTTGCGGCGCGCGGCCGGAATCCGGAACGGGACGAGCGCGCCCGTGGCATCGTAGTCCATGTAGCCGCCGGTTTCGTACCGGCGATCGAGCAGGTTCTGCACCCGAATCCTGCCCCTCAGCACGGCCGGCGCCAGGGCCCATCCGGTCCGTGCCTCGAGGTCGACCGTCGCGTGCGGCGCGATGCTCGCCGTCTTCGTCTCCGTGTTGTCCAAGTACATGCGACCCGCGTGATGCAGCTCGGTCCCGAGCGCCCACTCGCGCCACGACCAGCGGGCCACGGCGTTCGCCAGCACGGCGGGGAAGAAGCCGATGGCGTTGCCGTCGTAGCTCACGACGTCCGCCGGCGTGGTCCCGTAGACCTCCCGGTAGTGTACGAAATGGTTGTCCGCCACTGACAGGTTGGCTTCGAGCGAGATCCGGGAGCCGGCCGGCCGCCCGCGCGCCCAGCCGCCGGCCGCCTCCACGCCCTGGTGAATCGACTGCGCGGCGTTGCCGAGGATCGGGTAGCCGAGATCGGTGTTGAACTGGCCCGCGTAGACCAGCTCGTCGTCGAAGTCCATGCGGAAGGCGTTCAGTTCGAGACGAGCCGTGGCCGACGACCAGCGGGCGCCGGCCTCCCAGTCGTTCACGGTCTCGGGGTCGATCAGCGGGTCGCGGTAGACGTTGTTCGTCACGTCCGCCACGCGGTACAGCGGGACGCTGCCCGCGCCCTCGGCGTCGTAGAGGTCACGGAACGCCGGCTCGCGCGACGAGCGCGCCCACGCCGCGAACGCCGTGAGGCTCGCCCGCGGTGCCCACGTGAGTCCGAGACGCGGCGTCACGAAGTCGTACGACTGGTCGAAGCGGATGCCATCGAAGTGGTCGCCGCGCATCTCGTACGCCTGGTGCCGCCAGCCAAGGTCGGCGGTCACCACGAGCGCCTCGGCGGCGTTCCACTCCTCGCGCGCGAACACGCCGGCCGAACGCGTGCGCGGGTGGTAGTCGTAGTACGCGTGGTCCGCCGGTGTGCCGGGGGGCAGGCCGGCGCCCGACACGACCTCGCCCCAGTGGCGGCCGTCGGCCGCGCGCAGCTCGCCGCCCACCGTCAGCGCGCCGCGCGTGTGCTCCATGCGGACGCGCGGCACCCAGCCGAAGTTCCGGTTCGCCACCGTGCGCCGGCGCACCACGTCGAACCGGTCGACGATCGCGCGGCCCTGGCCGTCGCGGTCGAGCACGCCGTCTTCGTCCGCGTCGCGGTAGTGATCGCGCGGGAGCAGCGTCGAGTCCGCGGTGGCCCACGACGCGAGCCGGTAATCGGCGAGCGCGCGGCCGAAGCGCTGCTCGTCGTAGTAGCCGCGTCCGTCGAACCAGAACAGCGTCTGCGACAGCGCGAGCCCGTCGCGCGGCGACCAGTCGTGCACCAGCTCGTAATGGGGCTCGAAGAAGTGATCGCGCTCGTTCGGATACGTGATCGGGTTGAACCGCCGGTCACGGTCCGCGTCGCCCGTGACCTCGCCGCGCAGGTATTCGCCCGGCACGCCGAGGTAGGCGAGGTGCGTCTCCTCGGGCCCGCCGAACAGCGTGCCCCGCAGCGACTGCCGCCCGAACTGGCGGCGCACCGACAGCGTGTACGACCACAGCTTCGACCACGAGTCGTCGCGGTATCCGAAGCTCTCGACGCGCGAGTAGCGTCCGTACGCGTTCCAGCCGCCGGCGAGCCGGCCCGAGCTGGTCTCGAGGGACACGCGCTTCGTCTCGTACGAGCCGTACGCCACCGTGACGCGCGTCTCGGGCGTCTCGGTGAACGGCGAGGTTTCGATGTTGACGCTGCCGCCCAGCGAGGCCGCGCCGTAGAGCGCCGACCCCACGCCGCGCTGCACTTGCACCTCGCTCGTCGAGGCCAGCAGGTCCGGGTGGTCGATCCAGTAGACCTCGTGCGACTGCGGATCGTTCAAGGGCACGCCGTCCACGAGCACGCTGATGCGCCGCTGCGGGAAGCCGCGGATCGACAGGTACGAATAGCCGACGCCGTTCCCCGCGTCGGAATACGCGTAGGCGCCGGGCAGTGTCGCGAGCAGCATCGGCGTGTCGAGGCCCTGGTTGCGCTCGACCAGCTCGCGCCGGCCGATCACCGAGCGCGCCACGGGCACGCGCACGCCCGCTCGCGACGTGCTCACCTCGATCGCGGGCAGCGTGACGACGTGCGACAGCGTGTCGGCCGACGCCGAGTCGGCGACCGACTGGGGTGCCGGGGCCGCACGGGCGGCGGGGCTCAGCAGGCACACGAGCGCCGAGGCGATCAGCGCGGCGCGCGCCGAAACCGGGTTCACGCGGGGACCTCCGAAGGATGCGCGGCGGGTTCGGCCGCCGGGCGAGCGCCGCGGCCGATCCTGCCGGTGAGATAGAAGACGAGCGACGTCGCGAGCCCGGCGTAGATGGGCTCCACGGCGCCGATCACGGTATGCGGCGCCAGCGCCGGGGCGCGCGCGCGCAGCAGCACGCTCGCGAGCGACACGACGAACGACGCGATCATCGATGCCAGCGTGCGCCCGGGGTCCAGCCGGCCGCGGCCGAGCAGCGCCGTCGCGACCGGCAGCAGTAGCGGCGGCGTCGTGACTGAGCCGAGGTCGTGCCACAGCCCGATCACGCTTTGATTGGCGATGGCGAGCGCGGTGGCGAACGCCGTCGCGATCCAGAGCCCGATGCGCGAATAGAACGGGATGCGCGACTCGGCAGCACCCCGTTTCAGGCGCCAGAACACGTCGCGGCCGAGCGTCGTGGCGGCGATGAAGCCGTACGAATCGATCGTGCTCATCACCGTCGCGATCATCGCCAGGTAGAACAGCCCGAGCGCCACCGGGGGCAGCGTGATGCGCGCCACCTCGGGGAAGGCGAACACCGGGTCCCTGAGCGCCGGCAGCAATGCCCGCGCGTAGAGGCCGGTCGCCGTGGTCAGGAAGTCGAACACGATCCAGCAGGCGATCGAGCCCATCACGGCGCGCTTCGCGACGCGCGGGTCGCGCGCGGCGTACGCCCGCTGCCAGAAGCCGGGATCCACGAGCGTCGACAGTGCGATGAAGTACCAGACGAGCACCGAGCCCACCGGCAGCCCGCCGTTCCACGTGAAGTGCGACGGCGGCAGCGAGCGGTGCAGGAAGCCGAGCCCGCCGTGCTTCGCGACGAGGAAGCCGACGATGATGAAGAACCCGAGGTACATGAGGGCGAACTGGACGATGTCGGTGAACACGACGGTGCGCAGGCCGCCGCGGTCGATGTAGAACAACGACAGCACCGCCGCCCCGAGCACGCACGGGACGAGCGGCAGCCCGAACATGGCGGAGAACAGGGTGCCGAGCATGAGTACGTAGGCCGCGGGTGCCGAGGTGATGAACACGAACACTGCTCCGGCGAGTGCCGCGGGGCGGCCGTAGTGGCGATCGAGCAGGTCGGGAATCGTGTACATCGCGACCCCGCGCGCGCGGCGGGCGAACAGCACGCCGAACAGCAGCGCCCCGACGTAGTACGGCACGCCGAACACGAGCCAGTTCGAGACGCCGTAGCGGAACGAGTACTCGCCCACGCCGAGGATGCCGCCGTACCATGTGGCGACGAGCGTGGCGATCAGCGCCGGCAGCGTGACTTGCCGGCCCGCGACGAGGTAGTCGAGCGTGCTCGGCCTGCTGCCGAGCAGCCGCAGCCATACCGCGCCGAGGAAGCCGAAGTACACGATGATGAGCGCCCAGTCGAGCGGGCTCGTGCTGAACATCGAAGCGATCCGCCTTCGGCGGGGACGTGCCGGTCCGCGTGGCGGGCGCGCGGCATGCGGACGGCATGCGCGTACACCCATCTCCACGCGGGCGGAAACACGAAACGCCGCCCGCGCAGGGACGGCGTGAAGGCAACCGGAGAGCTCGCTTGTCTTCGCCGTTTCCCTACGCTGGTGTCAGCCAGTTCAGGTTCGGAGGGTGTGCTCTCAGGCTGGTGAACCACCACCAGCCACCCCTAACGACGCGGCCACGAAGATGCCCGAGCGGGCGGGACGGCGCAAGGCGGTGCTCTTCGGCAGTGAAAGCACCGTTCCCACGCTTCGGTGGCTGCGCGGCCACCTCGACGTCATCGATTCGACATGCCAACTCGTCCCAGGACGAGTTGTGTTTGATGACGATCAACTTTACCCGTCCCGGGGCAGGTTGATCGTTTACGGCCGTGTACACGGCGATTACAGCGAGTCCGACCGCGAACGAACGCGCACGCTCAGAGTGTCGCTTCGCGCCGGCATCCGGGTGTCGACATCACCGCAGTCCAACAGCGCGTGACGGAGCGGCGTTGTCTCGGCCATAATCCCCGGCATGATCGACCGCTTGAGGCAGATGAGCGCGCACGCGCGATGGGCCGACACCACGCTGCTCCAGACCATCGTCGCCGTGCCGGAGACGCCGGGAGCGGTGCTGCGCGAGTGCTCGCACGTGCTCGGCGCGTGCGAGACGTGGCTGTCACGGATCGAAGGCCGCCAGGCGGGCGTACCCGTCTGGCCCGAGCTGTCGCTCGAGGACGTGATCGCGCTCAACGAAACCGTGCACGAGGCCTACGGCGCGTATCTGCGCGGGCTCGACCTGTCCGACCTCGACCGCAGGGTGGACTACAAGAACACCGCCGGCATCGCGTTCACGAATACCGTGGCCGACATCCTCACGCAGGTCTACACCCACGGGCACTACCACCGGGGCAAGGCGAACCTGCTGCTGCGCCAGGCCGGTCTCACGCCCGTATCGATCGACTACATCGCCTGGGTGCGCAGCCAGCCAGCGACGACGGCCAAGATCTAGCGGTCCAATGCTTCTTGACTGCTCGTGACCTTGCCGGTCTCGTCGTACCAGGTCCACGTGCCGGCCCGCTTGCCGTCCTTGTACTGGCCGCGGTACGCGATCATGCCGTTCCGGTGGTATCCGGTGTCCTCACCATTTGCACCCTTCGCGTCGTAGTGCTGCACAACGGCCTTCGAGCCGTCGTCACGAAAGCTCGTAAACGTGCCGAAGTATGATCCGTTTCGATACTGGATCTCGTCGCTCTTCTGGCCGTTCGCAAAGTACACGGTCCACGTCCCGGAGAACCCTACCGGCGGCTTGACCCAGTAGTGCTTCGTCGAAGCGACCAGCTCAGGCTCACCGACTAGCCTGCCGTTCGCCATGTCGGGACGTATACTACGGTCCACGAATGCGCACACGATGATCCAGTCATCGTCGATCCGGTACCGCGCGGTTTCGTCTCCACCTCCCGCAAAACTGCCTTCGGGCACCAGCTTGCGTGGCGCGAACTTCGCCATCATCTGAGCCTTGGTCATGCCCGGCACGAGCTTGCGTACCATCGGCTCCCATTTCGATCTTGGCGTTGGCCCGTATGACGCTCGCAAGCTCGTAGCGGCGGAGTCGCGCTTAGCCTGGATCGGCGAGCTGAGGTCCTTGGCCGGCGGGGCGGCCGCATCGCACACCGAGCACGCCACGATCAGGAGTGTGCCTCCAGCCGCGAGTCCCCACCCTACGCCGCCCATCAGTGCGCCGGCGCGCCCACGATGACGCGCAGCGTGTCGCGCGCGATCAGCAACTCTTCGTTGGTCGGGATGACGAGCGTCTTCACGGTGGCGTCGGCGGCCGAGATCTCGCCCTCGCGCCCCACGAGCCCCAGGTTCCGCGCGGCGTCGATGCGCACGCCCATGAACTCGAGTCCGGCGAGCGACCGTTGGCGGATGGACGGTGCGTGCTCGCCGATGCCGCCGGTGAAGATGACGGCGTCGATGCCGCCCATCGCCGCTGCGTACGCCGCGACGCACTTGCGCACGCGATAGCAGAACAGGTCGATGGCGAGTGCCGCGCGCTCGTTGCCGTCGGCCTCGGCGGCCAGCAGCTCGCGCATGTCGTGCGACAGGCCCGAGATTCCGTAGAGCCCCGAGTGCTTGTTGAGCAGCGCCGTCACCTGCTGCTCGGTCAGGTCCTCCTTGTGCATGACGTAGAACACGACCGAAGGGTCGAGGTCGCCGGTGCGCGTGCCCATCAGCAGGCCCTCGAGGGGAGTGAACCCCATCGACGTGTCGACCGATCGCCCCCGCTCGATCGCGCACACGCTCGCGCCGTTCCCGAGGTGGCACGTCACGAGCCGCGTGGTCTCGCGCGGCTGCCCGAGCAGCGTTTGCGAGCGCCAGCCGACGTAGCGGTGCGACACGCCGTGGAAGCCGTAGCGCCGGATGCGGTGCCGCTGGTAGAGCGCGTACGGGAGTCCGTAGAGGTACGCGCGCGGCGGCATGGTCTGGTGGTAGGCCGTGTCGAACACGGCGACGTGCGGCACGTCGGGCAGCAGCCGGGCGGCCGCCTGATAGCCGCGCAGGTTGTGCGGGTTGTGGAGCGGCGCCAGCTCGGCGGTGTCTTGGATGCCGCGTTCAACGTCGGGTGTGATCCGGACCGACTGCGAGAACTGCTCGCCGCCGTGCACCATGCGGTGCCCCACGGCGTCGATGCCGGCAGTCGTGACGCCGCTCTCCGCACGGGTGAGTCCGTTGAGGATCGAGGCGATCGCCGCGCGGTGGTCGGCGAACTCGCCGGGCAACACCTGCGGCCCGCCACCCGCGCCGCCCGCGGCCGGCTCGAAGCGGTGGAGCGCGCTCGCCGTGCCGATGCGTTCGACGACTCCGCGCGCGAGCGTGCGGTCGGCGTTCCGCTCGATCAGCTCGAGCGAGGTCTCGATCAACTGGTACTTGACCGAGGACGAACCTGAATTGAGCACCAGGATGTTCATCGTGCGGCCTCCCGAGGTATGGTGCACGCCATGAACGCCGATCTCAACCAGTTCGTCCGCGAGAGCCTGCTGCGCGGCGTCCCGCGCGACACGATCCGCTCGACGCTCGCCGAGGCGGGCTGGAGGCCCGAGGAGGTCGCGGCCGCGCTCGGCGCGTGGGCGGAGACCGAGTTCCCGGTTCCGGTTCCACGCCGCCGCACGTACCTCTCGGCGCGCGAGGCGTTCCTCTATCTCGTGCTGTTCGTCACGCTCTACACGACCGCGTTCAATGTCGGCGCCATGCTGTTCCAGTTCATCGAGCGCTGGCTGCCCGACCGGGCGATCACGCGGGGGTATTCGGCCGAACGGTTCTCGCCGCGCGCGCTGCGCGATGCCGCCGCGGCCCTGCTGATCGCGTTCCCCGTGTTCGTGCTGCTGTCGCGTTACGTGGGGGGCCTGATCGCGCGCGAGCCGGACAAGCGCGGCTCCAAGGTGCGCAAGTGGCTCACCTACGTGACGCTGTTCATCGCCGCCCTCGTCATTCTCGGCGACCTGATCTTCCTCGTCGCGCGCCTGCTGTCGGGCGAGCTGCCGCCGCGCTTCCTCGCGCGCGTGGCCGTGGTCGGCGGCATCGCGGGCTACGTGTTCGGGCACTACCTCGCCGACCTCCGGCGCGACGAGGACGACCACCGCGCCGCGCCCGCCCGCGGGCCCAGCCCGCTCGCGCGCGTTGCCGCGGGCGTCGTGATCGTCACGCTGGCGACCGGGCTGTGGGCCGCCGGATCTCCGGTCAAGGCGCGTCGCGAGGAGATCGACCAGAAACGCCTCGGCGAGCTGCAGCAGATCTCGCAGGGGATCGAGACCTACTACACCGAGCGGCGCTCACTGCCGGGATCGCTCGAAGCCGTGCTGCTGCTGCCCACCGTGACCATCGAGTCGATCCAGGATCCCGTCTCGTTGCGGGCGTACGAGTACCTTCCCGTCGACTCGACGTCCTATGAGCTGTGCGCTTCGTTCGACCAGCCCAGCGCCGAGGGCGCCAAAGCGTACGATGCCGTGCCGAACGCGTCGCGGTTCTGGAGCCACCCCGCCGGCCGTCACTGCTTCCGGCTGGAGATTCCCCAGCGGTTGCGGGAGCCCGCGCGTCCGTGATCATCTCGTCCGGGTCCGCCACGAGGTAGACCCTCCCTTGGAGACCCGTATGATTCGTTCCGCGCGAAGCGCCACGTTCGCCCTGCTGCTCCTCGCCGTCCCGCTCGTGGGGCGCGCGGAGGCCATCGGTTCCGACTGGGTGGCGAAGTGGCGCGCGGACCTCGCCTTCATGGCGGACAGCCTGCCGCTCCAGCACCCGAACTTCTTCCACTCGGTGACGCGTGCGGAGTATCGCGGCGCGCTCGATTCGCTGAGCCGCCGGCTGCCGCAGCTGGAGCAGCACCAGGTCGTCGTCGAGCTGGGCCGCATCGTCGCGAAGGTGGGCGACGGCCACACGCGCGTCACGTTCCCGTTCGATCCGGCCGCCGGGTTCTTCACCGGGCACACGACGACCGCGGCACCCAAGATCCCCGACCTCGTGTTCCGGCACTACCCGATCCGCCTCGGGCTGTTCGGCGACTCGCTGTGGGTGATCCGCGCCGACTCGTCGCATCGCGACCTGCTCGGCGGCCGCGTCACGCGCATCGGACGCATGACCGCGGACCAGGCCATCGCCGCGGTCGCGCCCACGATCCAGCGCGACAACGACCGCCAGGTGCGCGACCTGCTGCCCACGTGGCTCGTGTGCCCCGAGGTGCTCGAGGCGCGCGGCGTCGTCGGCAGCCTGGCGCTCGACTCCATCTCGGTCGAGCGCATCGGCCGCACGTTCACGGCGCCGCTCGTGCCGGTGGCGCCGGGGGCCGACGTGCGCTGGTTCGAGGCGCGCGACACGACGGCGCTGCCGCTGCGCGACCGCTACCCGACCCGGGCGCACTGGTTCACGCAGATCCAGGGCTCGCGCACGTTCTACGCGCGCTACCGGGAGGTCCGCGACGACCCGGGTGACGCGATCTCGACCTGGGCCGACTCGCTGTTCGCCGCGATCGACACGGCGGGCGGCGACCGGCTCGTGATCGACGCGCGCGGCAACGTCGGCGGCAACGGCTTCCTGAACGGCCCGCTCGTCCAGCACGTGATCCGCGCCGAGAAGCTGTGGCAGCCGGGCGGACTGTGGCTGCTCACCGACTGCGGCACGTTCTCGGCGGCCATCATGCTCGCCGCCGACCTGGAGCGATGGACGCCCGTGATCATCGCGGGCGAGAAGACCGGCGGGCATCCGAACAGCTACGGCGACTCCAAGCGCGTCGTGCTGCCGAACAGCGGCATCACCGTGCGCGTGTCGAGCCTCTACTGGCAGCTCACCGGCCCGAACGATCCGCGCGACGGCTTCACGCCGCTCGTGCCCGTCGAATCGCGATGGCTCGACTGGCGCGTGAACCGCGACGCCGTGCTCGACGCGGCACTCGCGCGCGGCTCGTCGACCGGCACGTACGCCGGGTTGTGGAAGGGTGAGATCGGCTGGCGCTCGGAGCGCGTCGCGCTGTCGGTCGCGATCGACTTCGCCGCGGCCGTGTGGAGCGTGCACATCACGTCCGCCGACATGGGCCTGAACGGCGCCCCGGCCGACTTCGTCCGCGTCGACGGCCCGATGCTCACGGCGTCATGGACCGCCGGGAACGAGACGTGGCGCATGAACGCGCGGTTCGCCGGCCCGCGGCTCGTCGGTGTGGTGCGCTACAAGGGCTACGACTTCCCGATCGTGCTGGAGCGGGCGCCGCGCTAGTACCGGGGCGGCTGGGCCCACGCGCTCGTGACGTCGCCGCGGAGCACGGGACCGCCGGTGCGTGAATCGAGCAGCTTCGCCGCCTCGGCGCCGTCCATGCCCGCGTGGCGGACGCGCACCGCGTACCAGCGCCGTCCGCCCGTGCCCGCTGAATCCAGCGCCGCGGGCGTCGCGCGCCACGATTCGGGCACGAACAGGGCACCCTCGTAGTACGGCAGCTCCGGCCGCGTCAGCAGTAGCATGACGCGCGCCGCGCCGGCGCCGTAGTGGCGGAAGAACAGCAGGCTGTGCGTCTCGGTGCAGAACACCGTGTCGCCGGCGTGCACCCGCGGCTCGAGCCACCGCGCCGTGCGTTCCAGGTCGACGGACTCCGGGAACGGCGGCTTGAGTACGAGCGCGCGCGCCGCGAGCAGCGACAGCGCCACGCCAGCGACGAGCCCCGCGCCGCGCCACCGGAGCTGCGCGATCCCGCCGGCCGCGAGCACGAGCACGAACGGCACGGCATAGAGCATGTAGCGCACGGTGAACAGGTGCGCGCCCTGGCGAGTCAGGACCCACGTGCCGACCACGGGTGCCAGCGCGGCCAGGAATATGAGCGCCACGCCCGCGCGCGCGCCGCGCGCGAGCAGCGACAGCAGCGCGAGCGCACCGACTATGGGGATCACGTAGCGCACGCCGAAGGCGATCTCGCGCGCCCACTCGACCAGGTCGCCGACCGTCGGCGGCTGGATCCAATGCTGTGTCCGATTCACCGCCATCTGGGCGAGCAGCGTGGTCACCTGCGGCGCGAACAGTGCCGCGATCGCGGCGTGCAGGCCGATCCAGGCCGGGATGCGCCGCGGCGCGCGCAGCAGCATCACGAGGCCCCAGGCACCCGTGATCGCGAGGAACGGGCCGGCGAGGTAGTGCGTCCACAGCGCCGCGGCGCCCGCGATCACGTAGCCGACCGCGTGTCGCGTTCGCCCGTCGCGCACCCAGCGCCACGCGCACCACACGACGATCGCCTGCAGCGCCCACAGCATCGAGAACGAGCGCAGCTCCTGCGAGTGGAACACCATCCAGCGGTGGAGCGCCACGAACAGCGCGGCCCACAGGCCGGCGCCGCGGCCGAACACGTCGCGCGCGAGCGCGTAGCTGGCCCACACCGTGGCGACGCCGAACACGATCGGCACGATGCGGAGCCACGCGGCCGCCTCGCCCCCGATCGAGCGCCAGCCGAGCACGGCGAGGAAGAACAGCGGCGGATGCATGTCGTCGCGCAACAATTCGAGCGAGCCGGTGAAACCGAGCCGCGCCGTCCACAGCGTGAAGATTTCGTCGAACCACAGCCGCGTGCGCGTCGCCTCGAACAGCCGCACGCCCGCCGCGAGCACGAGGATGGCCGCGAGCGCCACACGGGCCGGAATCAGCGAGCGACTCGTCGCCATCGTGGCCGGGGGGGCCACGTGTGAACGGGCCGGCGTCTGCGGGGGCGGCGAGAGGCTCACGATGCGCGCACTATCGCATGTTCCTCCACATCCCCCCATATCCCCATGGCGCACCGCGCGGTGGGGCATGGGGCACCGCGCGGTGGGGCATGGGGCGCTGGGCGGCGGGGCATCGCGACCCCGGCGGCGGTCGGGGTCACTGGGGAGTCACTGGGGGGCACTGGGCGGTCACTGGAGACGGGCGCCGTGTGCGCCGATCTTCTTGTGGGGGGCCGTTCGAGCGACTAACGTCCCCTCCGGCCGCGTTGCACGACGCACGATCGCCATCGTTCGCGAGCGTTCGCGTGCTCCAGGGACAGGGACCGACGGGAGTTCCGGACCAGACGCCATGACGGCACAACACGACCAGGAGTGCCTGCGCCGCGTTCAGGCCGGCGATCCACAGGCGCTCGCCCAGCTTTACGACCGCTTCACGCCGCTGCTGTTCGCGGTGGCACTCCGGATTCTCGGCGGCATGGCCGAGGCCGAGGAGGCGATCGAGGAGACGTGGCACCACGTGTGGCGCCGCGCCGCGGCCTACGACGCGCGCCGGTCGACGGTCGCCGCGTGGCTCGCCATGATCGTGCGCGGCAAGGCGCTGGACCGCCGCCGCACCGCGGGCTACCGCGCGCCGGGCGCCGCCGCCGCGGCCGCCGCGACCTCGAGCGGCGCGGGCGAGGCGGTCATGAGGCTCGGCGCGCACGAGCGTGACGTGCTCGAGCTCGCGTACTTCGAAGGGCTGACCGAGAGCGAGATCGCCCAGCGCTCCGGCACCGACGCCGAGACCGTGCGCGCGTGGACCGTCGCGGGGGTCACCCAGCTCCGCGACCTGATGCCGCCGGGAGAATGGCTGTGACCGATCACGTCGACGAGATGGTCGGGCTGTGCGCGTCGCTCGCGACCGGCAGCATCGAGTCGCGCGACCGCCAGCGCCTGGCCGAGCATCTCGCCGAAGGCTGCCTCGAGTGCGAGGTGGCGCTCGCCGACTTCGAGCAGTCGGCGCTGCTGCTCGCCGCGTCGGCGCCGTCGGCGTCACCGAGCCCCGGCCTGCGCGACCGCGTGCTCCAGGCGCTCGCCCTGCCGGACGGATCCGCCCCCGCGGGATCCGCGGCCGCCGGGGCCTCAGGGGCCTCGCGCGGGGGGCGGCCATCCGCGAACTTCAGCGCGCAGGTGGCGCAGATGCGCAAACGACGCCGCGGGTTCGCGCCGCCCGCGTGGGCGCCGTTCGCGCTCGCCGGTATGTTCGGCATCGTCGCGATCGTGTCGGCCATCGTCGCGATGTTCGCCCACGGCGAAGCCGGGCGCCTGCACGGTGAGGTCTCGGGCAACACCGAGGTCATCGCGGCTCTGAACGACCAGCTCCAGCAGGAGAAGACGTGGGGGGCGGTGTTCACGTCGCCGGACGCCCGGTCAGGCGACCTGCGCCCGGCGTCGCAGGGCGACCTGACGCACGGCCGCGCGGTGTTCGACCCGCTGTCGCGCCGGGCCATCATCGTGTTCGAGAACCTGACACCGATCTCGAATCGCTCATTCGAGCTGTGGGCCGTGATCGACCGTGCCCCCCACAGCCTCGGCGTCATCAAGACCGACGAGCGCGGCAACGGCGTGCTGCGCGTCGAGAACGCCGGCGATCCGAATCGCCTCGATGGATTCCAGGTCACGCTCGAGAAGCCCGGCGGCTCCGCCGGCGCGGCTCCCGGCCCGCTCGTGATGAGCGGACGCATCAGCGGGTAGCGCTCAGCACTTGAATCCGCCGCTCGCGGATCCTGCCCACCGCGATCGCGCACTCCTCTACGCCTCGGCGTTCCTGCGCGCGCTCGCGACGGGCATGCTGGGCGTCCTGCTCGGCATCTACCTCGCGCGCGTCGGGCTGTCGACCGCGGCGACCGGCGCCGTCATCGCGGCCGGACTCGCAGGTGCCGCATTCGCGACGCTGTTCGCCACCCTGTGGGCCGATCGCTTCGGCCGTCGCCGCTTCCTCGCGGCACTCGCCGTGCTCGGTGCTGCCGGCGCCGTCGCCGCGACGCTGCCGTCGCATCCCTGGGCGCTGGGTGCGGCCGCGTTCATCGGCATGCTCAACGGCATGGGCCGCGACCGCGGCGCGGCACTCGCGCTCGAGCAGGCCGTGCTGCCGGCGACGGCGCCCGATTCGGAGCGCACGCGCGTCATCGCCTGGTACAACGTGCTGCAGGACGCTGGCCACGCCGTCGGCAGCCTGCTCGCGGGGCTGCCCGTGTGGATCCGCTCCGGCACCGGCATGGGCGAGCTGCCGTCGCTGCGCGTGTGCTTCATCGTCTACGCCGCGATCGCCGTCGTGATGCTGGGCCTCATCGCGATGCTGTCGCCGCGCGTCGATGGCGCCCCCGGCCGGCCGCGCGTCGTGATCAGCCCCGAGTCGCGCCGCATCCTCACGCGGATCTGCGCGCTGTTCAGCATCGACAGCCTGGGCGGCGGCTTCCTGACCACGTCGCTTCTGTCGTTCTACTTCTTCCAGCGCTTCCACGCGTCGGAGGCCATGATCGGCCTGCTGTTCTTCGGCGCCCGGGTCCTGAACGCGATGTCACACCTCGGCGCCGCCTGGCTCGCCCGCCGCATCGGCCTCGTGAACACGATGGTGTTCACGCACATCCCCTCGAGCGTGCTGCTCGCGACGGTGGCGTTCGCCCCCACCTTCCCGATCGCCGCCGTGCTGTTCCTGGTGCGCGAGGGCCTGGTCGAGATGGACGTCCCCACGCGCCAGTCGTACGTCATGGCGGTAGTCAAACCCGAGGAGCGCACGTTCGCGAGCGGCGTCACCTCGCTCGTCCGCATGGGCGCCTGGGCCGTCGCGCCGACGTTCGCCGGCTGGCTCATGCAGAGCGCCTCGATGGCCTGGCCGCTGATCATCGGCGCCGGCATGAAGATCACCTACGACATCCTGCTGTGGCGCGCGTTCCGAAGCGTGAAGCCACCGGAGGA
>JANLWK010000303.1:0-5176 GCA_031364505.1 Candidatus Eiseniibacteriota bacterium | reverse complement strand
CACCGGGCTCGGCCTGGCCATCTGCCAGACCATCATGCACGAGCACCAGGGCAGCATCGAGGTCGCGAGCCGCGAGGGACGCGGCACGACCGTGATGCTCAACTTCCCCCGGGAGAAGCGCCATGGCGAAAGGCGAGACGGCCACGCAGGCGACGCACACGCTCCTCGTCGTTGACGACGAGCGGTCGCTGCGGTTCAGCATCGGCGAGTGGGCGCGTGACGCCGGCTACCAGGCGCTCGAGGCGGCGACGGGCGCCGAGGCGCTCGAGCGCGTGCGCGAGCAGTCCGTCGACGCCGTACTGCTCGACCTGCGCCTGACGAGCGAGGACGGCATGGACGTGCTGCGCCGGCTGCGCGAGGAGGACCCCTCGCTGCCCGTGATCATGCTCACCGGCCACGGCACCGTCGAGCACGCCGTCCAGGCCACCAAGCTCGGCGCCTACGATTTCATGCAGAAGCCGCCGGACCTGGACCGCCTCGGCGTGCTTGTCGGGCGCGCGATCGAGCACGCGCGCCTGCAGCGCGAAGTGCACCACCTGCGCCAGGGGACGATGGGCGAGACGGCGATCATCGGCGAGAGCGGGGCGCTACGCCGCGTGCTCCAGCGGCTCGACAAGGCCGGGCGCAGCGGCACGGCGACGGTGCTGATCCAGGGTGAGACGGGCTCGGGCAAGGAACTGATGGCCCGCTACCTCCACGCGCACAGCGCCCGCGGGGGCGGTCCGTTCATCGAGCTGAACTGCAGCGCGATCCCCGAGCAGTTGCTCGAGAGCGAGCTGTATGGCCACGAGCGGGGCGCCTTCACCGACGCCAAGCGGTTCCGCAAGGGGCTGTTCGAGCTGGCCGACGGCGGCACGCTGTTCCTCGACGAGATCGGGGAGATGGCGCCGGGGCTGCAGGCCAAGCTGCTGCGCGTGCTCGAGACGCGCACGTTCCGCCGCGTCGGCGGCAGCGTCGACATCACGGTCGACGTCCGCGTCGTCGCCGCGACGCACCGCGACCTGAAGCGCGCGGTCGCCGAGGGGCACTTCCGCGAGGACCTGTTCTTCCGCCTGAACGTCATCCCGATCGACCTGCCGGCGCTGCGCGAGCGGCCCGAGGACGTCGGCGTGCTCGCCGAGCAGTTCGCGACGCGGTTCTGCCGCGAACTGGGCCGGCCTGCCGCGCGCCTCGACGCGGCGGCGCTCCATGCCCTGGAACGCTACGCGTGGCCCGGCAACGTGCGCGAGCTGCGCAACGTCATCGAACGCGTGATCCTGCTCGAGGCCGACGACGTGATCCTCACCTCGCACCTGCCGGCCGAGATCGTGCATCCCGTCCCGCGGGGCGCGGGCGAGGCGCAGGCCGGCGCGTTTCCGCCCAACGCGGTGACGCCACTCGCCGACGTCGAGAAGCTCGCCATCGTCCACGCGCTCGGCGTCTGCGGCGGCAACAAGACGCGCGCGGCACAGGCGCTGGGCATCTCGCGCCAGACCTTGAGAACCAAGCTCAAGGAATACGCACTGGGCGACGACTCCGGAGACGAAGCCTCGGCCGAGTAGGCAGCGTCCCGCAAAGCGCCGTCCCTTGTTGCGCACTCGCTGAGTCGGGCCCCGTGAAGCGCGGTCCCGGGGGTTCGCGACGAGTTGGTCGCGACGTGTGAGCACTCGTTGGGCGGGCACCAACGAGGAGTCGAGTCCCCGGGACCGCGCTCCTGCGCCGAATCCTACTGGCCAGTCTTGGATCGGGAAGCGGCCCCGCGCCGGATCGAGGTTGGGCGGGCGGAATGCACGCGCCGGGTCTCACGCTGCACGCCCCGCGTCCCGAACGCGCCGCCTGACCCGCGGATGCGCGCGCCCGCGGACGCCCGGGGCCCACGCTAACTCGCCTGTCTGGAATCATATGCCCGGCGGCGTTCGAGCCTTTCCCGGGCTCCCCTCCGGGCGCGCCCGCGGCGCGCCCGCGCCGAACCGCCGATCCGCTCCCGCGTGGCACGCAGACTGCAATTCACCCTGCCGACGTCCGCACGCCACTCCACACGGGAGCCGCCTCCATGCCCCACATTCTGATCGTCGAAGATGAGCCCACGATGTCGTGGGCCCTCGCGGAGGGCCTCACGGAGGACGGGTTCACCATCGATACGTTCCGTTCCGGCGAGGACGCATGGTCCTGGCTCCAGCGCGGACGCAGCGACCTCGTCATCTCGGACCTCCAGCTGCCGGGGATGAGCGGCGCCGAGCTGGCGCGACGGCTGCAGCGCGGCCCGCACGCGCAGCCGGTCATCATCGTCACCGCCTACGGCACGCCACAGGTGCTCGCCCAGCTGCGCAAGGCCGGCGTGGCCGACTGCTTCCCGAAGCCATTCCCGTTCGAGATGCTGCGGCGCTCGGTGCGGCGCGCGCTCGACCTCGACGGCGACCGGCGCCGCGTGGCCGGAGGCGCGCGATGACGTCGCCACGCACCCGCATCGCCCGCCGGACGACGCGTCCCGCCGCGGCCCGCGTCGCGAAGGCCCTCGACTCGCTGTCGTCGCGCGACTGCACGGTCCTCGGCCTGATGCTCGTCGAGCGCCTGTCGCTCGTCGAAGCCGCGGTGGCGCTCGATGTGACCGTGCCCCGGCTCCGCCGCGACTACGAGTCGGCCGTGGCGCGCGTGCACCGCGCGCTCGCCCCGCTCGTCCGCACCGCCCGCCCCACGACGCTTCGCGCCGCGGCCGCCCTGCGGAGAGCGTCGTGACCGTGACCCGCACGCTGCCGCCGGCGGCCGATCCGCGGTGCGCGATGCCGGCGCACGCGGGCGCGCGCCGCGACGCGATCGACCGGGCGCTCCGCGCACTGGACGACGAGGGCCGCCGCTTCGAGCGGCTGGGCTTCGCCCGCCCGCTCGAGCGCTGCCGCGAGGCGCGCCGGTTCTGGACCTTCGTCGACGCGCTGCACGCGATCGCCCCCGAGTCGAATGCCACGGCCCGACTCGTGGCCCGCACCCCCGGACACCGTTCGTGACGCGGCGGCCCCGTTCCGAGGCGAAGGGCCCGATGCGCGTGATCACGCCGCCCGACGCGCCGGCAGAGTCTCAGCTCGACCATCCGTCGCGCTGGACCCGCCCGCACGTCCGCACCGTCGTCGTCGCCAGCGGCAAGGGTGGCGTGGGCAAGAGCAACCTCGCCGCGAATCTCGCGGTGGCGCTCGGCGAACGGGGCGCGCGCGTGCTGCTCGTCGACGCGGACTTCTCGCAGGCGAACCTGGACCTGCTGCTCGGCGTCCATCCGCGGTTCGACGTCCAGCACCTGCTCGCGGGGGAGAAGGCGCCCGAGGACATCGTCGTGGCGGGTCCGCGCAACGTGCGGCTCGTGCCGGCGGCGTCCGGCGTGCCGGATCTCGCCGAGCTCGACGACGTGCGCCGCGAGATCGTGCTGCGCGCGCTGAGCCAGCTCGAAGCGGGCTCGGATCTCGTGCTCATCGACACCGCCTCCGGCGTCGGCCGCTCGGTCACCGAGCTGTGCCTCGCCGCCGACGACGTGGTCGTCGTGACGACGCCCGAGATGCCCGCCTACTCCGATGCCTACGGGCTGATCAAGCTGCTCCAGCAGCGCGGTATCACCCGGCCGCCGCACCTGCTGGTGAACATGGCCGGCTCGGCCGAGGAGGCCGAGGAGACCGCCCACCGGATCCGGCTGGTCGCCCGCCGGTTCCTGCGCCTCGACGTCGACTCCTGGGGACAGGTGCCGTTCGACCCGTCTGTCGCGCGGGCCGTGCGCCGCCAGGAGCCGGTGGTGTCCGCATTCCCGCAGTCTCCCGCGTCACTCGCCTACCGCGCGCTCGCCGCGTCGCTCTGGTCGCCCGTTGAACCCGATCCCGCCCACGCCGAACCCGCCCCGGAACGTCTGGAAGCCTGAGAGGACCCCCATGCCGCGTACCGCCGTCGCCACCGCCCGTCAGACCGTCCCGGCCCGTGTCTCGAAGCGCGCTCCGGTCAAGCCGACGCTCACCGCCGTGCCACGCACCTACACCAAGGACGAGTTGCTGTCCCGTTTCGCCCCGCTCGTGCGGCACGTCGTCGAGCGCATCGCCACCACGCTGCCGAAGAACGTCGACCACGAGGACCTCTACTCGGCCGGCGTGCTCGGGCTGCTCGACGCCCACGCGAAGTTCGACCCCCGCAAGGGCGTCAAGTTCGAGACCTACGCGGTGTGGCGCATCAAGGGCGCGGTGCTGGACCAGCTGCGCGCGCTCGACTGGGTGTCGCGTTCGATGCGGCGCAAGGCCCGCAACCTGGACGGCGTGACGCGGAAGCTCGATCAGAAGCTCGGTCGCGCGGCGACCGAGGAGGAAGTGGCGAAGGAGATGAAGCTGTCGCGCGGTGACTACTACCGCCTGCTCGATCACGTGCGCGGTGCCGTGCTCGTGTCGCTCGACGAGTCTCGCTCGGGCGAGGAGCAGGAGCCCTCGACGCTGGCCGATCACCTGGCCGATCCGAACGCACTCGACATCGAAGGACGGCTCGAGGCCGAACAGTCCCGCGTCGTGATGCTTCACACGCTCGACCAGCTGCCCGAGCAGGAGCGGCTCGTCGTGTCGCTCTACTACTACGAGCACCTGACGCTGAATGAGATCGGACGCGCGCTCGGAATCTCCGAGTCCCGCGTGTCGCAGGTGCACAGCCGGGCCGTGTCGCGGCTCCGCCTGCGGATCAAGAAGGCGCTGACGCCCGGCCGAGAGAAGGCCTGATGGCGCGTCCCTCGGGCACGGAAGCCCGCTCGGGCCGGCGATCCCCGCCAGAGCCCGGCGACGACTCGCGGCCGATCGACGGACCGGTCGAGCGCCGGCGCGCGTCGCGTTCGCTGTGGGCGGCATGCGAGGCGCTGCTGTCGGCGGCGGATCCCCGCGCGCTCAACCGCTCGCTGGACCGGCTGCGCGAGGCGTTCGAATGCGACGGCGTAGCCCTGCACGCCCTGGGCCCCTCGGGCGCGCTCGAGCCATGGTGCGCGCGTGGCGCGTGGCGGACGACGGCGGGTGACCTGCGCGACTGCATGAGCGTGCCGCTGTTCCGCGGCACGGAACGCGTCGGGACGCTGGATCTCCAGGCGCGCGCGGGACAGCGCTGGCAACCCGGCCAGTTCGCGCTGATCCGCACCGCCGCGGGCGCGCTGGGCGCGGCCCTGGGCGCGCGCATCGAGCTCGAGCGCTGGCGCCGGCAG
>JANLWK010000185.1:0-4102 GCA_031364505.1 Candidatus Eiseniibacteriota bacterium | reverse complement strand
CGCGCCGTACGCGATGCCGGCCTACCGCTTCGACTCGACGCGCGTGTTCACGAACAAGCCGTGCTGCGGGCCGAAGCGCGGCCACGGCTCGGTGCAGCCGCGGTTCGCGTTCGAATGCCAGCTCGACCGGCTGGCCGAGCGCCTCGAGCTCGATCCGATCGAGTTCCGCCGTCGCAACCTGATCGGCGAGAACGCCCGCACCGTGAACGGCATGCGCGTCACCTCGAACGGATTCCGCGAGTGCCTCGAGCAGGCCGAGCGCGCCTCCGACTGGCGTGCCAAGTTCCGCTCGCTGCCGTACGGCCGCGGCGTCGGCGTGGCCGGCAGCATGTACATCAGCGGCACGAACTACTGCATCTACCCGAACGAGATGCCGCAGTCGGGCGTCCAGCTCAAGCTCGACCGCAGCGGCCGCGCCACGGTGTTCTGCGGCGCCTCGGAGATCGGCCAGGGCGTCGAATCCGTGCTGGCCTACATCGTCTGCGAGGAGCTGGGGCTCGACCTCGGCGACGTGCGTGTCGTCGCCGCCGACACGGACCTGACGCCGGTCGACCTCGGCTCCTACTCGAGCCGCGAGACGTTCATGGTCGGCAACGCGTGCCTGGACGCCGCGCGCTCGCTGCGCGTGAAGATCGCCGAGGCGCTCGCCGAGACGTGGGGCTGCCCGGCCGCCGACATCTCGCTCGCGGGCGGCGTTGCGTGCTCGATACGCGAACCGGCGACGCTCGCGATGAGCGTCAAGGACGCGTTCCAGCGCGCCGAGGCGCGCTTCGGCACGCTGGGCGCCGTCGGCTGGTACCAGTCGCCGAACCTCGGCGGCGACTACCGCGGCGGCACGATCGGCGCGTCGCCGGCCTACTCGTTCACGGCCCACGTCGCCGAGGTCGATTGTGATCCCGAGACGGGGTTCGTCGCCGTCAAGACGATCTGGGTCGCGCACGATTGCGGCCGCGCGCTGAACCCGGTGATGGTCGAGGGGCAGATGGAGGGCAGCGCCTACATGGGCTTCGCCGAGGCGCTCATGGAGGCCCAGGTGTTCAAGCCCGCCGCACCGGGTCACGGCCCCGGGCTCCACCACGGCCCGTCGCTGCTCGACTACCGCATCCCGACGTCGCTCGACACGCCCGAGCTCCATTCGCTGATCGTCGAGTCCGTCGATCCGGAGGGCCCGTACGGTGCCAAGGAGGCGGGCGAGGGGCCGCTGCATCCGAGCATCCCGGCGATCGCGAACGCGATCTACGACGCTTTGGGCGTCCGGTGCGACCGGCTGCCGTTCGACCCGCCGAGAATCCGCGCGCTGCTGCGCGAGGGCGACGCGAAGGCGCGCTGGGCCGCGGCGCGCGCCCGCGTGCAGCCGGCCGGGAGCGCTCGATGCTGACGCTGCCTCGCTTCGAGTGGGTCCGCCCGGCATCGCTCGCGGAGCTGCGCGAGCACCTGGCGCGTCACGGCCACGAGAGCCTGATCGTCGCCGGCGGCACGGACGCCGTGCCCAACCTCAAGCACGGCCTCCACGAGCCCGGCTTCGTCGTGCACCTCGGCGGCATTCCCGAGCTCGCGTTCATCCGTGATGACGCCGCGGGCGTGCATCTCGGCCCGCTCGTCACGCTGTCCACGATCCACGAGCATGAAGGCCTCCGCCGCGAGTTCCCGTCGCTCGCCAAGGCCGCCGGACTCGTGGCGGGCCCACAGCTGCGCAACATGGGAACGCTCGGCGGGAACCTGTGCCTCGATACGCGCTGCACGTACTACAACCAGACGCTGTTCTGGCGGCAGGCGCTCGGGTTCTGCCTCAAGAAGGACGGCACGATCTGCCACGTGGTGCCGCAGGGCAAGCGCTGCGTCGCCGCGCACTCGTCGGACGTGGCCCCGGTGCTCATCACGCTCGCGGCCGAGGTCGAGATCAGCGGGGCCGCCGGGACGCGTGTGATCCCCGTCGAGGAGTTCTTCGTACCCGACGGCATTCACAACAACGTGCTGCAACCCGGCGAGGTGGTGACGCGGATCTCGATTCCCGCGGCGTCGCGGGGGCTCAGCGCCGGATACCAGAAGCTGCGCCCGCGCCAGGCGATCGACTTCCCCATGCTGTCCGTCGCGTTCGCGGCGCGTGTCGCCGGTTCGCCCGGCGCGTGCGAGGAGGCGCGGCTCGTCGTCAGCGCCATCGCGGCCAAGCCGCGCACCGTCAACGGCGTGCTCGACGCCGTGCGCGGCCGCCCGCTCGACGCCGCGGCCGCCGCTGCGATCGCCGAGCTGGCGCGCAAGCAGTGCCAGCCACTCATCAACGTCCCGTACGACCAGGAGTACCGCCGCGAGATGGTGCCCGTGTTCGTGCGCCGCGCCGTGCTCGAGGCGGCGGCATCGTGATCCGCGTCCCGGACGACCCGCGGGGCGCGGATCTGACGCCGCTCCGCCACCTCGCGGGCGTCGTCGAGGGCAACGTGTGGGAGACGCTCGCCGCCTGGCGCGCGAAGGGCCGTCGCCTCGTGTTGCTCACCGTCGTCGAGACCCGCGGATTCACGCCGCGAAAGGCGGGCGCCCGCATGCTGTTCGCGGAGGATGGCGCCACGTTCGGCACCATCGGCGGCGGCACGGTCGAGCGCGTGGCGCTCGAGGCGGCGGCCGCCCAGTTGCGCCGAGGCGAGCCGTCGCGCACGCTGCACTGGCACCTGACCCAGGAGTTGGGCATGTGCTGCGGAGGCGAGATGAGCATTCATCTGGAGACCGTCGAATCCGACCCGCGGCTCGCCGTCTTCGGCGCGGGCTACATCGCGCGCGCCGTCGCATTGCTCGCGCTGAGCTGCGGGTTCCGGGTGACGGTCGTGGACGAGCGCCCCGAGTGGGCCGATACCGCCGCGGTGCCCGGCGCCCGCGTCGTGTGCCGCGATCCCGAGGCGTTCGCGCGCGAGGAGCCGCTCGGGGACCGCGACTACGCCGTCGTCGTCACGCACGAGCACGCGCTCGACCAGCGCGTCGTCGAGACGCTGCTGCGCGGGCGCCTGCGCTTCCTCGGCCTCGTCGGCAGCCTGCCCAAGCAGCGCAAGTTCGCGCTGCGGCTGCGCGCCCGCGGCTTCGGTGATGCCGACATCGCGCGCGTCCGCTCGCCGCTCGGCGTCGCGATCGGCGCCTCGACGCCGGAGGAGATCGCCGTGAGCATCATGGGCGAGCTGATCGCCGCGCGACGCGGCCTCGAGCTCGACGCCCCGATGACGCCGCCGCGCCGACATGGGGCGGCGCCCCGCGACGGCGCGGCATCGGATGCGCCGGCCGTGGCATCGCACGCCCCGTCCGCCGCCGCATCGCACGCGGCATCCCCGCGCGAAGTGGAGTCACGATGATGGTCGGCGTGCTGCTCGCGGGCGGCGCCTCGTCGCGCATGCCGTCGCACAAGGCGCTGGCAAAAGAGGGCCGCACGAGCTACCTGGCGCTCGGGATCCGCCACCTGTGGTCGACCTGCAGCCACGTCGTCGCCGTGCTCGGCGCGAATGGGCGGGAGATCCAGCGCTCGGTCGAGGACGAGTTCACCCGCATGGCGGAATCCGGCGAGCTGCACGAGGCACTGTCGGGGACGCAGGGCCACGGACGCGACGGATACGAAGTGCACTTCACCCGGAACCCGAAGTGGAAGTCGGGGATGCTGTCGTCGGTCCAGGTCGGGCTGCGCGAGGCGCTCGACCTGCGGCCCAAGGGCGTGCTCGTGCTTCCAGTCGACCATCCGAGCGTGCGGCCCGATACGATCTCGGGGATCGCGAGCGTGCTCGACCTGGCGCTCGCCGCGTGTCGCACATCGGCCGAGCGCGGCCGGTTCGCCTACGCCGTCGTACCGCGGTACCGCGGACGCCGCGGGCATCCCGTCGCGCTGTCGTCGGCCCTGACGCGCGCCGTCGCGGCCGATCGCCAGGCAACCGACCTGAGCGACGCGGTCAGGCGCTCGGCCCGCCTCGTCGGCTACTTCGACACCCAGGACGCCGGCATCCTCCGGAACGTGAACCGCCCGGGGGATTGAGCGCGACGACGACGTCGCGGTGCGCCATGGACGCAGTTTAGCTCGCGCCGCGCGCACGCTCGTCCGCTCGCGCCGCGCGACTTCAAGTGTTACTTGAACTGG
>JANLWK010000174.1:0-8802 GCA_031364505.1 Candidatus Eiseniibacteriota bacterium | reverse complement strand
GTGACGCGGTCGCGCCGCTGACCGTCGACGGCAGCACCGACCGTCGCGGCACCGAAGTGCATTTCATGGCCGCGATCGAGACGTTCGGCCGCGTCGAGTACCACTACGAAATCCTCGCGCGGCGCATCCGCGAGCTGTCGTTCCTCAACAACGGCGTCAGGATCGAGCTGGTCGACCAGCGCGACGGCAAGAGCGAGAACTTCGCGTACTCCGGCGGCATCAAGGGCTTCGTCGAGTTCATGAACCGCAGCAAGGCGGTGCTGCACCCGAAGGTGTTCTACGCCATCGGCGAGAAGGACGGCATGACCATCGAAGTGGCGATGCAGTGTCTACGAGTTCCTGCGCTGGGGCCAGAAGGCGTTCGACAACTTCCGCGTGGTGCCGCCGGCGACGGGCATCGTCCACCAGGTCAACCTCGAGTACCTGGCCCGCGGCGTCATGACGACGCTGACCGACGGCGGCGCGATCGCGTTCCCGGATTCGCTCGTGGGGACGGACTCACATACGACGATGATCAACGGGCTCGGTGTCGTGGGATGGGGCGTCGGCGGGATCGAGGCCGAGGCCGTCATGCTGGGCCAGCCGCTCTACATCGTCATGCCCGAGGTCGTGGGCTTCCGCTTCACCGGCGCGCTGCGCGAGGGCGTCACGGCGACCGACCTCGTCCTCACGGTCACCCAGATGCTGCGCAAGAAGGGCGTGGTCGACAAGTTCGTCGAGTTCTGTGGACCGGGCCTGTCGCGGATGTCGCTCGCCGATCGCGCGACGATCAGCAACATGGCGCCCGAGTACGGCGCCACGATGGGCTTCTTCCCCGTCGACGCCGAGACGCTGCGTTACATGGAGCGCACGAACCGCGCGTCGGAGGCCCGGCGGCTCGAGGCGTACGCGAAGCAGCAGCGGCTGTTCCGCCTGGACGACGCGCCGGAGCCCCGCTTCACCGACCTGCTCGAGCTGGACCTCACCGACGTCGAATCCTCGCTCGCGGGCCCCAAGCGCCCCCAGGACCGCGTGGCGCTACGCGACATGAAGGCGTCCTTCCGGCGCTCGCTGACGCTGCCGGTGAAAGAGCGTGGCTACGGGCTCGCCGACGCCGACGCCGCGCGCGCGGCCACCGCCGTCGTCGACGGCCATGCCGCCTCGCTGGCCCACGGCGCGGTGGTGATCGCGGCGATCACCTCGTGCACGAACACCTCGAACCCCGCGGTGATGGTCGCCGCCGGGCTCGTGGCGAAGAAGGCGGTCGAGCGGGGCCTGCGCGTACCCGCCCACGTGAAGACCAGCCTGGCGCCGGGTTCGAAGGTGGTGACCGAATACCTGCGCGAGGCCGGGCTTCAGGCGCCGCTCGAGACGCTCGGGTTCAACACGGTCGGCTATGGCTGCACGACGTGCATCGGCAACTCGGGGCCGCTGCCGGAGGACGTGTCGGCGGCGATCGCCGCCGAGAATCTCGTCGCCGCCGCGGTGCTGTCGGGCAACCGCAACTTCGAGGGCCGCGTGCACCCGTCGACGCGCGCCAACTATCTCGCGTCGCCGCCGCTGGTCGTGGCCTACGCGCTCGCCGGCACGGTGAACACCGACCTCGACCGCGATCCGCTGGGCACGGGCACGGACGGCCGGCCCGTCTACCTGCGTGACGTGTGGCCGAGCCACGACGAGGTGCGCGGCGTCGTGGAACGCTCGCTCAAGCCCGAGCAATTCGCCACGCAGTACGCCAACGCGTTCGACGGCAACCCGCGCTGGAACGCGATTCCGGTGGGTGAGGGCGAGTTGTATCCGTGGGACCCGCGGTCGACGTACATCCACGAGCCGCCGTTCTTCCAGGGACTCACCCTCGAGCCGCTTCCGCTCGTGCCGATCCGCGGCGCCCGCTGCCTCGTGCGCGTGGCCGATTCGGTGACGACCGATCACATCTCGCCCGCCGGCGACATCGCGGAGGCGAGCCCGGCGGGGCGTTGGCTCAAGCAGCAGGGCGTGACGCGCGCGGAGTTCAACTCGTACGGCTCGCGGCGCGGCAACGACCTCGTCATGGTCCGTGGCACGTTCGCGAACATCCGGCTCAAGAACCTGCTCGTGCCGGGGAGCGAGGGCAACGTCACCGTGCATCTGCCGAGCGGCGAGTCGATGGCGATCTTCGACGCCGCCGAGCGCTATCGCGCCGAGGGCGTGCCGGCGATCGCCATCGCCGGCAAGGAATACGGCACCGGCAGCTCACGCGACTGGGCGGCCAAGGGCACCCTGCTGCTCGGCATCCGCGCGGTGTTCGCCGAGAGCTACGAGCGCATCCACCGGTCGAACCTGATCGGCATGGGCGTGCTGCCGCTCCAGTTCATGCCCGGCAGCGGCGCCGAGAGCCTCGGACTCACGGGCCGCGAGGTGTTCGAGATCGCCGGGATCGACGGAACGCTGGAACCGCGCATGACCGTCACCGTGCACGCGAAGCGCGACGACGGCTCGGTGCTGAGTTTCCCGGCGATCGCCCGATTCGACACGCCCGTCGAGGTCGAGTACTACCGGAACGGCGGAATTCTACAGACGGTCATGCGGAAACTGATCGCGGGCTGACGCCTCACGGGGCGCGACACGGAGGACGGCGTGTTTCGGTGGCTGGCGGTCGGCGCGGGCGGATTCATCGGCTCGGTGCTGCGCTTCGCGGTGGGGCAGTGGCTCGCGCGATCGCACGCCGAGCCGCCGTTGCCGTGGGGCACCGTGCTCGTGAACGTGAGCGGCTGTTTCGCGATCGGCATCCTCGCCGCCCTCGTCGAGACCCGCGGGCTGTGGAGCGGCACGACGCGGGCCTTCGTGTTCGTCGGGATCCTAGGCGGCTTCACGACGTTCTCGACGTTCGGTTACGAGACCGTGCAGCTGGTGCGCGAGGGACATCCGGTCGCGTCCGCCGCGTCCGTCGCCGTGCAGGTCGTGGGCGGGATCGCGGCGGTGTGGGCCGGCCAGCTGCTGGTGCGCGCGCTGGGCGCGGCGTCATGAAGCTGCTGATCCTCGGCGGCACGGTGTTCCTCGGGCGCCACGTCGCGCGCGCCGCGCTCGCGCGCGAGCACGCCGTCACGCTGTTCCACCGCGGCCGGCACGCGTGGGACAGGGAGCAGGGCGAGGGTGCCGTCGAGACGCGCGTGGGCGACCGCCGCGGCGGGCTCGGCGCCCTGGACGGCGGCACGTGGGACGCGGTGGTCGATCTGTCGGGCTATTTCCCGGACGACGTCGCGGACTCCGCGCGCCGGCTCGCCTCGCGCGCCGGCCGCTACGTGTTCGTGTCGAGCATCTCGGCATACGCGGCGTTCGACAAACCGGGGATCACCGAGGCGTCTCCGGTGCTCGAGCTGTCCGACGACGAGCGCCGCGAGGCGAGCGCGCTCGACCGCGAGAACCCTGCCCATCTCGAGCGCTTCGGCGCGCTCTACGGCGCGCTCAAGGTCGCGTGCGAGCGCGAAGTCGAGCGCGCGCTGCCCGGCCAGGCACTCGTCGTCCGGCCGGGGCTCATCGTCGGCCCGCACGATCCGACCGACCGGTTCACCTATTGGCCCGAACGCATGACGCGCGGCGGCGACGTGCTGGCGCCGGGCCGGCCGGGGCGCGTCGTCCAGTTCATCGACGTGCGCGATCTCGCCGAGTGGATGGTGCGGCTCGCCGAGCGCGGCGAGACCGGCGTGATCCACGCGACCGGCCCGGCATCGACGCTCACGATGGGCGAGGTGCTCGAGGCGTGCTGGCCGGCGCAAGCGCCGGCACCCGCGCCGGCGCCGGCGCCCGCGTCGCGCCTCGAGTGGCGTGACGACGCCGAACTGCTCGCCGCCGGCGTGACGCCGTGGCGCGAGATGCCGCTCTGGATTCCGGAGAGCGATGCCTCGATGGCGGGCTTCATGCGCGTGGATCCGCGACGCGCGATCTCGGCGGGCCTCACGTTCAGGCCGCTCGCCGACACCGTGCGCGACACGCGCACCTGGTGCGCGACGCGGCCGCCCGGCGCTGCGCGCAAGGCCGGCATAACCCCTGAGCGCGAGCGCGAGCTGCTGGCGTTGCCGCGGGGATGAAGCGGCGTTACGGTACGCGCCGCCTGCCGGAGCCGCGGGGGACGCGGCCATTCCGGACGGGCCGCCCGGAGGATGCCGAACATGACGCGCCGTGTCTCGTGGTTGCTGGTGGGAATGTGCTCGGCGGGGCTCGCCGCGGGATGCGCCGGCGACCTCGCGAAGATGATCACGACGAATCCGGACATCCGCGACAAGGTGATGAGCACCATCAGCGGCAACGGCGCCCTCGCGGGCATGATGGTCGACCGCCTGATGAGCTCCGACAGTACGCGTGCCATCGTGCTCGACAAGCTAATGACGAACGGCGGCGCCGTGCAGGCCGTGATGGGCCGGATGGCGCAGGATCAGACGATGGTCGACGGCGTGCTCAACCTCGCGGTCCAGGACAGCTCGATGCGCGACCACGTGCTGACGCTGCTCAAGGGCATGGAGATGACGGCCCGGTAATTCGCCCGGTGCCCCATTCTCAAACCGGGCGGTTGAGCCGGATTAAACGAAACTGTCCTCAAGGACAGTTGAGGTGTCTGCGCAGACACCTCTCACGTTTCGATCGGACCTGCCCGGCACTGCAATTCAGTCCCCGCGGGGCGGCGACTCCCCGGGCACGACGGTGAGCGTGGTGCGCTCGGTGGGTCGCAGGACGCTCAGCTCGACGCGCGAACCGATGTGGCCCTCGGTGAGCAGGCGGTGCAGCGCGTCCACGCTGGGCACCGGCCGGCCGTCGAACGACACGATCACGTCGCGCTCGCGCAGTCCCGCGTGCTCGGCCGGGCTCCCGGCCTCCACGGACGCGACGAGCACGCCGCTCGCCGAATCGTACCCGAGCAGCCGCGCCACGCGTCGCGTGAGCGGCACGGTCTGGCCGGCGAGCCCCAGGTAGCCGCGCCGGATGCGGCCGTCCTTGATGAGCCGGGACGCCACGAACCGCGCCGTGTCCACGGCGATCGCGAAGCACAACCCCTGCGCCGGCAGGATGACCGCCGTGTTGACGCCGACGACTTCGCCGCGCGAGTTCACGAGCGGGCCGCCCGAGTTGCCCGGGTTGAGCGCCGCGTCGGTCTGGATGACGTTGTCGATCAGGCGTCCGGAACGCGCGCGCATCGAGCGGCCGAGCGCGCTCACGATGCCGGCCGTGACGGACGTCTGGAATCCGAACGGGCTGCCGATCGCGACGACGAGCTGGCCGGGCCTCAGCGCGCTCGATTCGCCGAGGCGCGCGGCGGCGAGACCGGCGGCGCTGATGCGCAGCACCGCGAGATCGGTGTCGGGATCGTCGCCCACGAGATCGGCGGGCGCGTGCGTGCCGTCGGCGAGCGTGACGTCGATGCGGATCGCGCCGTGAACGACGTGGCTGTTCGTGAGCACGAACCCGTCGGGCGTGAAGACGAACCCCGACCCGCTGCCGTCGACGCGGCCGCGCGGGCCGCGGCGCCCGGGGCCCGGCGAGGACGACTGCCGCACCTCGATGTTGACGACCGCAGGACTCACGGCGTCGACCGCGCTCACGACGGCGGCCGAGTAGGCATCGAGCAACGCCGTGTCGTCGGGTTGCGGTCCGTCGGTGTGCTGCGGCAGCGCGAGTGGGGGCGCCGGTTCCGAGGACACGCGGAACGGGCGCGGCGGAAACGAGCGCGGCGGCGACTGTCGTGATGGCATGCGCCATTGGATGCGGCAGCGGGAACCGCGATTCCGCGCGGCCCCGGCCGGCCGGGGTCGGCGAGCCGTGACGATCCGCCGCACGTCCGCGCGTTTGCGAGCGCTCGCGACCGGCCGCTAGGATCGCGCGCGACCAGCGAAAAGACCTCCACCGGGGAACGCACGCCCATGCACACGCTCGACGCCGCGCGGCTCAAGCCCGGGGTCACGCCCGAAACGCTGCCCGGATCCGCGTCGCGGGACGCGGCCGCATCCGACGGCGAGATCCGCGGCCGGGCGCTCGTCTTCTGGGATCCGAAGACGCCGGGGAAGAAGCTCGACGCCATCGACACCGACCAGATCACGCCCGCCGCCGACTGCGTGTCCGAGAGCCTCGACACGCTCGACGAGCGCTGGAAGGCGGGCTCGTTCCGCTACCTCATGCCCGACTTCCGCGCGCGCGTCCATCGCGGCGAGACGTTCGTCATCGCCGGCGACCGTTTCGCGATCGGTTCGTCGCGCGAGATGAGCCCGGCGGGGCTCAAGGGCGTGGCCGAGGAGGCCGGGCTCGAGATGGTGATCGTGTGCGGGAACAACATGGGTGACATCTTCCGCCGCAACGCGTTCAACCTCGGGCTGCACGTCGTGCAGAGCCCCGAGGCGGTGGCGGACGCCCAGGACGGCGACGAGTTCGCGTTCGACCCGGTGACGCGCCGGATCACGAACGTGACGCGCGGCGCCGTCTACACGCCGGTGGCGCTGACGGCGAAGGAGGAGGAGATCCGCCGGGGGGGCGGCATCTTCAACGTCGGCCGCCGCGAGTTCCGCGAGGCCACGCTGACGCCGCCGCGGCTCGAGTGGCCGGGCCCCGACGTCGCGCGCCGCATGACGACGACCGAGCAGATCCTGTGGGCCCACCGCGTCGACCGCGACGCCGAGGTCCGCCCGGGTAGCACGATCCGCGCGTACGCCGACCTGCTGCCCGCCTCCGACGGCACCGCGCCGTTCGCGATCCACACGTTCAACCAGATCACCGGCGGGCAGGCGATCTTCCCGCGCCAGATCGCGGTCGCGAACGATCACTTCGTGTTCACCGGCAAGGATGCCGACGACCGCCAGACCGGCATCGGCCGCGATTTCGCCGCCGCGCACGGCATCGGGAAGCCCTACTACGCCACGCCGGGCGACGGCATCTTCCATTTCTATTTCCCCGAGCAGGGGCTGGTGATGCCCGGGCAGTTCATCCCCGGCGCCGATTCGCACAGCCGGGCGTATGGCGCCTACGGCGCCGTCGGCATCGGCGTGGGCTCGACGACGCTGGGGTTCGGCTGGTCGACGGGCTACATCTACATCACCGTCGCGAAGCAGCGCCGCGTCGTGTTCACGGGGCGGCTGCAGCCGTGGGTCACCGGCAAGGACATCGTGCTCGAGTTGCTGCGCCGCTGGGGCGCCGCGCAGGCGCAGGGCATGTCCGTCGAGTTCGTCGACGGCGGCAAGCAGCTGCCGATCGCGTTCCGCAACACGATCGCGAACATGATGGCCGAGGCCGAGGCGATGAACGGGATCTTCGCGCCCGACGAGATCACCGAGGCGTGGTACCGCGCCAAGGGCATGACCGAGTTGCCGTATCCGCGCCTCGCCCCCGGCGCCGACGCCGAATACGCGATCGACGAAACGCTCGCGCTCGGCGACGTGGTGCCGATGATCGCCAAGCCGTTCAGCCCCGGCAACGCGTTCCCGGCCGAGTCGGTCGCCAAGGAGCGCATCGCGTTCGACAAGGCGATGATCGGCTCGTGCACGAACGGCGGCTACGACGACCTGCTGTCGGCCGCACTCGTGCTGCGCGCGGCGCGCGACCGGGGCGCGTCGAAGGTGGCGCGCCCGCTGATCGTGTTCCCGGGTTCGGGTGGCGTGAAGCGCCAGATCGAGAACGCGGACCCGCGGCTCGCGGGTGAGTCGATCGCCGACGTGTTCCGCTCGGTGGGCGGCGAGATCCGCGAGTCATGGTGCGGGCCGTGCTTCGGCCAGGGCCCGGACGCCCTGACGCTCGGCCAGCGCGCGATCACCTCGTTCAACCGCAACTGGACGAACCGCATGGGCCTCGGCGGCGAGGGCTACCTCGCGAGCCCCGCCGTGGTCGCCAGCTCGGCCATGCTCGGCTACATGGCCCCGCCCGACGACTTGGGCCTCGCCTGGAACGCGGAGCGGTTCGGGATCTGATCGGCCGCTACGCCGCCTCGGCCTGCGGCGCTTGTTTCGCGGCGGCGGGGAGGGCGTCGCGCAGCGTCATGTAGAGCTGCGCCTCCTCGGCGGACACGATCCCCTCGCGCACGAGCTTCAGGATCGAGTCGTCCAGCGTCTGCATCCCCTCGCGCCGGCCGGTCTGCATCACCGACGGGAGCTGGTACGTCTTGCGCTCGCGGATCAGCGCGGCGACCGCGAACGAGCCCATCAGCACCTCGATCGCCAGCGCGCGCCCCGGTGTGTCGCAGCGGCGCACGAGCCGCTGGGCGATGACGCACTTGAGCGACTCGGCGAGCATCAGGCGCACCTGCATCTGGCGCTCGCCGTCGAATGAATCGAGGATGCGGTCGATGCTCTGCGCCGCACTCGGCGTGTGGAGCGTGGCGAACACGAGCTGGCCCGTCGCCGCCGCCGTGAGCGCCAGCGCCATCGTCTCGGGATCGCGCATCTCGCCGACCATGATCACGTCCGGGTCCTCGCGCAGCGCCGCGCGCAGGGCGCGCGCGAAGCTGGGGGAGTGCCGGCCGACCTCGCGGTGCGTGATCATCGACTGCTGGTTGTCGTGCCGGTACTCGATCGGATCCTCGATCGTGAGGATGTGCTTGGCCTGGTTCCGGTTGATGTGGTCGAGCAGTGCCGCGAGCGTGGTCGACTTCCCGGATCCCGGCGGGCCGGTGACGATGACGAGCCCCCGCGGCATCGTCGTGAGCTGCGAGAGCGCGGGCGGGAGTCCCAACTCGTCGACGGTGAAGATGCGGCTCGGCAGCACACGGAGCGCCGCGGCGAGCCCGAGGTGGTGCTGGAACACGTTGCAGCGCACGCGCAGCGTGCCGGGCACCTCGTAGGCGAAGTCCACGTCCTTGTCGCGCTCGAGGCG
>JANLWK010000157.1:0-2407 GCA_031364505.1 Candidatus Eiseniibacteriota bacterium | reverse complement strand
TGCGCGAGATCGTCGCGGACTACGTGCGGGCCGCGAGGCTCGCCGACGAGGCCGGCTTCGACCTGCTCGAGCTCCACATGGCGCACGGCTACCTGCTCGCGAGCTTCATCTCGCCGCTCACGAACCGACGCACCGACGCGTTCGGCGGCCCGCTCGAGCGCCGCCTGCGATTTCCGCTCGAGGTGTTCGATGCCGTTCGTGCCGCCTGGCCGGACGCGAAGCCGATAAGCGTGCGCATCTCGGCCGTGGACTGGGCGCCCGGCGGGATGGGGCCGGCGGATGCCGTCGAGGTCGCGCGGGCGCTGGGCGCGCACGGCTGCGACATCGTGGACGTCTCGGCGGGGCAGACGGTCGACGACCAGCGCCCAGTCTACGGGCGGCTGTTCCAGACCCCGTTCTCGGACCGCATCCGCCACGACGTGTCGATCGCGACGATGGCTGTGGGGAACATCTCGTCCTATGCGGACGTGAACACGATCCTCGCCGCCGGCCGCGCGGACCTGTGCGTGCTCGCCCGCGCACACCTGTGGGACCCCTACTGGACGCGCCACGCGGCCTTCGAGCTGGGCTACCCGCTCGCCTGGCCCGATGCCTACGCCACGCTCGACCGCTATCGCCCCCGCTTCATCTGACCCGCGCGACGCGCGACCGGAGAACGACATGACGCTCACGTATTCGCGCTATCTGAAGATCGACGAGTTGCTCGCCCTGCAGCAGACGGTTTCGGACGGCCCCGAGCACGACGAGACGTTGTTCATCGTCATCCACCAGGTCTACGAGCTGTGGTTCAAAGAGGTGCTGCACGAGCTCGACTACCTGGTGCTCGCACTCGGGCGCGGCGACACACCGCGCGCGCTGAACACGTTCAAGCGCGTGCTGACGATTCTCAAGATCATGGTGCAGCAGATCGACGTGCTCGAGACGATGACGCCGCTCGACTTCCTGTCGTTCCGCGACCGGCTGGAGTCCGGCAGCGGCTTTCAGTCCGTCCAGTTCCGCGAGCTGGAATTCCTGCTCGGGCACAAGCGGCCCCAGGCACTCGACCGCTACGAGACCGGCAGCGCGTCCCGCGAGCGGCTCGAACGCCGGCTCGCAGCACCTGCGCTGTGGGACGCGCTCCTCCGCTATCTCGTGACCCGGGGCCATGCGGTGCCGCCCGAGGCGCTGGCGCGGGACGTGACCCTGCCGGTCGCACCCACGCCGGCGCTCCAGGCGCTGCTCGTGCGGATCTACCGGCAGGATTCCGAGGCGATGAGCATGTGCGAGCGCTTCGTGGATCTCGACGAGGGGCTGATGGAGTGGCGCTATCGCCACGTGAAGATGGTGGAGCGCACGATCGGCACGCGTCGCGGCACCGGCGGATCGGCGGGCGCCCCGTACCTCAAGACCACCCTCGACCACCCGCTGTTCCCCGACCTGTGGGCGATCCGGACGGAGCTGTGAGCCCGGGTGCGGTGACCGCGCCGACGCTGGAGGCGTTGCGCCGCTCCCCCAACGCGCTCGCCGCCGACTACGGGCGGTTCGACGTCGGCCGCCGGCTGCTGCTCACCGGGCATTCCCACCAGGCGTGGCCGGACGTCGCCCGCGAGGCGCAGCTCGCGTCCTGGGACGACGCGGCGCGTGACGCGGACGACAAGTGGGAGCGCGCGTTCGAGCAGGCGGACGCGGTGCGCACGGGATTCGCCCGGCGTCTCGGGTGCGCGCCGGGCGAGGTGGCCCTCGCGGCGAGCACGCACGAGCTCGTCGTGCGCTTCCTGTCGGCACTGCCGCTCGCCGCGCGGCGGCGCCTCGTGACGACCGATGGCGAGTTCCATACCCTGCGCCGCCAGCTCGACCGGCTCGACGAGGCCCGCGTGGCCGAGGTCGTGAAGCTGAACGCCGAGCCCGCGGATACGCTCGCCGAGCGGCTCGCCGCGAGCGTCGACGACCGGACCTCCGCCGTGCTCGTGTCGTCGGTGCTGTTCGAGAGCGCGCGCATCGTGCCGGGGCTCGCGCGGCTGGCGAACGCGTGCGAGCGAGCCGGCGTGGAGCTGCTCGTGGACGCGTACCACCACGTCGGCGTGGTGCCCTTCGACCTCGCGGCGGAAGGACTCGAGGGCGCGTTCGTCACGGGCGGCGGCTACAAGTACTGCCAGCTCGGTGAGGGCAACGGCTTCCTGCGTGTGCCGCCCGCGTGCGCGCTGCTGCCCGTCATCACGGGCTGGTTCAGCGAGTTCGCCAAACTCGCCGAGCGCCCGCACGGCGCCGTGCCGTTCGGCGAGGGCGCCGCGCGCTGGGCGGGTGCCACGTACGATCCCGTGAGCCACTACCGCGGCGCGCGTGTGTTCCGGTTCTTCGAGGAACACGGCCTCACGATGGAGCTGTTGCGCGCGGTGAGCCGGCACCAGGTCGGGCGGCTCGCCGAGCG
>JANLWK010000132.1:0-8367 GCA_031364505.1 Candidatus Eiseniibacteriota bacterium | reverse complement strand
CACCTGCTGTGGTGCCTCGACAACCTGGCGCTGGGCCACGTGGTGAACGCCGTGCGCGTTCCCGAATCCCAGCGCCGCGCCGCGCGCCTCGCGCTCGAACGCATGCTGAACCTCGCGGGAACCGCCGGGGGCTCAGGCACGGCGACCCCCGCCGACATGGCGAAGGACTGAGAATGAGCGAGCCCGAATCCCCCGAGTCGACTGATCTGATCCGCATCGACGGCGCCGCGGCGCAGGTCGGCGTCTACGGCGCGCCGCGCGCCGCGGTCCCCGAGCGGCTGCCCGTGACGCCGCGCCACAAGGGTTGCGGCTCGGGCGCGGGCTCCGGTCTCATGCAAGCCGCCGAGGGCTTCCGGCGGCTGCCGCCGTGGCTCAAGGTGCGGCTGCCGGGACAGGGCGAGTACGCGCACACCAAGTCGCTGCTGCGCTCGCGCCGGCTCGCCACGGTGTGCGAGGAGGCGCGTTGCCCGAATCTCGGCCACTGCTGGGAGCGCGGCACGGCGACGATCATGATCCTCGGCGAGCTGTGCACGCGGCGCTGCGGGTTCTGCGCCGTGGCGCCGGGGAAGCCGAACGGGCACGTCGACTGGGACGAGCCGCGCCGCGTGGGCGAGGCCGTCGCCGAGATGAACCTGCGCCACACCGTGATCACCTCCGTCGCGCGCGACGACTTGACCGACGGCGGCAGCACGATCTTCGCGATGACCATCCGCGAGATCCGCGCGCGCTCGGCGACCGTGATCGAGGTGCTGGTCCCGGACTTCCGCGGCCACGAGGACGACCTGAAGCGCGTCGTCGATGCCGGCCCCGACGTGATCAACCACAACGTGGAGACCGTCGAGCGCCTGCACCCGATCGTGCGCCCCAGCGCGCGCTATGACCGCTCGCTCCAGTTGCTGCAGCGCGCCCGGGCGATGGGAGAGGGCCGCATCAAGTCGAAGAGCGGCCTGATGCTCGGCCTCGGCGAGCAGGACGACGAAGTGCGGGCGACGCTCGAGGCCCTGCGCGCCCACGACTGCGACCTGCTCACGATCGGCCAGTACCTGCGCCCGTCGGCGAACCACCTGCCGGTCGTCGAGTACGTGCACCCCGACCGGTTCGCCGAGTGGGGCGCCGTCGCGACGAAGCTCGGCTTCCAGAACGTCGCATCCGGCCCCCTCGTGCGCTCATCGTTCCACGCGGACGAGCTGGCGGGAACGGTGCGTGAGGGCGAGGGGAGCAAGGCGACGGCGTAGCAATTTCACTGGCATCGAACGAAACTGTCCCCGGGGACAGTGCCTCTTTCGCTCGCGCCATACGTGGAACATCGCGAGGCAGCACGATGACCCGCACGCTCGCATGCTTCGTGTTCTTCGCAGCACTGCTCGGCCCGCGGCTTGCGGCAGCGCAGGCGCATCAGCACCACGCCATGCCTCCCGACACCACCGGCGCTCCCACACACGCGCGTGGCGCGCGCACGAACATGCCGCATCGCGATTACTCCGACATGGGCATGTCCTCGATGCGCACGCGTCACGCCGGCCACGCGAGCAACGCCTCGATGCCCGGCGCGTACGGTCCCTACGCGATGACGCGGGAGGCGTCGGGGACGTCGTGGCAGCCGCAGGCGGCGCGTCACGACGGCATCCATCTCATGCGCGGGCCCTGGGCCGTGATGTTCCACGGGTTCGCCGACGTCGTCTACGACCACCAGGGCGGCCATCGGGGCGACGAGCAGGTGTTCGCCAGCAACATGGGCATGGCGATGGCGCAACGATCCATCGGGCCCGGCACGCTGGGACTGCGCTCGATGCTCTCCCTCGAGCCGGCGACGATCGGCAGGGACGGCTACCCGCTGCTGCTCCAGACGGGTGAGACGGCGAATGGGCGCACCCCGCTCATCGACCACCAGCATCCGCACGATCTGTTCATGGAGCTCGCCGCGTCGTACAGCGTGTCGAGTGGAGACCGATCGTTGTTCGTCTACGGCGGTCTGCCCGGCGAGCCGGCACTCGGCCCGCCGGCGTTCATGCATCGCTTCTCGGGCGTGAGCCTGCCCACCGCGCCGATCACGCATCACTGGCTCGATTCGACGCACATCACGTTCGGCGTGCTCACGGCGGGCGCGGTGGCGGACCGCGTCAAGGTCGAGGCCTCGGCGTTTCGCGGCCGCGAACCCGACGAGGAACGCTGGGACATCGAGAACCCGAAGCTCGACTCGCACGCGTTCCGCCTGTCCGTGAACCCGGCGGATCGATGGGCCATGCAGGTGAGCCACGGGCGCCTGCATCATCCGGAACAACTCGAGCCCGGCGTCGACCAGGACCGCACGACGGCGTCGGTCATGTACGACGGCCCGCTCGGCGACGCCGGCCGCGTGGGCGCGACGATCGCGTGGGGCCGCAACCGCAACCGCCCCGGCCACCTGCTCGACGCCTGGATGGCCGAGGCGACGGCCGAGTGGGCCGGGCGGCACGCGATCTTCGCGCGAGCCGAGCGCGCGGCGAAGGACGAACTGTTCGCCGAGCCCGATCCTCGCGAGGGCCGCGCATTCGAGGTCGGCAGCATCACGGCCGGATACCGTTGCGACGCGTGGACGCGCGAGCACGCGTCGCTCGGCATCGGCGCCGCCGCGACACTCGCCGCCGTGCCGCGCACGATCCGGGACGCCTACGGCGCGTCGCCGGCATCGCTGCTGATCTTCCTGCACGCCGCGCTGCGCTGAACTCCCCGCGGCCCTCGATGCGTTGCCGAGGTGTCTGTGCGGACACCCCCCCCGCACGTGAGCTCAACTGTCCCCGGGGACAGTTTCGTTTATTCGCGTCGAACCGCGCCCCGCCCTACTTCCGATCGTCGAATACCGCGAGCTTCGACTTGGGCTTCACGCGCGACCGGATCGCACGGACCGTTCGCCCCTTGTGTTCGGCCCACAGCACCTCGGCGCCGTGCTCCAACTTCTCGTAGATCGGGACCAGCTCGGTGAGCCCCTCGAACCGCCACGTGCCCTTCTTGCCCGAGGCGTTGTGGCCCTCGATGCCGTCGCCGAGACGGGCCGCGGTGATCGCCTTGCGATACGCGTCCTCGCGGTTGCGGGCCTGCACGAGAATCGTGTTCTCCCACGCCAGGCACCGGCGATCGAGATCACGCTTGGGTTCGTCGCGAAACTCCAGGCGCTCCATGTAGATCGCGATCCACCAGCCGAACGGGCTGCGGTTGCGGAACGGGACCTTGCGGCTGCTCTTCGTGACACGTCCAGGCATGCCGCCCTCCTGTGAATGGGGTCTTGATTGCGTCGAGCTCAACCTGCCCCGGGGCAGGTTCGTTTAATTCGAGTGAACGCCGCTGCGAACGAACGCTCTACGCCGTCGTCTCCAGCCACTCGCGATATGCGTCGATCGAGAAGTCGCGGCCGAGGAACGCGCGCACGAGGTCGGTGGCCGGCGCCGAGCCTCCGGCCTCCAGCACCTTGCGGCGGTACTCCATCGACACGGCGGGATCGAGCAGGTCCGTCTCCGGGAATCGCCCGAAGAAGTCCTTCGAGATCACGAGCGACCACATGTACGTGTAATAGCCGGCCGAATAGCCGTCCAGGTGGCCGAACGAGCACTGGAGGTGCGTGCCGGGCACGAACGGGAACGGCTGGTACTCGGTCTGAACGCGTTCGATCAGCCCATCCACGTCCAGCCCGGCCGGCGCCTGGTCGAACACGGCGAGCGAGATGCGCGCGTAGACCATCTGCCGCCTGACGCCCAGGCCCTTGCCGAACTCGCTCGCGCGGCGCATGCGCGCCACGGTCTCGGCGGGGATCGGCTCGTCGGTCTCGTGGTGGCGCGCGAACGTCGCGAGCACGCGCGGGTCCCACACCCATTCCTCGAACAGCTGCGACGGCACCTCGATGAAGTCGTTCTCGGTGCGGATGCCGCCCGTGCCGGTCCACTGCCGGCGGCCGGCGAGCAGCGCGTGCATCAGGTGGCCGAACTCGTGGAACAGCGTGCGCACGTCGCCGTGTTCCATCAGCCCCGGATCCAGCGAGTCGCCGCCGGGGAAGTTGCACACGAGTGCCGCCTCGGGGATCTGGCGCCCCGCGACGCCGGTGCGCACGTCGAACTCGGCGGCGTGGCTGAACTTGTCCGCGCGCGGGTGCATGTCCAGGTAGAACCGGCCCACGAGCGTGTCGCCCTCGCGCACGTCCCAGCACTCGACCGACGGGTGCCACACGGGCGCCTCGATGCGCTCGAACCGCACGCCGAACAGGCGGCTCACGACGTCGAGCACGCCCTGCTGCACACGCGCGAACGGGAAGTAGGGCCGCACGGACTGGGCGTCGAAGTCGTACTCGCCGCGGCGCACCTGCTCGGCCCAGTAGGCGCTCTGCCAGCCCTCGACGCGGGTCGCGGCGGGCTCCGTCTCGCGCTTGACGGCGAGCAGCGTGCCGTATTCGCCGGTCGCGCGCGTGCCCGACAGCGCCACGATCTCGTCGATGAACTCGGACACCTGGTGGGCACTCTTCACCATCTTGTCGGCGGTGACCAGCTCGGCCCAGTTCGCGAAGCCGAGCACGGTCGCCAGCTCGTGGCGCTTCTCCATCATGCGCTGGAGCACGGTGACGTTGGCCGGGAACGCGCGGTTGTTGAACTCCATGTAGAGCCGCCGGCGCAGATCGTCGCTCGTCGCGTAGGCGAACACCGGCAGCGCATCGGGGTAATCGGTCGAGATCGTGATCACGCCGTCGGCATCCGGGGCGTGGCGCACGACGTAGTCCGCCGGTAGCCCGTCCAGCTGCTCGACGTCGGTGACCGTGATCGTGCGCCGGTCCGAGCGGATGTTGCGCGAGAACTGCTGGCCGATCTCGACCAGCTCGTCGCGCAGCCGCGCGATGCGCGTGCGCGTCGCCTCGTCGCGGTCGACGCCCGACAGCCGGAAGTCGCGCAGCGTGCGTTCGAGGTAGTAGCGCGTCTCGGCGTCGGCGCCGCGCGCGTCCACGGCGGCCAGCGCGTCGTACACGCCGCGATCCAGCGACAGCTCGGTCGCGAGCGCCGAGGCCTTCTGGCTCACGCGCTCGGCCGTGGCGCGCAGCTCGGCGTCCGGGTGCACGTTCTCGAGCAGCGACGCCTGGCTGCCGGTGGCGTCCAGGTCGAGCAGCGCGTCGTCGTAGGCGCGCAGCGTGTTGTCGACCGTGCGCGGGCCGGACACCGCCTTCATCTTCGCTACGCTTGCGCGCGCACGATTCAGGCGCTCGTCGTGCAGGCGCTCGAAGCGCGCGGCGTCGGGGGTGCCCGTCCAGAACGGTGCGTCGGTCGCGGTGTCGGTCGGATTCATGTCGTCCAGGCTCCGGTGAAAGACGAAGGGGGCGCCTCCGGCCGCGTCGCCGCGGCGGGGGCGCCCCCAGAATACGCGATCTGGAGCTACTCGGTCGCGTTCAGCCAGTGCGCGTACGAGTCGAACCCGTACGGCCGTCCGAGGAAGTCCTGGACGAGCTCTGCGGCGGGCTTGGAGCCGCCCGGTGCCAGCACCGCCATGCGATAGCGCTTCGCCACCGTGGGATCGAGCAGGTTGTCCGGGTGGAACGCGCTGAACATGTCCTTCGCGATCACCAGCGACCACATGTACGTGTAGTACACGGCCGAGTAACCGTCGAGGTGGCCGAACGACGCGTAGAAGTGCGTGCCCGGGACGTACGTGAACGGCTGGTAGCGCTTGACCAGGTCCTGCGCCGTCTGGTCGATGTCCACGAGCGCCGGGTCGCGGTCGTAGATCGACAGCGACAGGTCCGCGTACACCATCTGGCGGCGCACGGTGAGACCCTTGGCGAACTCGTTCGCGCGGCGCATGCGCGTCACCAGGTCGGTCGGCACCGGCTCACCCGACTGGTAGTGCTTGGCGAACGTCTGCAGCGTCTTCGGGTCGCGCATCCACTCTTCGAGCATCTGCGACGGCGCCTCGACGAAGTCGCGCTCCGTGCGGATGCCGGCCGAGCCCGACCAGTGGCGGTCGTAGGTGAACATGTTGTGCAGCAGGTGGCCGAATTCGTGGAAGAACGTGGTGACGTCGCCGATGTCGCACAGGCCCGGGTCACCCGCCGTGCCGCCCGGCAGGTTGCAGATCAGCGCGGCTTCCGGAAGCTTCGTGCCCGACACCCCGCCGCGGATCCCGAAGTGCGCCGCGTGGTTGTACTTGTTCGGGCGCGGGTGCATGTCGAGGTAGAAGCGGCCGATCATCTTGCCGCCGTCCAGGATCTCGTAGCACTCGACCGCCGGATCCCACACCGGGGCGTCCTTCACCGGCCGGTACGTCACGCCGAACATCGTGCTCGTCACGTCGAGCACGCCCTGCTTCACGCGGTCGTACGCCAGGTAGGGCCGCAGCGCCTGCGAGTCGAAGTTGTAGTCCGTGCGGCGCACCAGCTCCTGCCAGTAGCCCGTCTCCCAGAAGTCGACCGACTTGGCCGCCGGCACGTCCTTCTGCTTCCGCGCCAGCAGCTGCGTGTAGTCGCGCGTCGCCGCGTCCGAGGACGCCGCGACGATCTTGTCGATGAAGTCGCGCACGACCTTCGAGTTGCCGGTCATCTTGGTGGCGGTGATGTAGTCGGCCCAGCTCGCGTAGCCGCAGAGCTTCGCCAGCTCGGCGCGCTTCGTGATCATGCGCTTGAGCACGTCCTCGTTCTTCGGGTACGCGCGGTTCTGGAACTCCATGTACAGCCGCTTCCGCACGTCGTCGCTCTTGCAGTAGCTCATCACCGGCCCGTAGTCCGGGTAGTTGATGTCGAGCGTCACCATGCCGTCCGCGTCCGGCTTGTGCGAGGCGATGAAGTCCGCCGGGCAGCCTTCGAGCTCCGCCGGCTTCACCTTGATCGTGCGCACGTCCTCGCGGATGTTGCGGTTGAACTCTAGCCCGATCTTCACCAGCTCGTCGTTCACCGCCTTGATCTGGGCGCGCGTCGGCAGGTCCTTATCGACGCCGGCGAGCCGGAAGTCGCGCAGCTCCTTCTCGACGTAGAACTTCGTCTCGGCGTCGGCCTTCGAAACGTCGAGGCCCTTCATCGCCGCGTACACGTCCTGGTTGAGCGACAGCTCGGTTGCGTACGCCGACACGTCCTCCGTGAGCTTCTCGGACGCGGTGCGCAGCGCCGAGTCCGCGCTCGCGTTTTCGATCAGCTGCGCCACCGAGCCGGCGAAGTCGAGCAGGCCGAGCGCCTCGTCGTACGGCTTGAGCGTGTTCTCGATCGTGCGCGGCTCCTTCACGGCGACGAGCCGGTCGATGGCCGCCCGGGCGCGCAGGATGCGGTTCTGGTTCTGGCTCGTGAGTTGCGCGGCGTTCGGCGCGCCGGTCCAGAATGGCAGCGTCGTCTCGGTCGACGGCCCCATGTTGCCCTTCGGAGCCGCCGGCGCGTCCTTGGCGCTCACGGGCGCCACGGCGGCGCACGCGACGATTGCCGCGAGCGCCAGCGACGCCGTGGCGCGAATGCGTTCATGCATGAAGTTCACGGATCCTCCGGATTCGGGTGACGGTAACGAGAGACGACAGGGTCAATGCGCTGCGCCGTCGAGCCAGTGCGCGTAGGCGTCGAACTGGAACGGACGGCCGAGGAAGTCCTCGACGAGCTTCGCCGCCGGCTTGGAGCCGCCCGGCGCGAGCACGGTGTCGCGGTAGCGCTTCGCCACCGCGGGGTCGAGCAGGTTCGAGTGATCGAACTGGCTGAACATGTCCTTCGCGATCACGAGCGACCACATGTACGTGTAGTACGCCGCGCCGTAGCCGTACAGGTGGCCGAACGACGTCTGGAAGTGCGTGCCCTGGACGTACGGGTACTTCGTGTACTCGGTCGTGAGCTTCACGTTCAGCGAGTCGCTGTTTACCTGTGACGGCGGGCGGTCGTAGAGCGACAGCGACAGGTCGGCGAGCACCATCTGGCGCCGCACACCGATCGCCGTCGGGTCGAAGTCGCCGAACTCGGTGGCGCGGCGGAGTTGCTGGATCAGCGTGTCCGGCACCGCCTCGCCCGTCTGGTAGTGCCTGGCGAACACCTGCAGCGTCTTCGGGTCGCGCATCCACTCTTCGAGCATCTGCGACGGCGCCTCGATGAAGTCGGCCTCGGTGCGGATGCCGCCCGTGCCGACCCAGCGGTGGTGGCCGGCGAACAGGTTGTGCAGCAGGTGGCCGAACTCGTGGAAGAACGTGTTCACGTCGTCGTATTCGCACAGCCCTGGATCGTCACTCGAGCCGCCCGCGAGGTTGCACACGAGTGCCGCCTCGGGGATCTGCTTGCCCTCGACGCCGGTGCGGATGTCGAACTGTGCGGCGTGGTTGAACTTGTCCTTGCGCGGGTGCATGTCGAGGTAGAAGCGCCCGACGAGCTTGCCGTTCTCGAGCATCTCCCAGCACTCGACC
>JANLWK010000128.1:0-6066 GCA_031364505.1 Candidatus Eiseniibacteriota bacterium | reverse complement strand
GCAGGCTAGGAGGCGCATCCTCACGGGTCAACGCGCCCGGGCCGGAAGCGGTCCGCGACGGGGCCGCCGCGGTGCGCGATGGGGTCCGGAGCGGCGCGACAGGGCTCCGAAGGCGGTGCGCGCCGGAGCGAATTTGCGCCTTCCTGATGCCGGCCGGCGGTGTTGCGGTACTCTCGCCGGCCATGTCCGGCCCATCGAAGCGGTTCTCCGGAGCCCCCGCGGGCAAAGCCACGCGGCTCGCCTCCGCCGGCCGAGCCGCCTGGCTCGCCGTCGTACTCGTCCTCGCCATCGTTCCCGGCGCGCGCGCGCACGCGGCACTTCGCGTCCGTCCGTGGGCGCCGGCCGACGCGGACTCGATGGTCGTTTGGGCCGCCGAGTCGCGTGCCCGCTTCCAGACGAACACGGGTGACTCCGTCGGCGGATCGAACAATCGCGCCTACGACCTCGTGGGCAGCATGGGCCGGCGGCTGCTCCAGGCGCTCGGTCGCGACGGCACGCAGCAGGCGCACGCCGTCGAGAGCGTGCTCGACTCGCTCGGGCTCGACACCGAGGTGGCGTTCGATCCCTCGCAGCCCGGCTTCGTGCTGCTCATGGTGCGTAACCCCTACCGCCTCACGGCCGCGGGGGTGGGGTTCCTCTACTGGTTCCGCGATCGCGACCTGCGCCAGCAGGGCGTCGTCTTCCACGCCACGCGGAATCCTCGCCCGCGCGTGTGGTGGACGGCGAAGTCCGACGAGCCGTACGAATGGGCCATCGTCACCGAGACCGCCGACGAGGGCCGGCTGGAACTGCTGGTGCTCCGCCTGAACGACACGGCGACGTTCTGGTCGCTGATCCAGTACGAGGGCTCGGGTCCGGATCTCGCCGGGCCCGGCAGCGTCGCGTGGGCGGAGATCGACCATACGAACCCGCCCGAGCTGATCGTGTGGACGCGCGCGGAGGCGGACTCGAACTTCGAGGAGTGCCGCGAGTGCCCGCACCTCGAGCGCGAGCGGATCTACGTCGAGCGCGGCGTCGGCTTCGAGCTGTTCGACAGCCGCCTCGTGCCGTCGCCGTACGCGGCCTTCACGCTGTTCATCCGGCTACTCCAGCAACAGAATCGCCCCGCCGCCGCGCGCCTGCTCGCGAAGCCCGCGCGGGTCACCGAGGCGATCGCCCAGGGCTGGGCGCGCCGCGGGCGCGGGGTGTGGAAGATCGAGTATGCCGAGGAGGGCCAGGCGTGGCCGCGCTGGTTCGCGACGCGCTTCGATGGTCCGGCGGGCCCGGTGCGCTACATTGTGCGCTTCACGTTCGAGGACGGACGCTGGCTGATCCGCGACTGGGTGATCCCGCGGGAGGCGGCGACCGGAAAGGAAGTGAGGCCGTGAACCGGACGCGACGCAAGAACAGCCTCCTGGCACTCCTGCCGCTCCTCATGCTGCTTCTCCTGGTCCTTGGGGCGGCCGGCTGCCAGCGGCGCACGAACATCGTGCTTATCCCGCCCGACAGCACGCGCACCTCCACCGTCGACTCCTCGACGATGGCGCTGCGCGAGACGCAGCAGGCGTGGGAGGGCGGTGGCGACCTCTCCGCGGCGAGCGCCTCGACCGCGCTCCTCGTCCAGCGCGAGCTGGGTGCCCGCTCCGCGGACCAGTGGCGCGACCGTGCGAGCTACCTGCTCGACTCGCTCGGCGTCGGCGCGGAGTACGCGGACGCGCACGGCGCGCTGGCGATCAACTTCTTCGCCCGCTCGGATCCCGAGGGCGGCTCGTGGCCCTACCTGTTCTGGACGGGGCCGGGCGGCGTCGGCATGCAATCCGTCGAGGGCAAGGGGCTCCATCTCCAGAGCATCGTGACGCGCGGCATCGGCGTGCCGGACAGCACGCGCCTGGTCGCGGCGTCGTTCACCCGCCGCGCGACGGGAGGCCTCCAGCCGCTCGTCATGACGTGGGCTCAATCGCCGAAGGCCACGCGCTGGAACCTGGTCCAGACGCTCGGCCCCGACTCGCTCGGCACCTACGGCACGGCGGGATTCGAGCACGTGTCCGACGCCGGCGCGGAATTATCGGCGCGCACGTACCGCACGCCTCGCGGCTTCGTCGAGTGCGCCACGTGCCCGCACGCGTACACGACGACGCGCTTCGCGTGGACGCCGCAGGGGTTCCAGCGCACCGAGCTGCACCGTGTCGCGTCGCCCTACGCGACGTTCGCCGACTTCATCGCGGCGCTCGTGAGCGGCGATCGCGTGGCGGCCTCGGAGAAGGTGGCGGACCCCGCCCTCGTGTTCGACGCCCAGCGCCTCGGCTGGACGACGCTGAGCGGCGGCTGGCGCCCATCCCCCGGCGCCGATGAGACGCCCGGCACGATGACGTTCTTCCACGGCTCCAAGGACGCCTTCGCCGTCCACTTCCGCCAGCAGGGCGACGGCTGGGTGATCACAAGCTTCGAGCCCGTCTCGCGTTCGATGGAATAGCCCGAACCGTCACAACAAGACCTCCGTCCTTGGACGAAGAGCGTCGACAACGCTCTTCGACGATGGCGGAGGTCTTCTTATTGGTTACTGTGGACGAATAATCGTGGCTGGCCGCTTCCCAATGTTGACACGAATGCCAACGGTCAGAAAGAAGCTCCGGCCTATCCAATTGAAATCACTGGCCGTCGCGCCGTTGCGAGCATGGGCACGATAGACGGATTCCCCAAGCTCTCCCAGGAGATCACACCTTCCGCCAATAGGGTTCACGAAACCGATTCGTGCCCCGCCTCCGGCGGAGAATGTGCGGGCACCGGACTGGCTGTAGGTTCTCGTATCCGACCATGACCGCGCCTCCCCGTACTCTCCGAATGCTCCCAGATATGCTGACGCCCGTGAGCCACGAACAATCCATCGATCGAGCCCCGCGTGCACACCCCACGTCTGATCTTTGATGTTGCCGGACGCCAGCAACGGTTGCCGAAAGTCGAGCCACGAACCCCCGACGCGCCCACCGATTTCTGCGCGCCACATGCCGTGCGGTTCGTAACCGAGATCCATCTCGCCGACGACAGTGCTCCTCCCGACCGGACGCACATCCGCGATGCTCAGCAGGTCGCGGACTTCGGTGCCAACTCTAAGCGACACGGAAACGGATCGTGGGACCTCGGATGTCTGTGCCAGCACGGGCATGGCCACGAGACTCGCCATCCCAGACAATGCAACGGTCACCCATACATGCACCGCCCGAACTCTCATCGTCCGGGTCCCGCGAGTGCATGATGGGCAGGGTGCGCCGGGCGTCCGAGAACCGTGTGGGCGAGAGCAGTCCGGGGCACAAAGTGCGTGATCTGGCGGTAGCTAGCGCCAGTTAGATCGCCGGTTGTAAAGACGAACAGCGCCGACAAAGAATCGGACGGAGCGTACCGAGGTCCGACTCCCTGCCTTCCGTCGTTGGAGTATGCGTCTCCGTCTCGAAACTCCAACGGCATCTTCTGGAGCGCCGAACCATCCCAACGAACAAAGAACAAGCCGGAACCGATTGTCAGCTGGCCCCCAAAGACCAACCCGTTCCCCCACAATAGGTGCGTGTGAGGTCGAAGGCCTCCGAGGGCCCCATTGGGCGGAGCATCGAGAAGCGAATGAAGTCCTGATCCGTCGGCGTTGACCAATACAATCCGGTAGTAGTCACCGGTGAACTGCGCGATCGCTAGCCGCTTGCCGTCCGGAGACCAGACCGGAAATGTCCCCGGGACTATCCCCCCCGCCACAAGGGGGGCATCGACACCGCTGGCCGGGGTGAAAATGTGCACGCCCATCGACTCTGGCGGCATGGACATCGAAGAGGCCCAGCGGCGATACACAATCTGCGAGCCGTCGGGCGACCAGTTCGGTTCAGCGAGACCATTTGTGATGAAGAGCGGCCGACTGAGCCCACCAGAACGAAGGTCGACAATCAGGAGCTGGTGATCCAAATCGCATGCAAGATACTGGTCGTTCGGCGAGAATCGAATGAACTCTGGTGATGTAAAGCCCGTCTCGGCCAGAAAGCGTGGCGCACCACCGGCCGCGTCAACGAGATAGACTCCCGCTGGGCCGTCAATGCTCGGAAACCGGCGATGAAACGCGACGAGAAGTCCGCTGTGGGACCATGAGGGTGCGACGTCAGTCGTGACGTTGCCGAGAGGCGCGGGCGTCGGCTCACCGCGTTGTGGCCGAAGTGGGTCCCGGGAACATCCGGCCGTGCACCATAGAAGCAAAATGCTCGCGAAGAGGGTCTGGCTTCTGCGAAGGAGGCTCCGCTGCCCCGGGTCACCGCACCGGGGGGAGTACCTAAGCATCATGTGCCGGCTTTCTGAGGATAAAGTGACCCCAATCGAATGTGTCCTTGGAGAGAGTACGTCCGCCCCGTGCGAATGCCAATGGGCCGTGAGTCAGGGAGCGGTACGCAACGCGTTGCTGCCGACACCACATTGAGGAGCACAAGGCGCCTCGTGCCGCGCACTCCGCCGAAGCATGCACCTCGCGCACGCCGCGCGACCTGGCCAACCTGGACGATCCTGCTCGGACTCGTCGCGTTCGTGTTCGTGCTGTACGGCAACTCGATTCGCCACGGGTACGTCCTCGACGACGAGATGGTGACCACGGGCAACCAGCTCGTGCAGCGGGGCGTCGCCGGCATCCCGCGGATGTTCGCGACCTCGTTCCTGTACGGCTACTCGCTCGAGAACGAGGGCTCGTACCGGCCGCTGCCGATCGTGAGCCTCGCCGTCGAGCGGCAGCTGTGGGGCAACGATCCCCACGCGCATCATCTGTTCAACGTGGCGTGGTACGCGGCCACCGGCGTGCTGCTGTTCTTCTGCATGCGCCGGATGTTCCGCGGGCTTCATGTGATCGTGCCGCTGGCGATCACGCTGCTCTACCTGGCGCACCCGGTGCACACCGAGGTGGTCGCCAACATCAAGAGCCGCGACGAGCTGCTGAGCTTCTTCTTCGGCGTGGCGAGCCTGCTGCTGGCGTTCCGTCACCACGATCGCGGCGCGCGCGGCGTTCCGCTGCTGAGCGGCATCGCGTTCTTCCTCGCGTTGCTGTCCAAGGACAGTGCGCTGATGTTCGTCGTCATCGTTCCGATGGCGCTCTGGTTCTTCACTGACATCCGTCCGCGCGGACTCGCGCTTCGCGTGGCACCCCATATCGTCGCGGCCGTGCTGTACCTGGGCCTCCGCGCGTCGATCGTGGGTGCGGGGCTCGGCGAGGCAATGGATACGATCAACAACTCCGTCGCCGCGATTCACTCAGGCCCCGAACGCTGGGCGACGCGGCTGCTGATTGCCGGCCGCTACCTCGGGCTACTCGTGTTCCCGCATCCGCTGAGCTGGGATTACTCCTACAACCAGGTTCCAGCCGTCGGGTTCGGGAACGCGTGGGTCATCGTGTCGGCGCTCGCGGTCGCGGCGTTGTGCGTGCGCGGGGCACTTGGCGTCCGGCGCCGGGATCCCGTGTCGTTCGGCATCCTCTACGGGTTCGTCACGATGGCGCTCGTCGCGAACGTGTTCGTCCCGATCGGGTCGACGATGGCGGAGCGCTTCCTGTATGCGCCGTCGCTCGGCTTCTGCATCGCCGCGGTGTGTGCGGTGACGGCGAAGATGCCCCTCGATCCTCCACGGGTCCCGGCGTGGCACCGTCCCATGCTCGCGACGCTGCTCGTGCTAATCCTCGTCGCGTACACGGCGAAGACGATCGACCGGAACCGCGACTGGGCGAGCAATTTCTCGCTGTTCTCCTCCGGCGTCGTCGCGGCTCCTCACAGTGCCCGGGCCCACGAGTCACTCGCCTTCGAGTACCTGCAGCAGGCGACCGCGAGCGCCGCGCCGGAGCCGCGCCGGCAGGCGTTCGACCGTTCGATCGCCGAGTTCCGCGCCGCGCTCGCCATCCTGCCGGCGTACGGCGAGGCCTGGTACAACCTCGGCATGACATATCACGCGATGGGCGACACGCTGAACGAGATCGCGGCGTACCAGAAGGCCATCGAGGTCGATCCGCGGCAGGCGGGCGCGTACAACAACCTCGGGATGTACTACATGCTCCGCTTCCAGCTGGACGACGCGGAGCGCTGC
>JANLWK010000189.1:0-2388 GCA_031364505.1 Candidatus Eiseniibacteriota bacterium | reverse complement strand
CACGACGTCGAAGAGCAGCCCGCCGGCGGACGCGTTCAGCCGGGCGCGGAGGAAACGCCCGATACGCAGATGGATGTCGGCGCGCTCGGCGTCAGCGAGGAGCAGATACGCAGTCTGTTGAATCCGGTCGTGATGAAAACGATAGCTGCGTTCGTCGCCGAAACCATCATCCGCCGCGACGACCAGCCCTTCGTCGAGCGCAACGAACAAGGCGGCCGCCGTCTCGTCGGCTCCGCGATCGAGAACCGCAGCGAGCGTGCCGAGCCGAAAGCGGCTGCCGAAACACGACGCGAACTCCAGCGCCCGCCGGGTGGTTTCGGGCAACGATCGCAAACGGTCGACCAACAGATCGCGGACGTTGTCGGTGACGTTGCCGGCGCGCATCGCGCGTGCATCCCACGTCCAGGCGCGCCGATCAGGGTCGAAGGCGAACAACCCGCGGGTCGCGAAGGCGTGCAGCAGCTCGTTGACAAAAAACGGATTGCCGCCGGCCTTGGTGCCAATCAGGCCGGCCAGGGCTTGAATCGCCGGATCGTCAGAGCGCCGGAGCAGGGTGTCCGCCACCATCGTGCTGACGTCTTCGGGGCGCAGATCGCGCACCGGCACGAGATCGACGTCGGCCCCCGCCGCGTGCATCGCGTCGACGCAATGCTGGAACGGATGCCCGGCCTCGATTTCGTTGTCGCGGTATGCCAGAACGAGCTGAAGTCCTGGTACTTCGCCGGGCCGTGCGAGCACCTGCAAGACGCCGAGCGTCGCACCATCGGCCCATTGAAGGTCGTCGAGGAAGACCACGAGCGGGTGGTCAATCCGGGCAAAGGTGCGAACGAACGCGAGCAGCACCAATTCAAAGCGATTCTGTGCGGGCGCTGGGGCGAGCTCCGGGACCGGTGGCTGAGCGCCGACGACGAGCTCCACTTCCGGAATCACATCGATGATCACCCGGCCATTGCCCCCGATCGCCGACCGCAGCCGGTCCCGCGAGTCGGCCAGCGAGGCCTCACCCTCCGTGAGGATGTCCCGGATGAGATCGCGAAAGGCCTGAACGATCGTCGCATACGGAATGTCGCGCTTGTACTGATCGAACTTGCCGCTCACGAACCGCCCGCGCTCGCGGACGATCGGCTGATACAGCGCGCCGACAATGGCGGTTTTTCCGACGCCCGAGTAGCCGCCGACGAGGCTCACCACCGAAGACCCGCACGAGCGAGCCCGTTCGAAGCCGGCGAGGAGTTTGGCCACCTCCATCTCGCGACCGTACAGGCGGCGCGACACGCGGAATTCGTCCGGCGCGTCGTCGGTCCCGAGCGCGAACGGCGCGGCGCTGCCGGCCCGGAGTTGGTCGACGCACCGCTCGAGATCGCGTTGCAACCCCGTCGCGCTGTGATAGCGATCCTCGGCCTGCTTCGAGAGCAGCTTCAGCACGATCGCGCTCGCCGAAGGCGGGACGCGGTTGTCGACCAGTTGAGGCGGCACCGGCGCCTGCGCGATGTGTGCGTGAATCCATTCGAGCGGATCGGCACCCTCGAATGGACGGCGACCGGTGAGCAGTTCGTACAGCAACACGCCGAACGCATAGAGATCGGCGCGCTTGTCGACCGGCCGGTTCATCCGGCCGGTCTGCTCGGGCGCCATGTAAGCGAGCGTGCCCTGCACCGTCGTGGTGGCCGCGTCGACGCGCAGGAGCGACGCAATGCGGAACCCGGTCAACCTCACCCGGCCGTCGTCCAGCACGATGATGTGCTCGGGCTTCAAATCGCGATGCACGACACCGCGTTGGTGCACCTGCGCGAGAACCTCAGCCACGCGAGTAACCAGGTGCAGCGCCTGCTCAGGGGCGCGGTATCGAGCGGCGATCCGATCGAGCGGCTGGCCCTCGACCTCCTCGAGCACGAGCCACGGACGATCGTGTGCGATCTCGAACCCGAGTGCCGCGATCACCGGTGCATCTGAGAGCCGAGCGAGGACGGTCTGTTCGTGCGTGAAATCGGCGATGTCACGAGGCGTCGCCCGCTGGTGTCGCGAGGTCTTGAGCACGACGCGCGTCCCGTCCTGACGCCGGATCGCGCGGTAGAGCGTCGCTCGAGGACCGGCGTACAGCCTGGCCATGATCTCGTATCCGGAAGGTGGGTCTTCGATCGGCTCTGAGGTGTTGCGGTCGACTGTGGCTGCTTCGGTGTGCATCGTTCCTCTCGACCCTACAGGGTGAGACGCTCTGGCGACGTGTCGCCGCGGACGAGGGCGCTCTTGGGGAGCGTCGAGTCACCCTGACCGGCGATCGGTGACGCTAAAAAGTAGCGGTCTGTGGAGATCGGCCAGACCTCTTTCGAAGCGCCTGGAACCATTTGAGCGCCGATACGCGGACGCACTTCGAACATAGCGCCGAAC
>JANLWK010000071.1:0-1874 GCA_031364505.1 Candidatus Eiseniibacteriota bacterium | reverse complement strand
GGCGTCCCACGTCAGGGCGGTCGAGATCGCCCGGACCCTGCCGCTGCCGTTCAGCACCATGTGACTCACCACCTGCTCGGCGCCTGAGACGTTACGCACCGACATGAGATCGACGGCCGTCGTCGCGGCCGGCTGCGGCCGGGTCACCGTCAGATAGTTGAGCGCGGAGATCACCAGGTCCTCGAAGTCGGTTTTCGCATCCGTCGTGGGCCTGCCGCTCGTGCCCATCGTCGTCGTCGGCCCGACGTCCAGGTATTCGAAGCCGTTGAGCGCTCCGCCACTCAGGCCGTAGTGCGCCCCGAGCAGCGAAATGTCCGCGGAGTTCACCAGGTTGTCGCCCTGGCCGTTCGTAGTGCCGTTCGTGCCATCGCCCAGGTGGTAGTCGAGCGTTCCGGCCGTCTGGTTCGAGACCGGCGAGACCGTCGAGTAGGCGTCGATCACGAACGCGACGTAGTACCAGAAGTCGCGCGTGCCCGGTTCGTCCGTGCCGCCCGGCGTCGTCACCAATGTCGGCGTCCACGGCGCCGGCGGCGGGTAGCTTGGCGTGGCCGGCACCGCGCCACCGAGGTCGTCGTACTGCGGGTAGTGGCCGAACGGAGCCCGGTAGACCTCGACGTGCGTGCCCGCCGGCGTCGCCGTCCAGCTGAGCGTGATCTTCGTGGTCCCATCGTTGTCGTTGCCCGACGTGAGCTGCGTCGCGGACAGGTCCGCGATCGCCGCGACCGGGGGATTCACGAGGAAGCTCGCGGCAATCGTATGATCCGCGGTGACGCTCGTGAACGTGTAGCTCGCGACGGCACCCCGCGACACGGCATCCACGACGACGTCGTCGATGTGATATCCGGGGTCGGCCGTAATCGTGAAGCCTTGCCCGCTCCCACAGTTCACGGGCACGAGGCCGCTGGGCGCGATCGCGCCGTTCGGTCCCGCCGAGGCGTCGATCGTGAAGACCGCCAGCGCGAACGTCACCGTGATCGCATGGTCCGCCTGCACGTCGAGGAATGAATAGCTGGGCGATCCACCCCGCGAAACGCCGTCGACCACCACGTCGTCGACGCGGTAGCAGTCCGCCGCCGTGAACGCGAACGTCCGGTCCGCGCCGCAGTTGACGGCAACGGCACCGCTCGGCGAAATCGACCCATTCGGCCCAGCCGACGCCATGATCGTGAAGGCGTTGAGCGAGAAGCTCGCCGCAATCGTGTGGTTCGTGGTCACGGCGAGGAACGTGTAGCTCGACTGCGCCCCCACCGAGCCGCCGTCCACCACGACGTCGGCGATTGAGTAACACGGGTCCGGCGAGATCGCGAACGTCGCGTCATCGCCGCAGTTCACCGACACCATGCCGCTCGGACTGATACTCCCGCCCGCGCCGGCCGACGCGTCGATCGTGTAGACGTTGATCGCGAAGCTGGCGGCGATCGTGTGGTGCGCCATCACTGTCCGGAACGTGTAGCTCGACACGGCCCCACGCGGCACCCCGTCCACCACCACGCCCGCGATGTGGTAGCACGGTGCTGCCGCGATGTTGAACGTCGCGTTGTTGCCGCAGTTCACCGACACGAGCCCGCTCGGGCTGATGCTCCCGCCCGGCCCCGCCGAGGCGTCGATCGTGTAGACGATCTGCGAGAAGCTCGCCGCGATCGTGTGGTGCGCCTGTACGTTCGTGAACGTGTAGCTCGCAACCGCGCCGCGCGACACCCCGTCGACGACCACGTCCGCGATGACGGAGCACTGGAAGGGTGTGATGCCGAACGTCTGATCGCTGCCGCAGCTGACGGCAACAAGACCGTTCGGGCTGATCACGCCACCCGATCCCGCCGAGGCGTCGATCGTGAAGGCGTTGAGCGAGAACGACGCCACGATCGTGTGGTTCG
>JANLWK010000045.1:0-1682 GCA_031364505.1 Candidatus Eiseniibacteriota bacterium | reverse complement strand
GCGCCCCGGGCGCGCCGCGGGCGCGCGATCGGCACCCAGCGCCTCGACCATCGCGCGCGTGTGATCGGGCGTCGTGCCGCAGCAGCCGCCGATGATGTTGACGCCCATTTCGCGCACGAACTCGGCGAGCGTCTCGGCCATTGGCGCGGGGCGCATCGGGTACACGGTGCGGCCGCCGTCGTTCATGGGCAGCCCAGCGTTCGGGATGCAGTGAATCGGAGTGCTGGCGTTTTGCGACAGGTAGCGGATCGCATCGCGCATCAGGTCGGGTCCTGTCGAGCAGTTGAGCCCGATCACGTCGACCTTCATGGCCTCCAGTGTCGCGAGCGCCGAGCGGATGTCGGTGCCGAGCAGCATGCGTCCGGTCGGATCGAGCGTCACCGACGCCTGGATCGGGATCACGCGGTCCAGCTCGGTGAACGCCTGCCGCGCGGCCAGGATCTGCGCCCGCATCTCGATCATGTCCTGGCAGGTCTCGAGGATCAGGATGTCGGCGCCGCCCTCGACGAGCCCGCGCGCCTGATCGAGGAAGCCGTCGAGAATGCCTTCGAACCCGAGCTTGCCGAGATCCGGATCCTCCGATGAAGGGAGGAGCCCGGAAGGCCCGATCGATCCGGCGACGAACCGCGGGCGGCCGTCGGCGCTCTCGCGGCGGTCGGTGACACGGCGCGCAATCTCGGCGGCCGCGCGGTTGATCTCGCGCGTGCGCTCGCCGATGCCCCATTCGTCGAGGCGGATGCGCGAGGCCTGGAACGAGTTCGTCTCGATCACGTCGGCGCCGGCGTCGAAGTACGCCGAATGGATGGCCTCGATCACGTCCGCGCGCGTAACGGACAGGAGGTCGTTGCAGCCTTCCTTCCCGTCGAAATCGGCCGCGGTCAGGTTCTGGGCATGGATCTGGGTACCCATCGCCCCGTCGTAGACGAGGACGCGATCGCGCAGCGTTTCCAGTATTCGGGCCGACATAGAGTTACGAGCCTCCGCCCCCGCGTCGGGAGCCGTGCGTCCTTGGGGTATGAGTCGCGAGAGTATCGAAGGGGTCAAGACCCGGCAACTTGCCGCGCGCCTTGACGCTTCGGGGCATGGTGTCGCAGCTTGCGCAACATGCCCCTTCGCGTGGATCTCCTTCGGCATGGACAGGCGGCTCCGGCGGAGGGTGGCCTCGACGCGGAGCGGCATTTGACGGGCATCGGCGTCGCCGAGATTCGCCGCCTCGCCTCGCGGCTCGTCGACGAGGGCTGGCACCCCGACTGTGTGTTCTCGAGCCCTTTCCGCCGCGCGCGCGAAACGGCTCAAGCGCTGCTCGCGGCGACGAGCGTGCACCACGTCATCGCCTACCTCGCGGAGCTCGAGCCCGAACACGATCCGGCCGACCTCGAGCGCGCGCTGGCCGGCCACATCGAGGGCGCGGACCACATCCTGCTCGTCACGCACGTGCCGCTCGTCAATCGCCTCGCGCGGCGGTGGTGCAACTCGGACGAGCCGATCTCGACGGGCCACCTGCTCGAAATCCAGTTCGACGGCGCGCCAGGCAAGGGGCTCGGGAAGCTCGTCGAGAGCATCGAACCGTGACCACCAACGATTGCGTGTAGTGCCAATCAGAGGAGAACGACATGGGATTCCTGGACGGACAGATCGCGCTGGTGACGGGCGGTAATCGCGGGATCGGGCGCGGCGTCGTG
>JANLWK010000010.1:0-3939 GCA_031364505.1 Candidatus Eiseniibacteriota bacterium | reverse complement strand
GGCTGGCGGCTGGTGACGAACGTGGGCGAGGAGGGCGGCCAGAGTGTCCCGCACCTCCACGTGCACCTGCTCGGCGGACGCCCGATGACCTGGCCGCCGGGCTGATCGTCCCGTGTTGCGCGCCGTCCCGATGATCCAGGCGTGCCTCAACGGCCGCCGCACGCGCGACGAGCACGCCGCAATTCCCATCACGCCGGACGATCTCGCGCGCGCCGCCGCCGCGGCGGTCGCGGCCGGCGCGCGATCTGTGCACGTGCACCCGCGCGGCGAAGACGGCCGCGAAACGCTGGACGGCGAGGCCCGCGCGAAGACGCTGTGGGCGATGCGCGCCGCCTGCCCCGGCATCGAGATCAGCGTGACGACCGGCTTCTGGATCGAGGGCGACGTCGAGAGACGCATGACGAAGCTCGAAACATGGCGCGTGTTCCCGGACGTCGCGTCCGTGAACCTGGCCGAGGCGGGCGCCGTCGATTTGTGCCGGTGGATGCTCGATCACGGCATCGGCGTCGAGGCCGGTGTCGCGACGGTCGCCGATACGCGCGCCCTGCTCGCGAGCGGAGTCGCCCACCGCTGCACGCGCGTGCTCATCGAGGCCGAGGGCGACGCGTCGGCCGCACTCGCCGAGATCGAACGCATCGATACGCTGCTCGACGAGGCAAAGCTCACGATCCCCCGCCTCCAGCACGGCTACGGCGCCGCCACGTGGCCGATCCTCGAACGCGCGTTCCAGCGCGGCCACGACGGAAGGATCGGCCTCGAGGACACGCTCATGCTGGCCGACGGCGCCACCGCCCGCGACAACGCTGCGCTGGTCGCCGCTTGTTCGACGATCAGGGGGCGGTACTCGCGCCGCTGATCAGCGCTGCGTCGTGTTGGTAGCCTGCAGATCCGCCGTTCGAGAGGACTCGCGATACTTGTATTCGTGGGTGCGGCATCGTCCGGCCGAGCGTATCCTGAGCAACGGACCGGGCGTGTGGGGAGAGCGATGAAGCTACTCGCGGCGATTGCTCTGGTCCTGATCTTCGGCGTGCCGGCACGTCTGGCTTACCCTGCGGATGGGCGCCGTACTCCTGTCGAGATCCATGTCCTGTCGTTGGACACGCGCTGTGACGCGGTTGGCTCCGACTTCGTTGCCGGTCTCAATGGCGTGTTTTCAGCCGAGTCTCTTGCGATCAGCGGGTCAATACGCCGGGTGGCCACGCCGAACCACTTTCGCCGGGCGCCGCCTGGTGAACGCGCATCGGTCACCCTGTTTCTTACGCTTCAGTCCGAGGGAAGTGCAGGTTGGAGTCATCCCCAGCCACCCGACACGACGACCTCATACTACGATCAACACCTGCTCATCACCGGGTCCTTTGATCGTCGCCATCTGTTCTGGACGACGACGCGCCGCTTTCGTTCCCGGCTGTGGTCGGGGGACATGGGCCGCGCTGACTTCTGCTGGCGTTCGGGCCGCAATATCGGGCTCATAGCCCTCGAGGCGCTGCATCGCGATCGCAGAGCCATGAAGCAGAACGAGCAGCTCGCGCTCATGCCCATTGTGAAGACGCGCGCGGAAACCGAATGGGTTCGTAAGGCTTCGCAGAAACGTAAACGAAACGTACTCACCGACACGACCCTCACGTTTCATTGGAAGCCCGGCGTTTGGTTCATGCACATGCGGGTGGATTGCGATCGCGAGGATGGCATGGAGGCCGTCATATCGGATCCAAAGGGGAAGGCATTGTGTCCGCTTCTGAGGGCGACCTGGGGGACACAGGTCGCGAACAAGTGCGACTGCATGGCTCTCGCCATGGGGCCCCGCGAGGGCTCGCCTGGCTTGGCCTTTGTGAGCACTTCGTCCTGGCGTCCCAAGCGGAATCCTTATCGAATTCGGGTGAAGGGGCTCGCCCCATGCAGAATCGTCGTCAGCGTAGGCGCGCAGTACTCAAGCAATCCGCACTGGGCCGTGCCAGACACCGTGAACATCGGACAGGGAGAAGAGCTCGCGTGGACGGCGACGTGGGGAAGCGCCACAACTGGGGATTCGACCCGGGTGACGCTCCAGCGGATCGTGCGATCGAACCAGTGAGTACAGTCAGAGCCGCATAGACTCCGACTTGCGCCCGGAACCTGTCAACGACTTTGAGACACTCGCTTCGTGAGTTTACTGAGCTACGGCCATGCACAGGTCTTCAAGGTTGAGATTCGGGATCTCGGACTGCTGGCGCTCGAGATCGGCTTCCAAGGATGACCTCACAGGCCCGATCGTGATCGGGTTCGAGTCGGAGGCCATGGTGTTCTCAGCCTTCTCGCCGTCGACGCGCGCCTTCGGCGGATTGATCCAGACCGCAGTCGGCAGTGGCCTCGGCGATGGCCGCCCGTGTGGGAACCGCTCCGGGTTCTTCGCGAACGCTTCGGCGAGCACGCGTGCGCGCTGGTCACGCTTCGCCGCGGCGAGCCCGTAGTGCACGTCGTGCGGCGTGAACAGCCCGAGCCCGACGTGATGATGCTCGGTGTTGTACCAGGGGAAGAAGTCGCCGCAGAAGCCGCGGCCGTGTTCGAGCGAGCCGAAGCGGTCCGGGAAGTCGGGCCGGTACTTCATCGTCTTGAACTGCGACTCGGAGAACGGATTGTCGTTCGAGACATGCGGTCGCGAGTGGCTCTTGGTGACGCCGAGGTCGGCCATCAGCAACGCCACGGGCTTCGAGGTCATCGCCGGACCGCGGTCGGCGTGCACGGTGAGCTGGCCCGGCGCGACGCCCTGCCGCTCGCAGCTCTCGGCGATCAGCTTCTCGGCGAGCCGTGCGAGCTCGCGGTGCGCCAGCATCCAGCCCACGACGTAACGGCTGAACACGTCGAGCACCACGTAGAGGTAGTAGTAGGTCCACTTCGTGGGGCCCAGCAGCTTCGTGATGTCCCAGCTCCACAGCTCGTTCGGCCGCGTGGCCAGCAGCTCGGGTGCTGCGTAGTGCGGATGCCGGAGATGGTCGCGCCGCTCGCGGATCTCGGCGTTCTCGGCCAGCACGCGATAGAACGTGCGCTCCGAGCACAGGTAGCGGTCCTCGTCGAGCAACGTGGCGTAGACCTGCGCCGGCGCCAGATCCACGAATCGCGGCTCGTGCAGTGTCGCGAGCACCTGCTCACGTTCCTGTGGCGGCAGCGCACGCACCGGTGTCGGTCGTGGCTTCGGTTCGGGGCGCGGTTGCTGGCCGCGATAGTAGGTAGCGCGGGGCAGGGCCAGTGCCGCGCACGTCCGCGCGATGCCCAACCGCGGCGCCATCTCGGTGACGGTCTGCATCACCTGTTCTCGTCGTTCGGAAGCGGGTTGCCCAGCAGCTGTGCAACTTTTTTTTGGAGTTGGATCAGTCCCTCGGCGCGCTCGAGGCGCGCCTGGAGCCGACGGGTCTCGCGCTCGAGTTCGGCGATCTTCTTATCGCGCGGATCCACCGGCTTCGGCTTCGGGCCACGGGGGCGCGGGGCGAGCCCGGCCAGGTCACCGCGCTTGCGCGCCGCGCGCCACGCCGCCAGGTGCGACGAGTACAGTCCTTCACGCCGCAGCAGCGCGCCCAACTCTCCAGGCTTCGAGCACCGGTCCGCTTCCGTCAGCACTCGTAGCTTCTCGGCCGCCGCAAACCGCCGCCGCCGCGCCTTCGCCACCACCTCGGTCTGCGCCGCCAACGGCAGGCCCTCCGTCATCGTGGACATGATCGAATCCCGACTCGCCCTCTACACTAAACTTCCGGGGGTTCGGTGTCTCACGTACGTTGGCAGAGAGGGCCGGCGCAAGTTCAACGAGTTGAACTGTCCCCGGGGACAGTTTCGTTCGATCGCGCTCAACATCACCGGTGGTGTAGCGCCCGGACGGGGCCCGTGCCCATGGGGCATCCGGAGGCACGCGGACAGGGCGTGTGAATGGCGCGCGCAGCCAGGATGGCGGAGCGCAGCCAGAGGCAGCGA
>JANLWK010000470.1:0-2248 GCA_031364505.1 Candidatus Eiseniibacteriota bacterium | reverse complement strand
CTCGTTCGATTCGATGATGCGAATCGCGGGATCGGTCAGGTGGTCGGCGAGCCAGTCCGTGGTGACGAGGACTTCCGGGTGTGCGTATCCGCGCGCGGCGATTTCCGGCAGGACGGTCGTGCTCATGGGAGTGCCTCTTCGAGAGCCCGGGGGGAGGGATGTGACCCGGTCGCCAGAATACTCCCGTTCAGGCCGTTCCGGTGTGCCCGAACCCGCCGCCGCCGCGAGCCGTCTCGGACAGCGCCTGGGCCTCGTCCCATTCGATGCGCGGGGTGCGCGCCAGCACGAGCTGGGCGATGCGCATGCCGGGCTCGATGCGGAACGGCTCGGCGCCGTGGTTGATGAGCGCGACGAACACCTCGCCGCGGTAGTCCGAATCGATCGTCGCCGGGCTGTTGGCGAGGGTCACGCCGTGCCGCGCGGCGAGCCCCGACCGCGGGCGCAGCTGGATCTCGAAGCCCTCGGGCACCTCGACCGCGAGTCCCGTGGGAATGCGCTCGATCGCGCGCGGCGCGATCTCCACCGTGGCAGCGACGGCGGCGCGCACGTCCATGCCGGCCGCTCCCGCGGTCTCGTAGGCCGGCAGAGGCTGAGACTCGCCGTGCGGCAGGCGCGTCAGGCGCACGCGCACGATATCACCCGGGGCGTTCATGAGCGCACCGTATCCAGCCGCGGCGTTTGGATCAAGGCCCGGCGCTGGCGCGCCGATAACGCAAGGGTCCCATCACGCCCACGAAAGGACGCCTGCCCGATGCCGATCGTCACCCTAGCGCTGTTCGCCGTCGTGCTCGTGGCGCTCCTCTCGCGTGATCACGACTTGTCGGCGTCGCAGGAGACGGTCGTGACGGCCGAGCTGAACCTCGACGACGTCGTGCTCGGGATGTTCCCCGAGCACATCCGGCTCTCGCACTGTTCGTTCTCGACGCTGGCGCGCCCGCACGACGTGCGCCGGGCGCAGGAAGCGCTGCGCGTCGAGGGCTTCTCGGACGCGGGTCACTACGCGATCGACGAGATTCCGGGCGTGTGCCTGTCGCTGATGGTCAATCGCCGCGACCACATGTTCGCGGTGCTCTACGACCACGAGCGCGCCGGCGTGTGGGCCGAGATCGACTCACGCTACGCCGTCGGCTCGCGGTGGATCCACTCGACGCTCGCGTCGCCGGAGCATCCACCGCGCCCCGGCACGACGCTGATCCCGCTCCAGGGCGTCACCATGGCCGAGCTGCTCGCCCGCGCGCGCGGGGACAGGCCGCCCGCCGGCCTGCGTCCGATCAACAAGCTCGACGTGGCTCCGCTGTTCGAGCAGGGCTACTCGGACTGGATCGCCTGGCGCCGCTCCCAGGCGCGGCCTGTGACCGAGCGCACGGGACTGCGGCTGGTCCCTCGCGCGGACGAAGAGTTCCGCGACGCCGCCTGAACCGACGCGGCGCCGCCCGAACCGGCGTGGCGCGAGCGGGTTCCGGCCTCGCTGGCCACCGGGTCACGCCGGCACTACCATTCGCGGCCTCGAAGATCCTCGGAGGCCGCATGCCACGCTGGCTTCGCGTCGTCGTCGTCGTCGTGCTGCTGCCGGCACAGCTGTCGCTCGACGGCTGCGCGCCGGCCTCGCAGGGTCCCCTCCGGTCGGCGGCCGAGGTGCGCGCGACGCGCAAGTCGAGCTATCTCGACGCCCATCTCCGTGACGGCGGGTTCATCGCGTTCACGAAGTGGCAGTACGACAAGAAGCTGAACGCGGTCACGGGCCCGGGCACGCGGCTCGATGCCGACCGACGGCAGGTCGCGCGCGGCGTCATGACGATTCCGATCGACTCGGTCGCCGTGTTCGAGGCCGGCACCGTGGAAGGCATGCCGCCGGCGATGAAGGCGCTCACGGTCATCGTCCTCGTGGCACTCGGCGTCGTCGTGATCGGGCTCCTCACCTTCGCGATCGCGTGCGCGTCGAATCCCAAGTGCTTCGGGTCCTGCCCGACGTTCTACGTGACGGACGGCGACCACTCGATGCTCCAGGCCGAGGGTTTCTCGGCCAGTGTCGCGCCGTCGCTCGAGGCGACCGACATCGACGCGCTGTACCGCGCGCGTCCGGCGAGCCGGTCGCTCGACGTGACGATGACGAACGAGGCGCTCGAAACACACGTCGTACGCTCGGTGCATGTGCTGGCCGCGCCCCGGGCCGAGGGCGGGCGCGTGTTCGCGACGCCGGCCGACGGCTTCTGGCAGGCGAGCGACCTGCGCGCGCCCGTGCGCGCCG
>JANLWK010000460.1:0-3103 GCA_031364505.1 Candidatus Eiseniibacteriota bacterium | reverse complement strand
TGATCGCGCGGGAGGCCGGTTCACGAGCATCGCGGGCCAGCCGCGCAATCGTATCGCGGCGTTCGATCTTCCCGCCGGCACGGTCGCGACGTGGGATCCAAACGCCGACCAGGACGTGCGTGCGATCGCGGTCGATGTAAGCACCGTGTACGCGGGCGGCGATTTCACGTCGATCGGCGGCCAGTCGCGCAACCACATCGCGGCACACGACGCGGGGACGGCCGCCGCGGCACCCACGTGGGATCCGAACGCGGACGGCTCCGTGTACGCGCTGGCCGCCGGGGGCACGACGGTCTATGCGGGCGGCTTATTCGCGAACATCGGCGGGGGCACACGCGCGAACCTCGCGGCACTCGGCGCATCCGACGGCCTGGCGACCGCGTGGAGCCCCGATCCGACCGCCATCGTGCGCGCGCTGCTCACGGGCCCGGGCATCGTCTATGTCGGCGGCGATTTCGGATCGATCGCGTCCACCGTGGCGCCATGCCTCGCGGGAGTCGACGCGACCACGGGCAGCGCCATCTGGAAGCCACTCATGACGGGCAACTCCGTCCGCGCGCTGTGCCGGAGCCGCGGCGCCGTCTGCGCGGGCGGCGTCTTCTACACCCTCGCCGGCGTGCCGCACACCTACGTGGCGGCAATCCATCCCACGACCGCGGTCGCCGAGAGCTGGGATCCCGTGGCCGACAATCCCGTGAACACCCTGGCCTCGGACGGCACGTCGCTGTATGCCGGCGGCGAGTTCACGGCGATGAATACGGTCCGCACGGACTTCCTGGCCTCGCTCCCGTCGCCCGATCCGGCGTACGCGATCCTCGCGAGCGCCGGCGCGAACGGCACGATCAGCCCGCCGGGAACGACGCCCCTCGGCTTCGACGCCAGCCAGGGCTACACGATCACGCCCGACGTGTCGTACATCGTCGACGACGTCGTGGTCGACGGCGTGTCGCAGGGCGCCGTCACGTCGTACACGTTCTCGAACGTGCAGGCGAACCACACGATCGCCGCCACGTTCCGGACCGCCGCCGGCGTCGGCGGTGACGTCGTGACGGAGTTCGCGCTGTCGCCCGTGTCGCCGAATCCCGCCCCGGCGCGCGCGCGCATCCGCCTCGCGATGCCGCGCGAGGCTCGCGTGAGGCTCAGCCTCCACGACATCCAGGGCCGCGAGGTGCGCGTGCTCGCGAACGGGCTCCTGCCCGCGGGCCGGCACGAAGTCGATCTGCGTACCGGCGCCGGCGAAGACCCGCTGCCCGCCGGGCTCTACTTCATCCGCTACCGCGTCCCCGGCCACGAGTTCGTGCGCAGGTTCACGCTCGTCGAGTGAGCGGCCGGGGGGCGGATCCGGAGCACCGGATCCGCCTCACCTGCTTCATCAAGCGCCCTCATCGTCGCGACGTGGCGGCGCCTGCCTGCGTGGAGGCAGGAATGCGAGGATCGCCTCCCGCTTTGCCCTGATCTTGCCATCCGCCCTGACGATCAGGTTCATCTCGATCAGAGTGTTGACGTCTCTGGCCAACGTTTTCTCCTGCTTCTTTGAGTACTCGGCAGCAACACGCGGGCTGAGCGTGCGCAGTTCCGGCACCGTGACGGTCTTCTCCCCAAGGTCGAGCACGACGTGCTTGCGGCGGATTTCCGCCGGCGATTCCCTGTCGTGAAACTGCCGATGGACGTAGTTCGTCCAGGCGACCGTCCATTGCTGGCGATCGATGTGGTCCAACTGCTCCTTAAGGCCGTCCACAAAGCCTTGAATGGCGTAGGTCATGAACTGCATGACATCCCCGCCCGTTTGACTACTCTTGGCGAGCTGCCGGTAGTACTCGCTTCGCGTCACGTTGTAGTGATTGCTGAGGAGTTGGGCCGCGGGCATCGGAACCCCTGCGTTGATCAGAATGTAGTGCTCCAGCAATCGCGCCGTTCTGCCGTTGCCGTCCCCGAATGGATGGATCCAAGCCAGGTACAAATGCGCGAGCACCGCACGAATGAGTGCATAGGCGATGGTGTGGTCGCCGTCCTGGCGCAGGGCCGGAGAATTCAACCAATCACACATCCCCTGGAGCAGCTCGGCGCACTCCCCGTGCGCGGGAGCCTTGTAACGCGAGACTCCGACATCGATCGTGCGAATCTTGCCGGGGACTACATGAGCCTCGATGGGGATGCCGTCGAGGACATTTGCGTTGAACTCGCAGATTAGCGAAACGCCGAGATCGCCCGTCGCGTCGTCCCGGTCGGCGGCGATGCGATTGCAGGCATCGATGATGTTCTCGATTTCTCGCTTCAGGTACTCCTTCGAGGGTGGGACGACGAGAGTCCCTTCCACAATCTTCTGAGCGTCGGTTTCGGTGAGCGTGTTCCCTTCGATTGCCGTCGTCGCGAGAGCACCCTTTGCCAGGTAGACGTTGAACAGCACCTTGGCCGTTTCCGGCTCAAGGGGTATGCCTGCGATGTGGTTGCACTTCGATTCCGCCTCACCGAGCAACATCCACGTCGAGTGAGTGATCTCGCGGAGATCGACGTGGAATGAGATCCATGGGTGTGTTGCAATGCGCGTCTTCATCGATGACCTCCACTATGTCCATTTTAACTAATTTATTTACATCGCGTTATGTTGTTAGTGTCGTCATGTTTGTCCGATGAATTTAGCCTATTCTATAGATAAAATGTCACGTACTGAACTTCTCATCCTTGCGTACTGCACATTTGTGCAGTACGGTGCCCCGCAGAGGCCAGCGATGCGACGAGAAACGATCAACGAGGCCGTCAGCGTTCGGGCCGACTTCAAGGGGGGCGCGGTGACGCCCGTCGCGTTTCGCCGCGGGACGCGCGAGCACCGCGTGTCGCGCGTCAACGCGCGATGGATCGACCGCGCGGGCCGCCATCCGAGTTTCCACTTCTCGGTGACGGCCGATAGCGGGGACATCTACGAGCTGCGGCTCGAGTCGGGCGACCTCGTGTGGTGGCTCGAGTCGGTGTCGCTGGAGGGATGAGTGGCGCAGACGAACGCTTCCACCGCGGCGCCGGAGCCGGTGCACACCGCACCGCTCCCCTCCGCGACGAACCCCACGGCACCCGTGCGACGGGAGGAGTGCGCCGCGGTGGAAGCACA
>JANLWK010000429.1:0-2394 GCA_031364505.1 Candidatus Eiseniibacteriota bacterium | reverse complement strand
GCCCGGGGTGAATCAGGTCGGGGTTCTTGATGATGTCGCGGTTCGCCTCGAAGATCTTGCGCCAGTCGTTCGCGTTTCCGTACTCGTGCTTGGCGATCTTGGACAGGCTGTCGCCCTTCTGAACGACGTACGTCTTCACCGCCGGAGTCGACCCGGCGGGAGCCGGAGCGGTCGACGAACTGCCGCTCTGTACGTTCGAGAAGTCCGGCTTGGGTTTGTCCTTCTTCTGGTCGTCAGAGTCACCGAAGATTCCCATGGTGCACCCCGCTGAACGTTGGTGAGGATCCGATGCGGCGTGAACACCCGTCGACCAGTCCGCGATGGACTGAGGGCAGGGCGCTCCGAACGCGGCGAGGCGGAGTATCCGCCTCGCCTCCGGCGACCGCAAACGCGGCAGATGGACCCGGCACGCGCGTCGAGCGCGGCCATCACTCGACGAGGATGACCCGCCCGTTGAGCGCGCCATCGGCGGCTTCGATCCGGTAGAAGTAGACGCCCGCAGGCAGTCGTGTGCCGGCGGCGTCGCGGGGATCGAGTGGAACGGCGTGGCGTCCCGCGCGCATCCATGCGCCGTCGAGGAGCCTGCGCACGCGGCGGCCGCTGGTGTCGAAGAGGTCGGCGCGAACCGAGCTTCCGCGCGTGAGGGCGAGATGCAGCGTACCGGCGGCGCGCGCGGGGTTCGGCGTGAAGGTCGCGGCGAATTCCAGCGGGACGTCGGACTCGATCTCCGCGTCGGCGGCGACCGACGGCAGGCTCGCGCCATTCGCGACGACGGCGCCGGCGCTCAATTGCGTGATCGACACGTCGTCGACCAGGAACCGCTCGCCCGCTACGACCGGCGCGTCGGTGACGCGCAGGCTCAGCGTGGTGCCCGCGGTGCGCACGGTGTAGTCGACGGTGAGCTGCTGCCAGCCCGAGCCGAGCGCCACATCGGGCGAATACGCGGTCGAGCCCTGCTGCGTCATCCCCAGGTATTCGTAGATGCGGAGCCGCGCGAGGCCGCGGCTCGAGCTCGGCGTCTTGACCCATGCGGAGAAGCGGTACACCGCGCCCTTGCCGGCGACGGCGCCAATCCAGTTCGGGTTGTCGTCGCAGCCGAACACCGACGTCGAGGTCGAGGAGCCCGTGACCTGGAGCGAGCGCGTGCCGGAGTGGCCCTCGGTCGCACGCGCGAGCGTCGATCCGTTGTAGCTCGACCACCCGGTCGAGCTGGTCTCGAAGCCGCCGTTGCCGACGAGATTCGTGCCACCGGTCGCGGCACCGGTCGTGAATTGCCACACCGGCCCCGTCGTGGCGCGCGCGCCGTCGCTCACCGTGGCGTACCACTCGTACGCGCGGTTCGCCTCGAGCCCGGCCCACGTGACGAGCGGCCGCGAGCCCGAGGCGACGCCAGTGCGCGTGCCGATCGCCTGGAACGCCGCGACGCCGCCCATGGCGTAGGGCAGCGTGAACTGGCTGCTCGAATCGGCGTCCGCCTCGAACTGGTTCAAGGTCGGCGAGTAGGTGCGCACCCGGATCACGTTGTTCGCCGGCGAGAACTCGTAGATGCGCAGCCAGCCGTCGCCGCCGCGCGTGCGGTCCTGGTAGTCCTGCATCACCGAGTGCACGGTGCGGCCGTTGTAGGTGTCCGACCGCCGGCCCTCGGGAGGCGTGACGTGGCCCGACAGCATGAGAAACAGGTTCGAGTGGCCGCGGAGTGCGTTGTAGATCGCCTGGCCCTGGGCGCCGAACGTCGCCGGATTGCCGGCGTTGATGATGAAGTGGCTGGTGACGATGGCGCGGCGGTTCGCGAAGGTGGTGAGCAGCTGGTCGGCCCACGCCAGCACCGCGGCGTCGGGCGTGGTGTCGTACTCGAACGAGATGACGATGAAGTCCAGCCCACTCGCGCTGAACAGTTCGTAGTGATTGTCGTTGTTGGCCCCGTAGTGCCCACCGTAGTACGGGCGTCCCGTGAACCGGCTGGAGCCGAAGTACTGGTTGAAGAGCGTCGTCGTGCCGTCGGCGCTGCCACCCGGCGACTGATCGTGATTGCCCACGCACAGGCTGTACGGAATGCCGTTCACGAGCCGCGTGGTCACCGGGTTCTCGATGATCTTGATCGAGCGGTCCACGTTCAGCCATTCGGCGGGATTGCCGCCGTTGTCGCCGTTCTGGGTGCAGTCGCCCATGTGGAGCACGCCCACGATGTTCCGGCTCGCGCGATTCGCCACGATCCAGTTGGTCTGGGCGTCGAAGGTCGCCGGCGTGCCGCCGTTCATGCTCGACGTGTAGTACTGCGTGTCGGGGATGATGACGTACGTGAAGTCGGGTCCCGCCGTGCCGCCGGCGCCGACGGGCCTGCCGTAGTACGTGACGGTGAGGTTGCCGCCGTCCGGATCGGACGTGGTGACCGAG
>JANLWK010000391.1:0-21741 GCA_031364505.1 Candidatus Eiseniibacteriota bacterium | reverse complement strand
CGATCGCGGCCAGGATACCGATGATGACCACGACGATCATGAGCTCGATCAGGGTGAAGCCCTTCTGGTTCCGCATGACGGTTCACCTCCAGACGTTTCGCTTCGGGGTTTCCGAATCCGTAAGGAGGCATCTGCAACCGGGATGCCAATCGTAAATGCCAATGGTGGAACGGGCGCATGGCGCCGCATCGCGTTGCGATATGCCGATTGCGGCGGGAGACGGGCGCGTTGCAACATGCATGACACACATGTCATCTATTGCGGGGGCGGAAGTTGGAGGCTCGAAACGAGCCGGAGGCGGCCAATCGATGGCCGCGGAGGATCAGCGAATCGGCAGCGGATCGTCAGCGACCGGCCGCTCCAAAACGCACGAAACGCCAGGGGCTAGAACAGCACGAACCGGCGCGTGAGCGTCGTCCCCGACGTGCGGACCACCACGAGGTAGATGCCGGGAGGCACCCGGCCGGCCGGTTTCCACGTGAGCCGCGCGGTTCCCGCGGGCAGATCCTGCGACGTGCGCATGAGGCTCCGGCCCTGGAGATCGACGACTTCCCAGCTCACCGCGGCCGCGCGCGGCAGCGAGAGCGACCAGTCGACGGGGCCGTGTGAGGGATTCGGCACCGCGCCCGACAGCGAGAGCCGGGTCACGTCCGTGCCGGCCACGTCGCGAGCCACGGCCAGCGTGCCCGCGCCGGGGTCGCCGGCGAGCAGGGCGGGCTGCGCGCCCGCGGGCAGCGTGCCGCCGCCGAAGTTGTCTAGCCGCGACGACCCTGCGAGGCCGAAATTGAGGCCCAGCCGGCCGCCCTGGCTGTAGAACGGCCAGCTCGCGACGGAGAAGGAGCCGAGCAGGGTTGCGTTGCGGTAGACCTCCACCGTGCCGTTGTTGAACGCGCGCGCGCCGAGCTGGTCGCCGCCGACGAGCGTGGTGTTCACGCTTCCGTGGTTGGTCCACGACTGGTTCGTGGGGTTGTACGTGGAAACCATGACGCGGTCGACCGAGTCGTCGTAGCGCACTTCGATGTGGCCCGCGCTCGAGACGGTACCCTGCACCTTGAGCAGCACGTCGAGCTCCTGCGCGCCGGACGGGAGTGTGGTGACCGTGATGTAGCCTTCCTGGTTCGCGCCGAACACGCCACCGTCGAAGATCGGCGTCACGGAGCTGGACGTGTTCACCACCATCTGGTTCGCCTGGGTGCCGACGCCGATCGCGGTGGCGGCGACCCACGATCCGCCCAGCGTGCTCGACGTGCCGCGGTTGAAGTTGTCGAGCACCGCGGTCGCGGGGAACCCGACCGGCGTGCCGCTCGTCGTCGTGAACGTGGCCTGGGCCGACAACGTAGTATTGCCCGCCGCGTCACGGACGGCGACGCGGTAGTAGTAGAGCGTGCCGCTCGTGAGACTTGGCAGCGTGGCGTTCCCGGTCGTGGCGAGGGCGGTGAGCACCGAGTCGCCGAGGGCCGTCGTCTTGCCGTAGCGAACGGAGCCCGTCGCCGCCTCGTTCGTACCCCATGTCACGGTGGCGCTCGTCGAGCCCGGCGTCGCGGCGGGGCCACTCGTGAACGCGGGAGGGGTGACGTCCGGTCCCGAGGCGACGGTGCCGCCGCCGAAGTCGTCGAAGGCCGAGGACGTCACGAGCCCGAGCGTCATTCCGATCCGGCCGCCCGCGGTGGCGTACGCCCAGCTCGTGATCGACACCGTGGTCACCTTGGTTCCGTTGCGGTAGACGTCGACCGTCCCGTTGGCGTAGGCACGCGCGCCGAGGCGGTCCCCGGCGACGAACGTCTGGTTGAGCGTGGCCTGGCGCACCCAGCCCCCGGCCGACGTGTAGGTGGAGACCTTGAGCTGCTTCACCTGGTCGTCGTAGCGGACCTCGAGCTGGGCCGACGTTGCCGACGTGCCCTGCACCTTCATCACCAAGTCGTACTCCGGCGCCAGCGGCGTCAGTGCGGCGATCGTGACGTACGCCTCCTGGTCGGCCCCGAAGATGGCCCCGTTCCAGATGATCGTGTTGAACCCGCTCGTCGTCTGGACGAGCCGGTTGCTGTTGATCGCGAGGCCCGAGGTCTGCGCCGTCCAGGAGCCGCCGATCGCGCCGTTCGCCCGGTTGAAGTTGTCGATGACCGCGGTGCTCGGGAACGTCGAGACGCTGATCGGCACCGTCGCGCTGTTCGAGCCGCCGAACCCGTCGGAGACGGTGAGTGTCGCCGTGTAGCTCCCGGTGCCCGAGTAGACGTGCGACGGCGACGCCGCGGTGGACGTGGTGGCATCGCCGAAATTCCACGAGAACGTGATCGGGTCGCCGTCCGGATCGGACGAGCCCGTGCTCGAGAACTGGACCGTGAGCGGCGCCGGGCCGGAGGCGGGCGAGCCCGAGGCGCTCGCGACCGGCGCGCGATTGGCGAGCGTGGTGAAGCTCGTGATCGACGACAGCCGCGTGTTCCCCGCGGCATCCGTGGCGGCGACGCGGTAGAAGTACGGCGTGCTGCGCGCCAGGTTCGGCAGCGTCTTCGACTGCGACGTCGCGGACGTGGCGGTCACGGAATCGCCGAGCGACGAGGTGAGCCCGTAGCGCACGGCACCGGTGGCCGCCTCGTTCGTGCTCCAGGCGATCACCGCGTTCGTCGCGTTGGGCGTCGCCGTCGGCCCCGCGGTGAACGTGGGGGGCGCGCCGTCCCGGACGCTGATGGAGACACTGGTGCCATTGTTCGTCTCGACCGTCTCGAACACCTGGCCCAGCGTGTCCGCCGTCGCGCGCAGTACGTGGGCGCCGCCGGCGAGCGTGCCGGCGTTGACCGAGATCGTGACGCTCGACAGCGGCGGCACGAGCGTGTCGCCGGTCGCGATCGACGTCCCGTCGATGCGCAGCTGCCAGCGCGAGATCGGGGCGGGCATGCCGCCCAGGTTCTGCAGGGTGAAGCTCACCTGGGTCGGCGAGGCGTCGGTCGGCGAGGCGGGCGAGGTCTGAATGCCGGTCGCGCGCAGGTCGATCTGCGGGTAGACCTTCGCCGTCGTCGTGTCGGCCAGGCCGCCCGGATCGGTGGCGAGGAAGCGCACGAGGTAATAGACGCCCGTGCCGTCGTCGTGGTTCGTGCCGGTGAACGACCCCGTCGCACCCGTGAACGAGTAGATCGATGGATGCACGTGGTTGTTGTGGACGAGATCCACTTCCCAGCGGAGCAGCAGGGTGCCGGTGGCGTCCTCGTTGTCGGTGGCGCTGCCGCTCAACGCGATGTTGTCGCCGGCGACGAAGTACGAGACGGCGGCCGGCGTGGCGATCGTCGCCACCGGTGGCGTGTTCGCGTTGAGCACGGCGTTGCCGCCGGCGAAGTTGTCGAATCGCGACTGGGTGGCGTCGGTGATCGTCAGCCCGATCCGGCCTCCCTGCGCGCCGTAGGGCCAGTTGCCCACCGTCGTGATCGCGACGCGGGTCGAGTTCTTGTAGACCTCGACGCTGCCGTCGCCATACGCGCGCGCGCCCAGCCGGTCGCCGGGCGCGAGCGTCAACGCGTACGGCCCGCCGCGCCGCACCCAGCCCTGCGATCCCGTGTACGTCGACACCGTGACGGTCTTCGGGTCGACGTCGTAGCGGACCTCGATGTGTCCGTCGTCCCACGACGTGCCCTGGATCTTGAGCATCAGGTCGTGCTCGGTGGCGCCGCTCGTGAACTGGTTGATCGTGATCGACGCCTCCTGCGTGGGCCCGTACACCGCGCCGTTCCACACCGCCGATGCCGCGCCGCCCGTCTGGCCGAGCTGAGAGCCCGTGAGGATGAGGCCCGTGAACCCGCCGACCCACGAGCCGCCGAGCGTGCCGTCCGCCCGGTTGAAGTTGTCGAGCACGGGCGTGGTGGGGAAGCTGCCCGGTGCCGAGACGTAGATCTTGACCGTGTCGCGCGCCACGCCGCCCTTGCTGTCGTCGACCGTGAGCACGGCGGAGAACGTGCCCGAGGCGCTGTAGGTGTGCGAGGGGTTCGCGCTCGTCGAGCCCTGGCCGTCGCCGAACGCCCAGCTGTAGCTCATGGGATCGCTGTCGGGATCGAACGTGCCGGCGCTCGAGAACTGGACCGCGAGCGGTGACGTCCCGACCTCGGGACTGGCGCTCACTGACGGGATCGGCTGCGCGTTGCCGCCGACCGCCGTGTAGCGGATGCGGCGGACCTGGCCCGTCGTGATCGAGACGTAGAAGATGTTGCCCGTGAGGGGATCGGTCTCGAGGTTGACGCAATCGTCGACGGTGGAGGCGAACGACTGGACGGACAGCAGCTGGTCGTTGCCGTCGAAGGTGGCGACCCGGATCCAGTCCTGGCCGTAGTCGGCGAAGAAGTAGCGGCCGTGATACGCGGCCGGGTACTGGCTGCCGGTGTAGAACGTGCCGCCGATCGAGCAGTTGCCGCTGAAGCCCGATGGTGTGCCCGCCGACGCGTCGCTGTGGTGCCAGGCGATCGGTGGCAGGGTGGGCTGCGTGGGATTGTCGGAGGTGCCCATCGAGCCGCAGCCGTTGTGCGCGGGCGAGGCGTTCTGGTAGGAGCTGTTCGTGTAGCGCCCCTCGTAGCACGGCCAGCCGAAGTTCTTGCCGCCCGATGGCGCGACGTTCGCCTCCTCCCACGTGGTCAGGCCGACGTCGCCGATGTAGAGGGTGCCCGGATCACCAGCGGTGACGTCGGTCGAACCCGACGATGGCCGCACGTTGAAACGGAACGGGTTGCGCATGCCGTAGCACCAGATCCGCGAGCGCTTGGACGTCGCGTTGCCGTCCCAGTACGGGTTGCTCGGATATCCGGTGCCGTCCGCCGGATTGATGCGCAGGATCTTGCCCGCGAGGCTCGACAGCGACTGCGCGCGGAACGCGCCGATGTCCTCGTAGGAGTCGGTCTTGCCGCTGCCGAACAGGCCCGCGTACTTGCCGCCGGCATCCGTCTCGGTGAACAGCGCGCCATCACCCGCCGACACGAGCAGGCTGCCGTCCGCGCCCCAGCGCAGCGTGCCGATCGAGTGCGAGGTCGAGCCCTCGGGAACGCCGTTCGTCCACGTGTCGCCGATCAGCACCTTCCGCGTCGATGTCGTCGCGACGAAGCTCGAATTGAGCGTGTAGCGCGTGAGGCGGCCGAACGCGATGACTTCGCTGTCGTTGCCGTCGCCGTTCGGATCGACCGTGTACAGCAGGTAGATGTAGCGGTTCGACGCGAAGTTCGGATCGACGGCGATGCTCAGCAGTCCGCGATCCTCGTTGTCGAGCACTTCGCCCTGGAGGTCGATCACCGGCGTGGACTGGACGACGCCGTTCGTGACGAACAGCACGCGGCCCCGCTTCTCGGTCACGAAATAGCGCCCGTCGGGCATGAAACAGACCTGCGTGGGCACGGTGAACGTGACGCCCGGCACCGCGTTTTCGACCACGAAACTGCTGGGAACGGTGACGGCCCGGGAAGGCGTGGCCAGCGCGAGGAGCGCGAGGGTGCTGCAGGCACGTGTGACGACGCGCGGGAGCGCGCGGGCGAAGCGAGTCACGATGCACCTCGAGGCGAACGCGAAGCAGGAGTGCGGGCGGCCGTTCAATTCGACCCTCCTGCCTGGGCGGCGACCGCCTGGAGCACCGGGCGGCTCGCGCGCGCACACAACAACGCTACCATCGGGCGCGCGGCCGTGGCCACCGAAAACGCGCATCCGGCGTCAAGAGAGCACAGCCGAACCGTCGATCCATCATCCATGAGGCGTGCCATCCGTGGCGGGTGTCGGGAAAGGCGACACTCTGTTCGGAAAACAGGTCCAGAGTGGCTAAATCCACCCCTTACATTCACGACCCGTGCCACGTTTGCACGCCACGGCCGAGGCGCGGCGGGCGATTACTCCGGCTCTCCCGACCCCGTCGTGTCGGGCGGCGCGACGTGCGCGGAGTCTGCGGCGAGGCTGTCGGCCAGCGCCTCCGCGCGGATGCGCTCCCAGTCGGCCGTGTGATCGCGCGCGCACATCCGCCTCGGCGCGGTGCCTCGCGCGAACGGGACGCGCATGGTGCTCGGGCAATCGCTTCGCGCGAGGTCGCCGGTGTAGGGATCGATCCACGCGAGGTCGAGCGTCTTGTCCGAGCCGAACTCCAGTGCCGGAAAGCCCCGCAGCAGCGGCGTCATGATGCCGGCCCACACCGGCAGCGCGACTTCGGCGGCGGGCGCGCCGAGCGACATCGGCTGGTCGTAGCCGACCCACACGCCGGCCACCACCTGCGGCGTGAAGCCGATGAACCACGCGTCGCGATAGTCGTTCGTCGTGCCCGTCTTGCCGGCGACGGGGCGCGCGAACCCGTACGTCTTCCGCAGCGGATACGACACGCCGAAGATCACGACGTCTTCGAGCAGTCCCGTCATGAGCGCCGCGGTCTCGGGCGGAATGACGCGCGCGAGCCGCGTCGGATGGGCGCCACGCGCCGAGCCGCGCGCGGTGATGATGGCGCGGATCGTCGTCGGCTCGGCGAGCTGTCCCCGGTTCGAGAACACCGTGTAGGCCGACGTGAGCGAGAGCAGCGTCACCTCGTTCGAGCCGAGGCCGATGCTCGCGACCGGGCGCAGGCGGCCGAGCCCGAACCGCTCGGCGTAGCGAACGACGGTGCGCGCGCCGATCGCCTCGACGAGGTTCGCGGTGGCGATGTTCAGCGACTTCGCGAGCGCCTTCGCCAGCGTCACCCGCTCGTGATAGTCGTCGGCGTCGTTCCGGGGCTTCCACGGCCCCTCGGGCGTGGCGAACTCGCGCCGGAGATCCGGCAGCGTCGTCGCCGGCATGAACCGGGGCCCGGGCCGCTCGGGATCGAGTGCCGCCGCGTAGACGACCGGCTTGATCGCCGAGCCCGGCTGGCGCTTCGCGTGCGTCGCGCGGTTGAACTCCTGCGGCCCCATGTTGCGTCCGCCCACCACGGCGCGGACGGCACCCGAGAACGGGTCGAGCACCACGCAGGCACCTTCGAGCCGCGGCTGCCCGCGGGCGCCGGGATCGAGCCGCGCCACCCCGGCCGCGAGCAGCGACTCGGCCTCGGCCTGCCAGACCGCGTCCATCGTGGTGAACACGCACAGGCCCTGGTGCACCGCGGCGTCGGGCGTCACGCGGCGTGACAGTTCGTCGCGCACGAGCGTCGCGAAGGCGGCGAAGCGCTCGGGCGCGGGCGCGGTGTACCGGGTCGTGATCGCCCGCGCCGCCTCGCGCGCGGCGGTCGCGCGGTCGATCGTGCCCACCGCGACGAGATCGCGCAGCACGCCGTCGCGCGCGCGGCGCGCGGCGCCCGGGCTGCGGAACGGCGACAGCGTGTTGGGGCCTGGAATGATGCCCGCGAGCAGGGCCGCCTGGCCGAGCGTCAGCGAATCGACGGGCATGCCGAAGTAGTGACGCGCGGCCTCGGCGATCCCGGCGATCCCGTCGCTGCCGTCCTGCCCCCAGTAGATCGAGTTGAGGTACATCTCGAGGATCTGGTCTTTGTCGAGCGTTCGCTCGATGCCCAGTGCGAACACGGCCTCCGTGAACTTGCGGCCATAGGTGCGCTCGCGCCCGAGGAACAGTCCCCGCGCGAGCTGCTGCGTCAGCGTGCTGCCGCCCTGCCGCACGCCGCCGGCGCGCACGTTGGCGAGCAGCGCGCGCGCGTTCGATCGCAGGTCGAGCCCCGAGTGCGAGCGGAAGCGGCGGTCCTCCGAGGCGATCACCGCGTCCTGGACCACGCGGGGAATCCGCGCGAGCGGAACCCAGGTCCGCCGCACCCGCTCGTCGTCGAGCAGCTCGGAGAACGGCACGGGCTCGAGCCGCGGCGCATGCAGCGAATCCGGCGGAGGCAGTCCGGCGTAGCCGCCGAGCCGCTCGACCCGCAGGGCCCGCTCGTGATCGAACTCGACGCGCACGCGCTCGGGCCCGCCCGTGCCCTCGGGATCGGGGACGGCGTCGAAGCCGCGCAGCCCGATCTCGACGTCACGGGTGCCGGCCACGAACCGCCCGGGCGCCGCCGGCGGCTTCGGTGCCGGCCGGTATCCGCGCGCCGCCAGCTCGCGCAGCAGGTAGGTTCGCGGCAGGTCAGGACCCGGAACGATCGTCACGCCGGCCGTGTAGAGGCGCGCCGGGAAGCTCCACGACGGCCCCGAGCGCAGGAGATTGCGGAAGTCGTGCACGGAGCTGCGGAAGCTCGCGAATGACGCGGCGAAGAACCCGGCCGCGACGGCCGTCACGACGGCGAGCGTTGCGAGCCGTATCCGTCGTTGTTCCGAGGGTGCGATCGGCCGCCCCAGCCAATCCTGGCTGCCGGTGGCCTGGCGGCCACGACGCTCGTTCCGATCGCTCAAGCGGCGCTCGCCGGGATTCGACGGTCAGGCGGGCAAGGCGCGATTCGGCCGCTGTTCGGGCCGCGAATTTCTCCTTGGCAGTGCATCGTGGCACATGTCAAGGTGATGCAATGGACCGGGCGTGCGTTCACGCCGCCGTCTCCCGGTGCATGTCGGAAAGCGTCCCCCACCCAGAGGAGGAAGTGCTCATGACGTTCCGGGTGCTCACCGCCGTCCTGCTCATCGCCATCGCGGGCTCCACCGTTTCGCCGGGTGTGTCGAACGCCGCCAAGCCGCAGCTCGATCCGGGCATCACGAGTCGCGCGTGCGCGACCGTCACGCCGGGCATCGACAAACTGAATGCCGTGGAATCGGCGCTGCAAGCCTACAACAAGGCCCACCGTCTCGACGCGCTGGCCGTGGGTGGCCAGATCAAGGTGGCGTTCCACGTCATCTATAGCGGCTCCGAGGGCAACATTCCGCAGTCGCAGATCGACGCCCAGATCGCCGAGCTGAACAAGGCCTACTCGGGCTTCTACGGTGGGGCGAACACGGGCTACACGTTCGTGCTCGCGAGCGTGTCGCGGACGAGCAACAACCGGTGGTTCAAGATGCTGCCCGGCAGCCAGGCCGAAAACCAGGCCAAGCAGGCGCTCGCGACCGATGTCGCCCACCGGTTGAACGTCTATTCGTGCAAGCCGGGACAGAGCCTGCTGGGCTGGGCGTACTTCCCGAGCGACTTCCCGGAGGGCGACTACCACCACGGCGTCGTGATCCACTACGGCTCCTACCCCGGAGGCTACCTGGCGCCCTACAACCTGGGCGGCACGCTCGATCATGAAGCCGGTCACTACCTCGGCCTCTACCACACGTTCCAGGGCGGCTGCTCCGGCAGTGGCGACTTCGTGTCCGACACGCCGGCCGAGGCCACCGCGACGTCGGGCTGCCCGAACAACAAGGACACCTGCGCGGGTGGCGGGCTCGACCCGATCCACAACTACATGGACTACTCGACGGACGCCTGCTACACGCAGTTCACGACCGGCCAGGACGCGCGGATGGACGGCATCGTGCCGGTGTACCGCCCCAGCCTGCTGAACGCGGCACTCGTCTACGATCCCAGCCGCGAGGCCGAGCGGTTGCGCGCCGGCTCCTCGGTCGACGGCGGCGTGTCGTTCCGCGGCGCCTTCCCGAATCCGTTCTCGCGCTACACGACGCTGCACTTCGCGCTCGCGAAGGACAGCGACGTGTCACTCAAGCTGTACAACGTCGCCGGTCAGCTCGTGCGCACGCTGGTCGACGGCCGCATGTCGGCGGGCGAGCAGGCGGTGTCGCTCAAGGCCGGCACGCTCGCGCCGGGGATGTACTACGCCGCACTCCGGACGGACGGCGGCTCGTTCACGCGCAGCGTGGTGCTGATTCCGTAGTCGCGTTGTCATCATTCGCTTGAACCGTGGAGCCGGTCCTCCCGAAGGGCCGGCTCCGCGGCCGATCCGGAGGTCCTCATGTTCGCTCGTGTGGTGTTGCTGGGCCTGTTCTTTGTCGCGGTCGCGGCGCCCGCTCACGACCTCGCAGTGGCCGTTCAAACCCAGGGCGAAGCCGGCGGCGGTCTCGTGCGCTGCGGCACGCTGTCCGCCTCGCGCGCCGAGGCCGACGCGGTCAACGCCGCCGTCGACCATTACAAATCGGCGCTCCACGGTGGCCCCAGGTTCGGCACGATCCAGGTCGCGATGCACATCATCACGTGCAAGGGCGAGGGCAACGTGCCGCAGTCGCAGATCGACGCGCAGATCCGCGAGCTGAACAGCGCCTACCGCGGTACCGGATTCAGCTTCGTGCTCACGAGCGTCGACCGCACCGAGAACTGCCAGTGGTTCAACGCGTATCCCGGCAACGGCAACGAGAAGAAGATGAAGGAGGCGCTCGCGATCGATCCGGCGCACCACTTGAACGTCTACTCGATCAAGCCCGGACACTTCCTGCTCGGCTGGGCCTACTACCCGCAGTCGTTCCCCGAGACCAGCTTCTGGCACGGCGTGGTGATGCACTACGGGACGTTCCCCGGCAACTACGCCGCTCCGTACAACCTCGGCGGGACGCTCGATCACGAGGCCGGCCACTACCTGGGCCTCGCGCACACGTTCGAGGGCGGCTGCGTGGCGCCCGGCGACGACGTGGACGACACCCCGTTCGAGGCGAGCCCGGCGTTCGGCTGCCCGGTCGGCCGCAACACGTGCCCGCAGCCGGGCGACGATCCGATCCACAACTACATGGACTACACCGACGACGCCTGCTACTCCGAGTTCTCGGCGGGGCAGCGCGACCGCATGCAGTTCATCGTACCGGTGTACAAGCCGAGCCTGATCGCCGGCTCCTCGCTGGTGCGGAAGGAGACGGGCGCCTCGCTCGCGCGCACCGGTATGGCGGGTGGGCTCGAGTTCCGGGGCGTCTGGCCGAACCCGTTCTCGAAGGCGACGACGCTACGCTTCGTGCTCGCGAAGGACGCCGATGTGTCGATCGACCTGTTGAACGTCGCCGGGCAGCGCGTCCGCACGATCGTGAGCGGCCCCATGGCGGCGGGGGAGCGGAGCGTGTCGCTCGCGGCGGGAACGCTCGCGCCGGGGATGTATTTCGCCACGGTCCGGGTGGGCGAGGAGTCCGTGACGCGGAGCATCGTGCTCGTCCCCTGATTTGTGGCACATTCACGGCATGACGACCCATGCCGGAGACAGTCCGTGGATGGCCAGGGCGCGGATGGCGCTCGGGCGATCGGCGTCGCCATTCCGTGAGCTGCCCCCGCGGCTGGTGGCCGTCGATGTCGAGCGCCAGCGCCTGGCGCTGATCGAGGATGGCCGCACGATCGCCGAGTACCCGGTGTCGACGGCCGTCACCGGCGTGGGCGGCGAGTCGGGCTCGCACCGGACGCCACCGGGCTGGCACCGCATCCACGCCCGCATCGGCGAGGGTGCTGCGGCCGGCACGGAGTTCAGGAGCCGCGTCCCGACCGGCCGCGTGTGGCGTGGCGAGCCGGCCGACGAGGACCTGATCCTCACGCGCATCCTCACGCTCGACGGGCTCGAGCCGGGCGTCAACCGGGGGCCCGGTCTCGATTCGCTGGAGCGCTACATCTACATCCACGGCACGAACCACGAGGCCGCCGTCGGGCGCGCGGATTCGCACGGCTGCATCCGCATGCGGAACGCCGACGTTGTCGACCTGTTCGAACGCGTGCGCGAGGGCGATGCGGTGCTGGTGCTCGCCGGCCCACCCGGCGCGACGGCAGTCGCCGGTGATGCGCACGCCGCGCAGTCCTCGGAGCCCGCGAACGTCCCGAACGCCGCCGCGGCGGCCGCCGCGCACGAGTCCGCGGCGCCGATCCCTGATCCGCGCACCGCCGGGCGCTTCCACTACGCCGGCATCGGCGGGAGCGGCATGAGCGCGCTCGCCCAGTTCCAGGCGATGATCGGCGGCCGCGCGAGCGGCAGCGACCGCTCCTTCGACCGCGGCGAGCGGCCCGAGGCGCGCGCGCAGCTGGAGCGGCTCGGCGTCGCCATCCACGCGCAGGACGGCAGCGGCATCGCGGGCGACTGCGCCGCGCTCGTCATCTCGACCGCCGTCGAGTCGCAGGTGCCCGACGTGGCGGCCGCGCGCGCGCGCGGAACGCGCGTACTGCACCGGTCCGAGCTGCTCGCGCACTTCGTCGACACGTTCCGCACCATCGCGGTGACCGGCACGAGCGGCAAGTCGACGGCGGTGGCGATGGTGTTCGAGATCCTGCGCGGCGCGGGGCGCCGGCCGTCGGTCATCACCGGCGGCGACCTGCTGGCGCTGCAGGCCGAGGGCCTGTGGGGCAACGCGTGGTTCGGCGGCTCCGATCTCCTCGTCGTCGAGGCCGACGAAAGCGACGGCTCGGTCGTGCGCTACCACCCCGCGGTCGGCGTGATCCTGAATCTGCAGCGCGACCACAAGGAACCCGAGGAGGTCGCGCGCATGTTCACGCGGTTTCGCGCCCAGGCCCGCGAGGCGTTCGTCGTGGCCGAGGACGAGAACCTCGCCGCGTTCGCCGCCGGTGCCGACGTGTTCGGCACGGGCCCCCGGGCGACGACGCGCGGTGCCGAACTCGCGCTCGACGGGCGGGGGAGCGGCTTCGAGGTGGACGGCATCGCGTTCCGGCTGCCGGTGCCGGGCGCCCACAACGTCCACAACGCCCTCTCCGCCATCGCGGCGTGTCGCACCGTGGGCGTGCCGCTCGGCGACATGGTGGCGCCGCTCGCCGGATTCCGCGGCGTGGGCCGCCGGTTCCAGAGCCTGGGGTCCGCCCGCGGCGTCGAGGTCGTGGACGACTTCGCCCACAACGCCGCCAAGATCTCGGCCGCGATCGACACCGCGCACCGCCGCGCACGCCGCGTGCTCGCGATCTACCAGCCGCACGGCTACGGCCCCACGCGGTTCCTGTGGCAGGACTTCGTCGATGCCTTCTCGGGCTCGCTCGCGGCCGACGACAAGCTGTGGATGCTCGAAGTCTTCTACGCCGGCGGCACCGCGCTGCGCGACTTCTCTTCGGCCGACATCGTCGCCGACATCGCGGCACGCGGCACCGCCGCGGAGTACGCGGCGTCGCGCGAGGAGCTGGCGCGCCGCGTCGCCGCCGAGGCGCGCGACGGCGACCTCGTGCTCATCATGGGCGCCCGCGATCCATCGCTCACGACGCTCGGACGCGACCTGCTCGCGGCCCTGTCCGGCTCGTCGACCGCGGCCGCCACGCGCGCAGGGGCGACGCGTGCGTAGCTGGAGCACCGCCGCGCTCGTCCTGATCGTCGTGGCCGCGGTCGCCGCGCCGGTGAAATCGGCCACCCCTTCTTCGCGAGCCACGAAGACGGTCACGACACGCGCGAAAGCGCCCGCCGCGAAGTCGAAGGCCCATCCTCGCGCCTCCTCGTCGCTCGCGGACACCTCGGTGAAGCCGAATTTCTCCGGTGTGTGGACGCTGTCGATGAAGCGGTCGGTGTTCGGCAAGATCCCCGGCGGCCAGCCCGCCGCACGTACCGACTCGATCCGTCACGCCGAGCCCGATCTCCGCCAGGTCCTCTACCTGCTCAACGGCACCCACCGCGACACGACCGTTTACCAGTACCGCACCGGCGGCACCGAGACCGTGAGCGCCGTCGTCGAAGGCAAGGAGATCCGCTCACGCGTCGAGTGGGAGGGGCGCACACTCCACCTGCGCTCGGTCACCAAGATGCTCAAGTGGGACATGAGCCTCGACGAACGCTGGACCATGTCGGCGAACGCGCGCGAGCTCACGATGACCCGCCACATCAAGTACATACTCGGCGAGGGCGACCAGACACTGGTGTTCGAGCGGCAATAAGGGCGGCGGGCCCACGCGCGTGCTCGGACTGCGCGTGCGCTAACGCGCCGGATGCCGCAAATCAATTCGCGATGCGACGAAATGCATCCAATGCACTCGTCCTGCATCGAATAGTCCCCACACTTCGCCCCCGCGAAGGATGCACGCATGTACTCGCTCTCTCACCTGAGCGACCGGGACCTGCTCCGCGGTCTCACGGCACTCGTCTCACGCGATCGTTCGAACACCGCGCTGCTCCTCGCGCACATTGCCGAAGTCGACGCACGCAAGCTGTATCTCCCGGCCGCGTACTCCTCGATGTTCGAGTACTGCGTGCGCGAGCTGGGTCTGTCGGAGGATGCGGCTTATCGGCGCATCCGCAGCGCGCGAGCAGCGCGCCAGTTCCCGGTGATCTTCGAAGCGCTGGCAAGTGGCAAGGTTCACCTAGCCGGGGTGTGTGTCTTGGCCCCGTACCTGAATGCCGGCAACGTCAACGCCCTTCTGGATGCGGCCGGCTTCAAGAAGAAAGCGGAGATCGAGGAGATGATCGCGGAGCGCTATCCGCGATCCGAGATGCTTGCGCTCATCGAATCGTTGCCGGCTCGCGCGGATCAGGGCGCAAGTGTCAACGACTCGACATGCCAACTCGTCCCGGGACGAGTTGGCACGCTCGAAACCTCGATGGACGTCGTCGCGCCGGACTCAATCCCGGTGAATCTACCGACTGCTTCGGCGCCGACGATCACGGAGAGATCTGTTGCGCCCGCGCCGTCGGCGCGCGCATCCGTCGCACCCATCGCCTGCGAGCGTTTCGCCCTCCATTTCACGATGGGGCGTAGCACACGCGAGAAGTTGCAGCATGTGAAGGATCTGCTTGCCCACCAGATCCCGTCGGGTGATCTCGCCGCGGTCATCGACCGCGCGCTGGACTTGGCGATCCTGCAACTCGAGAAGCGCAAGATGGCGTCGGTCGAACGACCGCGTCGCGTTCCGCAGGTGAGGAGCAACACTCGGCACATCCCCGCGGATGTGAAGCGCGAGGTGTGGAGACGCGACGAGGGTCACTGTACCTACGTGAGCGAAGAGGGGAGGCGCTGCGGGGCGCGGTCAATGCTCGAATACGATCACGTCGAAGAGTTCTGTCGCGGAGGTGCCGCGAGCGCCGAAAACATCCGGCTGCGCTGCCGTGCCCACAACCAGTACGCGGCCGAGCGTTCGTTCGGGATCGAGTTCATGCGCCGGAAGCGGGAAGAAGCGCGGTTGGCCGCCAAAGCGCAGACATGAGGACGCCTCGGGCGCTCCAAGTTGTCGACCCAGGCGTGGGCGGATCGAGTCGAGCTCGCGATCTCCCGAACAGAAGCACGGCGAGCGGGGGTGCGGCCCTAATGGGTGCGTGCGAATCCGCCCCCGCTCCCCGCGTACCGCTTCTCCACGTACTCGTCGAGCAGCTTTGCGAAGTCCTCGGCGATCGAGTCGCCGCGCAGCGTCGTCGCGAGCTTGCCGTCGATGTACACGGGCGCCCGCGGATCCTCGCCCGTGCCGGGGAGCGAGATGCCGATGTCGGCGTGCTTGCTCTCGCCGGGGCCGTTGACGACGCAGCCCATCACGGCGACGCGCAGCTCCTCGACGCCCGGGTGGCGCGTGCGCCACGCGGCGAGTCGCCGCTGGATGTGGGCGGTGACGTCGGCCGCGAGCTCCTGGAAGAACGTGCTCGTCGTGCGGCCGCAGCCGGGGCATGCCGTGACCTGCGGCGCGAAGTGACGCAGTCCCAATGACTGGAGCACCTGCTGGCAGACGCGCACCTCTTCCGCGCGGTCGCCGCCCACGGCGGGCGTGAGGCTCGTGCGGATCGTGTCGCCGATTCCCTCGTACAGCAGGACCGAGAGTGCGGCGGTCGTCGCGACGATGCCCTTGGTGCCGAGGCCGGCCTCGGTGAGGCCGAGGTGGAGCGGGTAGTCGCAGCGGGCGGCGAGGCCGCGGTAGACGTCGACCAGGTCGCGCACATCACTCACCTTGGCCGACAGCACGATCTTCTCGTGCGGCTGGCCGCAGCGCTCCGCCAGCTCGGCCGAGCGCAGCGCGCTCTCCTGCATGGCCAGCAGCACGACGTCGCGGTCGGGCAGCGGCGTGGCGCGCCGCCCGTTCTGGTCCATGAGATCCGTGAGCAGCGCGCGGTCGAGCGAGCCCCAGTTGACGCCGATCCGCACGGGTTTCCCATGCGCGACGGCGACCTCGATCATGCGGCGGAAGTTGTCGTCGTGCGCCGCCCCGACGCCCACGTTGCCCGGGTTGATGCGGTATTTGTCGAGCGTCTTCGCGCACTCCGGGTACTCGGTGAGCAGCAGGTGCCCGTTGTAGTGGAAGTCCCCCACGAGCGGCACCGCCGAGCCCGTGGCGTCCAGCCGCCGCCGGATCTCGGGCACGGCGGCCGCGGCCTCGCGCGTGTTCACCGTCACGCGCACCAGCTCGGATCCCGCCTCGGCGAGCAGGCGCGCCTGCTCCGCGGTGGCCGCCGGGTCCTCGGTCGGCGTGTTCGTCATCGACTGGACGACGATCGGATGGGCGCCTCCGAGCGCCACGCCTCCCACGAGACACACGGCGCTCCGGCGCCGGTGGGGGCGGTCCGTCTCGATCTGATGTAGGGTCACCAATACAGAATAGAGATCGCATCCCGAGCCACGCAAACCGCCTCGAACCGGATTCCGGAGACCGAACCCCACACGGCAGATCGCGGCCGAAGGCAGGCGACGCCGGCTCCTCGGCCGCACGGCAGACCGCCTCGAACCGAACCCCGGAGATCGACTCGTGCCGCCATCCGCCACGCGCCCCGCTCCTGCCGCCGTCCGCGCGACCCCCGACGAAACGCGCGCCGGCGCGCCGGACGTCGCGCGGGGCGTGTTCGTGCTCATGAACCTGCTGCTGTTCGGGTCCGGCGCGTGCGCGCTCATCTACCAGGTCGTCTGGCTCCGCCAGCTGCGGCTCGTCTTCGGGGCTTCGACCCAGGCCACCGCCGGCGTGCTCGCCGTGTTCATGGGCGGCATCGCGATCGGCAGCGCGTGGCTGGCGGGACGCGCGCGGCGCCACGAGCGGCCGCTCGCGCTCTACGGTCGGCTCGAGCTCGGCATCGCGCTGGGCGCCGCGTTCACGCTGCCCCTCCAGTGGGCCGCCGCGCGCGCCTACATTGGGCTCGGCGGCACGCAGTCGCTCGGCCCCGTGCTGGGGCCCGCGGTCCAGCTGCTGCTCGCCGCACTCGTGCTCGGCGGGCCCGCCGTGCTGATGGGCGGCACGCTGCCCGCCGCGGTGCGCGCGGTCGAGTGGCGCGGCGACCCCGCGCGCCGCCGCATCGCGTGGATCTACGGCATCAACACGCTCGGCGCGGTCTCGGGCGCCCTGCTCGCGACGTTCACGCTGCTCGAGCGGTTCGGCGGTCGCGGCGCGCTGCTGCTCACCGTCGCCGTGAACATCGCCCTCGCGCTCGCCGCGCTGGCGCTCGCGCGACGCGTCCACCGCCGCGAGCCGGCCGACGCCGCGGGCGCGCCGGCGGCTGGCACGGCGCGCGACGAGGCGGTGCCCCGCCGGCTGCTGCTCGGCGTCGGGGCGGCCGCCGGCTGCGTGTTCTTCCTGATGGAGCTCGTCTGGTACCGCATGCTCGGGCCGCTGCTCGGCGGCAGCACGTACACGTTCGGGCTGATTCTCGCGGTGGCGTTGCTCGGCATCGGCGCGGGCAGCGCCCTCTACGCGCTCGGCCCCGCGCACCGGCTCCCGACGCGCGGCCTGCTCGCCGCGACCCTCGTGCTCGAGGCGCTCGGACTCGCGATTCCGTTCGCACTCGGCGACCGGCTCGCCGTGACCGCGCTGATGCTGCGCGCGTTCGAGGGCTACGGGTTCGCCGGGCTCGTCGGGGGGTGGAGCGTGGTCGCCGCGTGCGTGGTGCTGCCGGCGGCCGTGGTCGCCGGCTTCCAGTTCCCGCTGCTCATCGCGCTGATGCGTCGCGGACACGGGGACGCGCCCGGCGACGCGGGGGCGCTGTATGCGTGGAACACCGCGGGCGCCATCGCCGGTTCGCTCGCCGGAGGGTTCGGCCTGATCCCGCTGCTGACGGCACCCGGCGTGTGGCGTCTCACCGTCGTCCTGCTCGCCGCACTCGCCGCCGTCGTCGCCTTCGCAGGCGCGCGCCTCACGCGCGCGACCGTGGCGCTGGTCGCCGCCGCGGCCGTGGCGGTGGTGCTCGTGTGGCAGCCGATGGGCCCGACGGCGGCGTGGCGGCACAGCGGCATCGGCGCGGGACGCAGCGGTCCGTCGCAGGTGTCGAATCCCAACCAGATCGACGCGTTGTTGCACGCCTACCGCGCGGCGCGCACGTGGGAGGCGGACGGGCGCGAGAGCGCCGTCGGCATGCTGACCAACATCGGCGTCAGCCTGATCGTCGGCGGCAAGTCGGACGGCAACGCCGTCGGCGACGCCGGCACGCAGGTGATGATCGGGCTGCTCGGCGCGTTCCTGCATCCGAATCCCAAAACCAGCCTCGTCGTCGGGCTCGGCACCGGCAGCAGCGCGGGCTGGCTCGCGGCCGTGCCGTCGATGGAGCGCGTCGACGTCGTCGAGCTGGAGCCGGCCGTGACCCACGTGGCGCGCGCGTGCGACGCCGTGAATCACCAGGCGCTCGACAATCCGCGCCTCCGCCTTCACTACGGCGACGGACGCGACGTGTTGCTCACCTCGCGCCGCCAGTTCGACATCATCGCTTCCGAGCCGTCGAATCCGTACCGCGCGGGCATCGCGAGCCTGTACACGCGCGAGCTGTATCACGCCGCGCACGCGCGGCTCGCGCCGGGCGGGATATTCTTACAGTGGATCCAGGGCTACGAGCTGGACCTGGCGACGCTGGCGATGGTGTACGCGACGCTCGGCGGGGAGTTCGAGCACGTCGTCACCTGGGCGCCGCTCCACGGGGACCTGCTGCTCGTCGCGTCCGACAGGCCGATCGGCGGGGACGTGGCGGCACTGCGCGCCCGGCTCACCGAGGAGCCCTTCGCGTCCGCGTTCCGTGACGCCTGGCGCGTGACGAGCCTCGAGGGCGTGCTCGCGCGGTTCGTCGGCAACGACACGCTGACCGCCGCACTCGCGAAACAGGGCCGGCCGAACACCGACGACAACATGGCGCTCGAGTACGCCTTCGCCCGCCACGTCGGCGTGCGCGGGGGGGTCGTCACCGAAATGCTCGCGGCGACCGCCGCGCGGATCGGCGCCTCCGATCCCGGCTGGACCGGCGGCCCGATCGACCGCGCGGCCGTGGCGGCGCGGGGCATCACGTCATTCGCCGCCGAGGGCCGCGAGCCTCTTCGCGGCGCCACCGCGCCGACGCAGCGCGAGGCGATCGTGCGGAGTTATGTCGCGGGGGATTACGCGCAGGCGCGCAGCGCCCTGCAGGGATTCCAGGCCACGGAGCAGGATCTCACCGAGCTGGCGATGACCGCGGACCTGCTGGCGGACGCCGGCGATCCGATGGCGCCGACGTTCATCGATTCGCTCGCGCGCGTGCGGCCCGCCGAGGCGTTGTTCCTCCAGGCCAGGCACCGTCTCCGCGTCGGCGACGGCAACGGCGCGGCCGACGCGTTCGTCGCCGCCTGCCAGCGGTTCCGCACCGATCCGTGGACGTGGCCGCTGCTCGCGACGCGCGCGTTCACCCTGGCCGGCCCGATCGTCGACATGGTCGGCCCCGGTGAGCGCGCCGAGCAGATCGGCGAGGCGCTGTCCCGCCCGTTCGCCGCCTACAGCCTGAACGAGGCGCGCAGCGGCGCGCGCTTCGTCGTCGCGATGCGGCTGGACGGCGAGCAGCCCGGCCGCCACGTGCGCGAAGCGCTCGCGCCGTACACGCCGGCGACCGTGCCGTGGAACGAACGGCTGCTCGCCGCGCGCGCCGCCTGCCTGGAGCGCTTCGGGGATCCGGGTGCCGCGTCGGCGGCCCGCGACCTCGCGCGCTATCGTTCGCGCGTCGAGGCCGACCTCACGTCCGTCGCGCGATCGCCGTAGGCGACGTCGTTCGCACAGAAGCCGGCCGCCGCGGCTGAAATGTGTGCGCCCCGGCGCCGCACGCGGCCCCGGCGGCCGCGCGCTTACTTCCGCGTTCCCAACGCGTAACGCCATCGCCGGCGACGGCATCCCTCCGGATCGGAGCTTGCGTAAGACGTCGTCGTCAGCCCCGCGCCGCTGCCGCGCGTCCGTTCGACGAACCTCGGAGACCCGGATCCGTGCCGTCTTCCGCCGCCCGCCAGCCTTCGCGCGAACCACACCGCACATCCGGCGCGGGCGCCGCCCGCCAGCCCGCGCGCGAACCGCGCCGCACGTCCGCCGCGGACGCCACCCGCCAGCCCTCGCGCGAACCGCGCCGCACGTCTGCCGCGGACGCCACTCGCAAGCCCGCGCGTGATCCGCGCCGGTCGTCGCTCGATGCGGCCCAGCCCGAGAGCCGGGCGCCGCGCGCGGTGGACGCGCGCCGCGGCCTGCTCGTGCTCACGAACGTGCTGCTGTTCGGCTCGGGCGCGTGCGCGCTCATCTACCAGGTCGTCTGGCTCCGGCAGCTGCGGCTGATCTTCGGCGCCTCGACCCAGACGACGGCGGGCGTGCTCGCCGTGTTCATGGGCGGCATCGCGTTCGGCAGCGCCTGGCTCGCGCGGGCCGCCGCGCGACATCCGCGGCCGCTGCGGCTCTACGGTCTGCTCGAGCTGGGCATCGCCCTCGGCGCGGCCGCGACGCTGCCGCTGCAATGGGGTGCCGCGAAGGCCTACACGAGCCTCGGTGGGACCCACGCGCTCGGACCCGTGCTGGGCCCGCTGGTGCAGCTCCTGCTCGCCGCCCTCGTGCTGGGCGCCCCTGCCATTCTGATGGGCGGCACGCTGCCTGCCGCGGTGCGCGCCGTCGAGTCGCATCGCGATCCGGCGCGGCGCCGCATCGCGTGGGCCTACGGCGTCAACACGCTCGGGGCGGTGGCGGGATCGCTGCTCGCGACGTTCGTGCTGCTCGAACGCCTGGGCGGCCGCGGTACGCTGCTGCTCACGGTGGCCGCGAACCTCGCCGTGGCGCTTGGCGCGTGGGCGCTCGCCCGGCGCGCGTCGCACCGCGGGCCCGATCTCGAGATCGCGCCGTCGCCGCGCGACACGCCGGCGCCTCACGCGACGCCGCGCGGCCTCGTGCTCGGCGTGGCCGCCGCGGTGGGCTGCGTGTTCTTCATCATGGAGCTGGTCTGGTACCGCATGCTCGGGCCGCTGCTCGGCGGCAGCACGTACACGTTCGGGCTGATCCTCGCGATGGCGCTGCTCGGCATCGGCGCGGGCAGCACCCTCTACGCGCTCGGCCCGGCGCGGCGCGTCCCGACCTTCACGCTGCTGGCAGCGACGCTGGCGATCGAGGCGCTCGGCCTCGCCGTCCCGTTCGCGCTCGGCGATCGTCTCGCCGTGAGCGCGCTGGTGCTGCGCGCGTTCGAGGCCTTCGGGTTCGGCGGGCTCGTCACGGGCTGGAGCGTCATCGCGGCGTGCGTCGTGCTGCCCGCCGCGACGGTCGCGGGCTTCCAGTTCCCGCTGCTCATCGCTTTGATGCGCCGCCGCGAAGGCGGCGCGCCAGCGGACGCCGGCGCCCTGTATGCGTGGAACACGTTGGGCGCCATCGCCGGGTCGCTCGCCGGCGGGTTCGGGCTGATTCCGCTGCTCACTGCGCCGGGTGCGTGGCGCGCGTGCGCCGTGGTGCTCGCGGGTCTCGCCGTCGCCGTCTGCGTGACGCGCTCGCGTCGCTGGCCCGCGGTCGCCGTGCTCGTCACAACGGCCGCGGCCGTGCTGCTGGTCGCGCTGCCGATCGGACCCACCGCGGCGTGGCGGCACAGCGGCATCGGCGCCGGCCGCCGGGCGCTGGACGAGTCGTCGAACCCCAACCAGATCGCCGCGATGCTGCATGCCTACCGCGCCGCGATGGCGTGGGAGGCCGACGGTCGCGAGAGCGCCGTGGGCATGCTCACGAACGACGGCGTGGCCGTCATCGTGGGCGGCAAGTCCGACGGCAACGCGATCGGCGACGCGGGCACGCAGGTGATGGTCGGCCTGCTCGGCGCGTTCC
>JANLWK010000383.1:0-7825 GCA_031364505.1 Candidatus Eiseniibacteriota bacterium | reverse complement strand
CCCTCGCGCCCGCGGCGCCCGCGGCGCCCGCGGCACCCCCAGCGCCCCCGGCACCCGCGGCGCCGCTGGTACCCGCGGGCAGCCGCGTCTCGGCGCCGTGGCCGAACCGCGGTCGCTCGGATGTCGCGAGGCGGTCCCACCATCCGGACGCGCGCAGCCAGTGCTCGTGGCCGAGGCGGCCGAGCGCCACCACGACGCGAACCTCCGTGAGCAGGGCCGTTTCGGCCGCGAGGTACTGCCGGCAGTTCGCAAACTCGACGGGCGTGGGCTTGTTGGCCGGGGGCGCGCAGCGGGCCGCGGCCGACACGTAGGCGCCTGTCAGCACGAGGCCGTCGTTCCTGCCGGTCGAGGTCGGCTGGTTGGCCCAGCCGAACCGGTGGAGCGCCTCGTAAAGCCAGTTGCCGCTGGAATCGCCGGTGAACACCCGGCCGGTGCGGTTGCCGCCGTTCGCCGCCGGCGCCAGGCCGACCACCAGCAGCCGCGCCCAGGGATCGCCGTAGCCCGGGACGGGGCGTGCCCAGTACCGCTGGCCCCGGTAGCGCGCCGGGGGGTTCGCCGCGACGTCGAGGCAATGCCGCCGGAGGCGGCCGCACCGCTCGCAGGCGACGATGGCACGCTCGACGGCGGCAAGCGTCCGGAGGCTCGTTGGACGCTCCGCCGGGCGGCCGTCTTGCTTCCGACTTGGCGAAACCATAATGTCCTCCGCCGTGCTCGAACGATTGCGCGGTCTACTGGTTGGCGGCCCCAAGAATCTCCTCGACCCGCGAATCCACCACACTCTGGCCCTGGTCGCGTTCTTCGCCTGGGTCGGGCTCGGGTCCGACGGGCTGTCCTCCTCCTGCTACGGCCCCGAGGAAGCCTTCCTTCACCTCGGCTCCCACCGGCATCTCGCCTTCTATCTCGTGCTGGCGACGGTCGGCGCGGTGTTCCTCATCTCGGCGTCCTACAGCTACATCATCGAGCTGTTCCCGAGCGGCGGCGGCGGCTACCTGGTCGCCACCCGGCTGCTCGGCCCCACGCCCGGCGTCATCTCGGGCGGCGCTCTCGTCGTCGACTACATCCTGACGATCGTCACCTCGGTCGCCTCGGGTTGCGACGCGATCTACTCGTTCCTACCCCACGCATGGCTGGGGTTCAAGCTGCCCACCGAATTCCTGATCATCGGCGTGCTCACGAGCATGAACGTGCGCGGCATCAAGGAATCGATCCTGGTGCTGACGCCGATCTTCGCGGCCTTCGTACTCCTGCATGTCGTGCTGATCGGCGCCGGCATCTTCTCGCACGGTCCGGCGCTGGCCGGACTCACCGCCGACACCATGCGCGACACGCACGCCGCCGTGTCGGAGCTGGGCCTGTTCGGGGTCATCATCATCTTCCTGCGCGCCTTCTCGCTTGGCGGCGCCTCGTTCACTGGGATCGAGGCCGTCAGCAACAGCACCGACATCCTGCGCGAGCCCCGGGTCGAGACCGGCAAGCGCACGATGCTCTACATGGCGATCTCGCTCGCGTTTACGGCCGGCGGCATCCTCATCTGCTACCTGCTGAACGACGTGCACCACGAGTCGGGCCGCACGCTGAACGCGTCGCTGTGGGACATCGTCACCGCGGGCTGGCACATCGGCGACTGGAACGTCGGCACGCCGATCGTGTGGGCCACGCTCATCTCCGAGGGCGCGCTGCTGTTCGTCGCGGCCCAGACGGGCTTCCTCGCCGGGCCGCGCACGCTGGCCGCGATGGCGGTCGACGGCTGGGTGCCCAAGCGCTTCAATCACCTGTCGGAGCGGCTGGTCACGCAGAACGGCGTCATCACGTTCGGCATCGCGGCGGCGCTGACGCTCGTGTACACGGGCGGCTCGGTCCGCCTGCTGCTCGTCATGTACTCGATCAACGTGTTCCTCACCTTCACGCTCACGCAGCTCGGCATGGTCCGGCACTGGCTCAACGTGCGGGGGCAAGCCGCGCACTGGAAGCGTCGCTTCCTCATCGCGCTCACCGGAACGATCGTCACCGGCGGCATCCTCATGGTCACGACGGTGATCAAGTTCCAGGAAGGCGGCTGGGTCACCCTGATCGCGACCGGCGCGTTCGTCGCGTTCTGCTTCCTCGTCCGGCGACACTACTGGCGCGTGCGCAATCTGATGTCGTCACTCGACGAGGCGCTCACGAACCTGCCGCTGCCGGAACCCAAGACGCAGCCCGAGCTGGCGCCCGACGGCCCCACGGCGATCGTGATGGTCGAGTCCTACGCGGGGCTCGGCATCCACACACTGCTGTCGGTGCAGCGGCTGTTCCCCCGGCACTTCCGCAACTTCGTGTTCGTGTCGGTCGGGCTCGTCGATTCGGCTCGATTCAAGGGCGTGCAGGACGTGGAGGCATTCGAGACCCAGGTGCGCGCGGATCTCGAGAAGTACTCGTCGCTCGCGCACCGCATGGGCTACTACGCCGAGTTCCGCTACACGCTCGGCACGGACCTGATCGACGAGCTGGAGCACATCTGCCTCGATCTCATCAAGGAGTTCCGCCGGCCCGTCGTGTTCGCGGGCCAGCTCGTGTTCCAGAAGGAAAACCTGTTCACGCGCACGCTCCATTCCGAGACGGCGTTCTCGATCCAGCGCCGGCTCCAGTTCTCGGGCGTGCAGGTCATCATCCTTCCCATCCGCGTCTGGGAGACGCAGCGCGTGGCCTGACGGCGCGCCCGCCGGCCGACCCGCGGCACCGCGGGGTTCCGGCACCGCCCTCATGGAGGCACGATGAACAGCGAGGCACGATGAACAGGGAGGCACGATGATTCCGGTCGATCTGAGCGGGCGCCACGCGCTCGTGATGGGGGTGGCGAACCACCGCAGCCTGTCGTGGGCGATCGCCGAGCAACTCCACACCGCGGGCGCCGCCGTGTGCATCACCTACGCGGGCGAGCGGCTCAAGTCGGGCGTCGAGGAGTTGGCGGCGACGCTGCCGAACGCGTTCACGATCGGCTGCGACATCACGCAGGATCATGAAATCGACGCCGTGCGCGACGCCATCCAGCAGCGCTGGGGCTCGCTCGAGATCCTCGCCCACGGCATCGCCTTCGCGCGCAAGGAGGACCTCGAGGGCAGCTTCGTCGCCACGCCGCGCGAGGGCTTCCAGCTCGCGCTCGAGGTCAGCGCCTACTCGTACCTGAACGTCACGAACCGCATGCTTCCGCTGCTCGAGAAGAATGGCGCGAGCATCATGACGCTGAGCTATCTCGCGGCCGAGCGCGCGGTCAAGAACTACAACGTGATGGGCAGCGCCAAGGCCGTGCTCGAGCAATCGACGCGGCAGATGGCGCTCGAGCTGGGGCCGAAGAAGATCCGCGTGAACTGCCTCTCGGCCGGCCCGGTGAGCACGCTCGCGGCCCGCGGCATCCGCGGCTTCACCGACATGCTGAAGGAGCACGGCGGCGCAGCACCTCTGCAGCGCAACATCACGAAGGACGAGGTGGGATCGGCCGCGCTGTTCCTGCTGTCCGACCTGTCCAGCGGCATCACCGGCACGACGCTCTATGTCGATGCGGGCTGGCACATTCTGGGGATGTAAACGATCACGATTCGCGGATCACACATCTCCGGGTCATTCCCTACTGGCAATGTCCGTTCGCGGGCACGTACCTTCCGGTCACAGGGATTCGCAGATCCCGCGTCACCGCTCCCACCACCCCACGGAGGAACCTCATCATGAAGTTCGTACGCACGCTTTCACTGCTCGCGCTGCTGGTCACGATGTGTACGCCGCTCGCGCGGGCCGAAGACGCCGCCATGAAGAAGCCCGAGATGAAGATGGACAAGATGGCGGGCGGCATCCCGATGATGCTCGAGGCCAACGAACGCAAGGTGCAGGATTCATTCAAGACCAAGGACATGACGACGTTCAATTCGCTCGTCGCCGCCGACGCGTGGATGATCGACCCGACGGGCATCAACCCGGTGACGATGGTGCCGGACATGATGAAGATGATGGAAGTGAAGAGTTTCACGATGGACAACTTCAAGACGAAGATGATCGACAAGGACGCCTACATTACGTACTACACGTCCACGTCCGACGCGATGATGAACGGCCAGCCCTACCCCGCGGGCCCGTGGTTCTGCTCCACGGTGTGGGCGAAGAGCGGTAAGGACTGGAAGGCCGTGTTCCACACCGAGACGATGGCGATGCAGCAGCCGACGCCGGCGCCGACGTCCGAGACCGGCACCCACTGAGACGCGCCGGGCCGACGGCCCGCCCCGATAGCAACGATCCGGCCCGCCGCGAGGTGGGCCGGATTTCGTTTGCCCTAGAACCGGCTGATGAGCCTCAGCTCGGCACCCTTGAACGGGGCGACCTCGTAGCAGGTGCCGGCGGTGCACGCGGGGCCGCCGCGGCGCTCGCCGACGAATAACTGCACCGTGTGCGACTGGCCGATCAGCGCGCTCGCGTTCCACGCGCGGTAGACGCGCGGCTCGACGTCGCCGCCGAACAAGTCCGGATCCTCCTCGTCGGGATCGGTGGTGCGCTGCCAGAGGTACGCGAGTGTCCCCCAGCCCGAGCGCGCCACCTGGAGCGTCGCGACCTGGTCGGTGAAGCCGATCGACGGGCCGAAGACGGCGCTCCGCTCGGCGTCGAGCTTCTCGAGGTCGAGCGTCGACGACCACGGCCCGAGGAAGCGGCCCGTCAGGCTCACTCCGTAGATCTCGCGGCCGGCGATCTGGACGAACGTGTCGATGTCGCGATCGAAGAACAGCGTCGCCTCGACCGTCGGCCAGCGTGCGGCGGCAAGGTGCGTCTCGAAGTAGCTCTCCTCGAAGTGCAGCGCCCTGCCTGAGGGCGTGCCATCGGCGCGGCTGTGGTTGACGGTGACGGTGCCCCAGTCCGGCACCGCCCAGGAACCCTCGAGCTGGACGCCGTGCTCGCTCACCGCGTTCAGGACGTGCGTCGCGCGGTTCGGCAGCGGGAACGCGTGCTCGCGCACGAGCGACGGCGGATCGTTGATGCCGGTGCGGAAGTCCCGGTAGTCCTTCCATTCCGCCGACAGCGCGAACGGTCCCCACAGGGCCTCGGACCCCACGTACAGCGCGTGCGGCACGGCGTCGCCGCGCTCGAAGCGCCACCACTCGGAGGCCGACCGGTTCGCCTGCGCGTATTCCGCGTACAGCGGCAGCGCGACGGGCGCGCCGCTCCACGTCTGGGACGGATCCCACTGGACGAAGCCCGAGCCGAACTCCTGCGAGTTCGCGCCGCCGGCTCCGCTCGACAACCTCACGTACGTGGCGCCGACGCCGGCGCCGCGCCACGGGCCGAGCATCGCCTGGCCGCCGCTCTGGGTCGATGACGCGTCCTGTGCCGAGAAGGCGCGGACGGAGCCGAAGCGCCCGTCGGCGTCGACCCGCACGCCGTCCAGCTCGCGCGAGAAACTCGAGCGCCGGCCGGTGACGGCGTCCTGCAGCACGACGCCGGGCAGCTCGAAGGCACGCATCGTGAGCCCGCGGCCGAGGATCGTGTAGAAGTCGCCCACGCGCACGTGGAGCCCGCTCGCCGTCCAGTCGGCGTAGCGCTGGGTGAACGTGCGATACGTGTTCGTCTGCCGGCTGTTGTCGAGCGACTCGTAGCGAAACCCGAGGCGCACGCCCGACAGCGCGAGCTCCGCGTTCAGCTCGTCGTAGATGCTCGTCGGGTTCGTCGGCTGGCCGAAGAACTCGGCGAACGGGCGGTTGCCCGCCTGCGCCTCGACGATGTTGGAGACCGTGACCTGGGCGCGGGCCTCGGCGACGATCATGCATGCGCACGCCGCGACGCAGGCGATCGCGACTGGGAACGGGGCGGCCGTCGGGGCGCTCACGGAATCGTGTCGACCGCCGTGGTGTCCAGCAGGGCCTCGACCGCCCTCGCCAGCGCCTCGCCGTCGCCCGGAAGGTAGCCCTGCCGGGTCCATGCGATGCGGCCGTCGGGGGCGATCAGGAACGTCGTCGGGAACGCCTTCACCTGGTAGAGCTGCTGCAGGCTCTCGTCGCGGTCGATGGCGACGGGAAAGCCCAGCCGCAGGCGGTTCGCGAACGAGCGCACCTTGGAGAAGTTACGCGGTCCGTCGACGGAGACGCCGACGACCGTGAGCCCGCGCGCGGCGTTGCGCTCGTGGAGCCGGTTCAGCTCGGGCAGCGCCATCAGGCACGGCTTGCACCACGTTGCCCAGAAGTCGACGACGACCGGCCCGCGCGCGCGCAGTTCCGCGAGATCGAGCGTGCCGCCGTTCAGCGAGGCAAGACGAAAGTCCGCCGCGCGCCTGCGCTCGGGCAGCGTGATCGTGGCGGTGGCCGCCCCGGCCGGCGGGGCGCCGTGCGCGACCGACATTAGTAATGCCAGCCCCGCCGCGCGTGCGGTCGCGCGGAGTGTTCTGTGGCCCATGCGCCTCACCGGATCAGGACGACGCGGCGCTCGATGCGCCGCCCGTCGACGTCCGCGCGCACGAGGTACACGCCGGGCGCCGCGCGGCCGGCCGTGCCGGTCGCATCCCATGCGAGCGTGAGCGAGCCGCCGGGCGCCGGCGCGTTCCACAGCGTCGCGACGTGTCGGCCGGCCAGGTCGAGCACGTCGACGCGGACGCGCGTGGCACCGGACCCCGGGACCGCAAGACGCACGGTACTCCGGCCGGGTGACGGATTGGGCGCGATCGCGAGCGACAACTCCGCCGTCGCCCGCGGCTCGCCGACGTCCACCATGTTCGTGACGAGGCTGTCGACGGTGCCCTTGATCTCGTTCGTGTGGTAGCGGCTGCCGTGCGGCCAGTTCAACGCCGAATGGTAGCGGACGATGCCCTGCTTGTTGATCACGACGTAGTTGTCGAAGGGAACCGCCTCGTTCTGCACGTACGCGCCGGCCACGTCGGAACACTGGCGGAGGAGGGGGAAAGTGATCCCGTACGTGTTCTTGAACGACAGCACCGAATTGGGCGGATAGTCCGTAACATCCAGTCCCAGGACGGCGACCTGCCCGGGCTTGGTCGAGTTGTAGTACTGGAAGATGTTTGCCTCGACTGACGGCGCATCCTGTTGGCAGTACGGGCAGCCGGGGCTGAACAGGAACAGCACGACGACCTTCCCGGCGTAATCGGAGAGCGAGACCGTCGCGCCACCGATTTCCGTTTTCGTGAACCCGGGCGCTGTCGCTCCCGGCGTGAGCCCGGTCGCGGCGCGCGACGCGCCCGTCACACCGCACGCCAGCGCGACGACGCACGCGCCCATCGTCATCGCACGCCGTACCCAGCCCCGCATCCGCATGCACACCCTCGCTCGATTCGATGGTTCGGCCGCCTCGCGCAGCGCGGCGCTCAATGGTCCCACAGTATTACGTGATCGCACCGCGAATCGTGACCGTGCGTTTCATCCACGCCACGAACGTGGTCCAGGCGCCACGGCGGCGGCGCGACCCGGGGCGGAACACCCGCGTTCCACACGTCCCCGAACTCACTGCGGGACAGCCGGTTGCGCGTCGCGGGAATAGCCGCCCCGGGGCGGCGTAGATCATGCGAAGCACGACACCAGTGCCTTGGCCCCAACGACGGAGGACGCACATGAACCCCACCCGCACCTCGAATCGCACGCCTCGCCTGTTGGCGATGGCCCTAGGCCTGCTCATCACCGGGGCCGTCACCGCCAACGCCGACAACTTCTGGAATCCCGGCCCCGCCTCGCACGCGAGCGTCGATGGCAACATCGTCGACGTCCAGGTGCGCGTCGACGGCTCCAACGCGCCGCTGTTCTTCAAGCAGGGCACGTGGGATCGCCACTACTTCCAGGCGTTCAAGGGTCGCAACTACTCGCTCGTCGTG
>JANLWK010000358.1:0-11140 GCA_031364505.1 Candidatus Eiseniibacteriota bacterium | reverse complement strand
CACACGCTCCAGCCCACGGCGCTCGCGCACGAGGCCTACCTGCGACTCGTCGGCCAGCGCATCGCGTGGCAGGGCCGCGGGCACTTCCTCGGCGTCGCCGCGCGCGCGATGCGCAGCGTCCTCGTCGACCACGCGCGGCGGCGCTCGGCGCAGAAGCGCGGCGGCGGGCAGGCGCCCGTGACACTCGACACCGGCATGATCGCCGCGAACAGCCGCCCGGTTGCGTTCGACGATCTCGACCGCGCGCTCGACGACCTGGCCCGGTTGAGCGAGCGCCAGGCCCGCGTGGTCGAGCTTCGCTACTTCGGCGGCCTGAGCATCGAGGAGACCGCCGAGGTCCTCGGCGTCTCGCCCATCACCGTCAAGCGCGACTGGGCGACGGCGCGCGCGTGGCTCTACCGCGAGCTGTCGCGCGTCGAGTAGGCACGCCGCGACGGCTCGCGCGTCTCAACCGCCGTCCTTCCGAAGTCCCGCGATCATGCGGTCGATCTCCTGCGGTGCCGCGGACTCTTCCCCGGTCAGCGCGCCGCGGCGCGCGAGGCCGCGGTACACGTCCGCGCTGCGCCCGAACCACGTGAGCGCTCGCGTGCGCCAGCGTGCGCGCGCGGCTCCGGCGGCCGCGCGCGACAGCGCCTCGCACGCCTCCCCCGCGCCACGGCTGCTGCGCGCCATGTAGAGGCGGCTCTCGGCGTTCCCCGTGTCGGCTGCGGCGAGCCGCGTGTAGCGCGCGAACGCCTCGTCGAAGCGCCGCTCCGCCGCCTCGTGGCGGCGGCCCTTCATCAGCATCGTTCCGATTTCATAGTGCCCCGCGGCGACGTCGGACTGCTGCAGCGCGTTGTCCGGATCGCGCGCGGCCATGTCCTCGGCGATCTTCATGCCGAGGTCGTAGACGGCGAGCGCCGAGTCGAGTGAGCCACCGTCGGCGAGGAACAGCGCGTGGGCGCCGTAGACGATCGACAGATCGCGGCTCGCGTCGGTGTTGTCGGGCTGCGACTGGATCGCCTGCAGCGCCAGGCCCTCGGCGCGCCGGTAGAACACCTCGGACGAATCACGGTCACCGCGCATGCCACGCAACTCCGCCATCTTCGTGCACGCGATCAGCGCGCCGCGGCGCCAGCCCGCATCGGCCGGGTTCGCGCGGAACATGCCCTCCACCAGGGCGAGGTACTCGGTGCAGTCGGCGATCGCCCCGACCGTGTCGGACGACGCCTGCTTCATGTTGATGACGCGGCCGTAGTTCACGCACAGGTCGTTCGTGAGCATCGGATCGCCCGGTCGCCGGACCAGCTCGGCGCGGATCCGCGCGCCGGTCGCCACCGCCTCGCTCAGCGCCTCGTGCCGCCGGCCCATGATATCCAGCACATCGGATCGCCGCTGCGACACGACGATCCGGTTGTGGAGCACCGATGTCGACTCGGGCCAGGCGCGGGACACGTTGTCGAGCAGGCGCAGCGATTTGTCATAGCTCGCCAATGCCTCGGGAGTCTTGCCGAGGTTCGGGAACATCGGCCGGCCCTGCACGTCGCCGACCTTCGCGTACGCGAGCGCCAGCTCCTGCTCGAGCGCCGCGTCCCCCCTGGCCTCGCGATCGAGCTTGTCGAGGTAGCGCAGCGCGTGCGCGACCAGCGTCTCGCGCGCCTTTGTCGAGCCCGGCAGGTTGGCGATGGCGTCGTGCAGGTCGAACACCACGGCGTGCGCCAGCTCGCGCACGTCGTTGAAGCGCCGTTTCGCGCGGTCGCGCTCGCGCGCCGTCGTCACGAACCCCGCGATGAGTGCGGCCGCCACCAGCGCCGTCGCGAGCAGGGCGGCCCGATGCCGCCGCACGAAGCGCGACATGCGGTAGGCCGTCGACGCTCCGCGCGCCAGCACCGGCCGACCGTCGAGGTGCCGGCGGATGTCCTGCGCGAGCTGGTCGACCGAGCCGTAGCGACGTGCCGGGTCCTTCTCCAGCGCCTTGAGCGCGATGTAGTCGAGGTCACCCGACAGCCGCCGCCGGAGATGTTGCGTCGTCTCGCCGCGCCGGAGCGCCGCCTCACCGCCGGGCGAGCGCGTGACGGCCGTGCTCGGCCGCGCCGGCTCCACCTGCGTCACGACGCGCAGGATCTCCTCCGGCGTGCGCGTCGTGAACCGGAGCGGGCGCGCTCCGGTGAGCAGCTCGTACAGGATGACGCCGAGCGAGTACACGTCGCTCGACACCGCGGCCGGCTCGCCGCGGATCTGCTCGGGGCTCGCGTAGTCCGGCGTCAGCATGCGGTGCATCGGCGCCGTCCCCGTCGCCGCCGCCGGGCCGCCCTCGGTCGCCAGCAGCGTCGCGATGCCGAAGTCGAGCAGCCGCGGCGAGCCGTCCTCGGTGACGAGGATGTTGTCGGACTTGAGGTCGCGGTGGACCACGAGCCGCTGGTGCGCGAACTGCACCGCGTCGCACACGCTCAGGAACAGCGTGATCCGCCGCTCGACGCTCAGGCCCAGCGCGTCGCAGTAATCGAGCAGCGACCGCCCCACGACGTACTCCATCACGAGGTACGGGCCGCCGTCCGGTGCGGTGCCGCCGTCGATCAACCGGGCGATGTTCGGGTGGTCGAGCATCGCCAGGATCTGCCGCTCGGCGCGGAAGCGCTTGAGGATCTCGCCTGAGCGCATGCCGGGGTCGATCAGCTTGATCGCGACGTCCTTGGTGAAGTTCTCGTCGTCGCGCGTCGCGCGGAACACCACGCCCATGCCGCCGTGCCCGATCTCCTCGACGATCCGATAGGGCCCGAGCCGGTCGCCCGGGCCGAGCGTCCGCTCGCGCGGCAACGTCGGCGACTGATCGAGGAACTCGCCGGATTCCTCGTGCGCCGCGAGCAGCGACCGCACTTCATCGGCGACCGCCGGATCCGTGGCGGCGATCGTCGCGAGGAACTCGGCCCGTCCATCAGCATCCAGCTCGAGCGCCCGGTGGAACAGGTCGTGGATCCGATCCCACGTCGGCGGCGCGGCATCCGGCCCCCCCCCGGTGTGCGCGGGATCCGGACCCGATGGTGGCAAGGGGGGCTTGCTCATACGCCGTGAGTCTACGTTCGGCTACGGCGTCACGGCCACCCGGCGCAGCACGGCCGCGCCGTTCCCCGCTTGGAGCCGCGCGAAGTAAACACCCGCGCGAACGGTGCGCCCGGCCGTGTCGCGCCCGTCCCAGCTCGCCGAGTGCCTCCCCGCGGCGTGCTCGCCCGAGGCCAGCGTCGCGACGGCGCGCCCCTGTAGATCCAGCACGACCAGGCTCACGCGTCCGCTCGCGGGCAGCGCGTAGTCGAACCGCGTGTGATCCTGGAACGGGTTCGGCGAGGCGGACGACAGCTCCAGCGCGGCGCCAGGCGCTGAAGCCTCGACGCCGGTGATGGACCCGCGTTCGATCACCGTGAGCCGCTGGTCCACGGCCACGTTCGTCGAGTCCCACACGATGCCGCTCGGCCAGCGCACGGTGAGCGACTCGATCACCGCGGCGGACCCCAACCCAAACTCGGCCTCGAGCGAGTTCTGCGAACAGTATCCCGAACCGCCCGAGATCTCGGCGATGCGGCTCCACCCGCCCGCCAGGACGCGCACGCGCGCGCCGATCGCCGAGCGATTGGAGACGGTGCCCACGAGGTTCAGGTGGAACCAGTGATTGCCGAGGCCATTGTCGTTCCGCAACAGGTGGTTCGCCGCACCCGTGTTCGTCACGAACAGGTCGAGGTCGCCGTCGCGGTCGTAATCCCCCCACGCCGAGCCGACGGATCCGACGGCGATGTCCAGTGGTGACACGGACACATCGGTCCAGGCCCCGTCGTCGTTCCGGAACAGCTTGCTCGGCGCATCCAGGTTCGCGAGGTACACGTCGAGGTCGCCGTCGTTGTCGTAGTCGCCCCAGGCCGGGCCCTCGCTGCCGACCGAGGACCCGAACACCACGTTCGTCGCATCCACCCACACCCCGGCCCCGTCGTTGCGGAACAGCCGGTTGTCGAAGCCGAACGACGCGACGAAGAGATCGAGATCGCCATCGTTGTCGTAGTCGCCCCACGCCACCCCACGGCCATTCGTCGGGCTCGAGAGCGGACCACTCGTCACGTTGCTCCATGTCCCGCCGTTGTTCCGGTAGAGCCGGTTGCCGTTCGACGCGTTGACGACGTACAGGTCCAGGTCGCCGTCGTCGTCGTAGTCCCCCGCCGCCGCTCCCTGCCAGTTGTCCACGCCGCCGAACTGTCCGTTCGACGCGTCGACGAACGTTCCCGCGTCGTTGCGGAACAGCTTGCAGGAGTCGTTGTCGTTCGAAAGGAACAGGTCGACGTCGCCGTCCTTGTCGAAATCGCCCCAGACGATCCCGCGGCCATTGCGCGGAATCACGAGGGACCCGGTGGCACCGCTGACCCACGTCCCCGCGTCGTTGCGCGCGAGCAGCGGTCCGAGCCCACTGTGGAGGAACAGGTCGATGTCACCGTCGTTGTCGTAATCCGCGCCCGAGACTCCGTAGCCGAAGCTGTTGTCGACGAGCACCCCGCTCGTCGCGTCGGTCCATACGCCCGCCGTGTTGCGGAAATATCGGTCCGCCTGCCCGTTGTTCACGACGAACAGGTCGAGGTCGTCGTCGGCGTCCAAATCCGCCCACGCCACGCCCGCTCCGTGGCCCGCGGCGTCCGCCAACGGGCCCGACGTCGCCTCGACGAAGAACTGCGAGGCCGTGACGACGATGTCGTCGATCCCCACCGCCTCGTCGGAGCCCACCGCGTCCGTCGTCATCCAGCGGATCTGCAGCGTCGCTTTGTCGTTCGCCGCGTTCGGGAGCATCACGTTGATCGGAGTCGACAGAGTCGTGCCGGGGCCGCTCGTCGCGTCCGAGACGTATGCGCCCGCGACGTTCGTCCACACGCCCGCGGCCGCGGTACGGAACTGGAGCGCCACCTGCTGGACGGCGTTGTCCGTTCCGCCGGCGCCCTCGAGATCGCGCAGCGTGTAGGTCACGCGGATGAAGCTCTTGCCGGTGGTGTTCAGGTGCAACACGAGATACGGCGCCTTCGCCGTCCCGGACCCCACGAGCGCCACGGCGGGGTCGACGAGCTGGAATTCCGTCACGCCGCCGGTCACGAACAGGAGCGGATCCGTCTGGTTCGCGTTGACGTCCACGACTCCCGGGACGTCGTCACCGAGTATGGTCCGCGGGTCCGCCCCCGCTCCCACGGCAAGAGCGTCGCCCCGGTAACCGATAAACCCCGGACAGGTCGACCAGTCGTCGTTCGTGGTGATCAACGAAGCGCTCGACCAGTTCTGGCTGAACGGCAACGCCTGGTACACGGCGGACGCGGAAGCCGGCTTCGGCGCGACCGCGGCGAACGCCGACAGCAACGCACCAACAGCGACGAGACGACAGGCGAGAATGGCGACGCGCGGCGAAGTCGAGGGCATGGGGTCTCGCGTGCGTGCGGTGAGATGCGGCGCGGCCGGGCGCGGCCCGCGCCGATAGCCGAAGCGACGAGGCCCCGGGGCGATGTGGAGCCCGGCGCCGCGACGAGTATTGCACACGTGCCGCGGGAATGACCGATCGTTTTTAACTTCGCGAGCACCACGCGCGCGCTTATGCTGCCGCGCCTCACCTCGGCCGCGAGAGACCACCGATCACCACCAACCCCACCAACCCCCAAGGGGTGACCATGCGACCCGACCACCGGCTGGAACATTCACGTCTGTCGTCCGCCACGCCGTTCCGCCCAGTCGCGAGGATCGCGACACGCGCCGTCGGCCTGCTCGCCCTGCTCGCGACATTGAGTTCGACCGCGCACGCGAAACACGTCGGTGGGCCCGTTCCCGTCAGCGACGCGACACTCCAGATCTTCATCCAGCTCGATGGCACGCCGATCAACTGGACGGATGTGTCGTTCACCGTCGCCCATGTTCAGGTGGAAGGGAAGGACGCGGCAGGGCGTGCATATTCGGTCGCGCTGTTCGATGGCGCGCAACTGCTCTCCGTCCCCCGCGCCGCGATCGGGTCGCCGCGCCTGCTCGTCAGCGGCAACGTTCCGCCGGGACGCGTGAGCCAGGTCACGCTCGACTTCGACGCGCTCGCGGTGACGACCGACCCGGCCGGCCAGAGCACGTCGCCGCGCAACATCCCGCCGCAGCTCGGCGACAAGTCGCAGAAGCTCCAGTTCGATCGACCGCTGGCCATCGAGGCCGCGGGGACGGTGTCGCTCGCGACGACCATCGCGCTGGGCCAGGACCTCGTCATCGGCAAGAACGGGCGCGCGCTGCTCTCGCCGGTCCTCGCGGCCCACGAATTCACGCCGGTGCCCGAGAACTACGCGAACGCCGGCGAGATCCTGACGCGCGGGCCGGACGCCGAGTTCACCGAGCTGGGCCTGACCCTCTCGCGCTCGAAGATCCTGGACCCGGCGACCGAAGAGGTGAGAGACCTGATCCTGCGCAAGGACACCGGCGCACCGGCCTCGTTCAGCGAGCTGCGCGGCGAGAACGAGCGGTTGTGGCGGGAGGACCATGGTGCGATCAGCCCGGAGCTGGCGACGAAACTGGCGCCGCTCGGCGGCTCCGACGAGGTGCTGGCCGATCTCTTCCTCAGGGTCCCCGGCGACGCCACGTTCATCACCGCCGCGACGACGCCGGCATTGTGGGACATCGCCCACTCGGCGTGGGTCGCGGCACGACGCGCGGCCGCCCTGCCGATCGCGAACGCCGTGACCTCGCAGCTCGTGGCGGCCGGCGTCACGGTGCTCGGCACCGAGCTGAGCCCGCCGCTGCTGCACATCAAGACCACGCGCAGCGTGCTGCAGACCGTCGTGAGCCAGCTGGCGGACGTGCTCGAGATCGTCGAGACGCCGCCCGAGCCCGCGGTCCTGGCCGCGCAGGGCGCCGTCGACCTCGGGCAGGAGCCGCTGTGGCTCGCGCATCTGCTGCTCGCGGGCCAAGGCCTGCGCATCGCCATCGTCGAACCGCAGGCCTGCATCAACACGGTGCACGAGGCGTTCCGCGACGTCACCGTCGAGACGCCCGTGGCGTTTCCGTGCAGTGAGACCACCGGCAACAGCGGGCACTCGACCGCCGTCGCCAGTTGCGCGGGAGCCGCCATCGGCCCGAGCGGGAGCATCCAGCTCGTCGGGCTGTTCCAGGGCCACATGCTCACGTCCGACATCGGCGCGGTCACCGACGCGCTCTTGCAGCGCAACCCGCACCTGATCAACTGCAGCTTCGAGATCTCGCAGTCCGATCGCCGCAAGATGGACTACGTCGTCTACTCCGATCGCATCTTCATCGCCAATGGCTCGGGCAATATCCACTCCGGTGAGGATCCGGCGACCCAGCCGGTGTTCGGCTTCTCGTACAACTCGCTGTGCGTCGGCGGGTACAACCATCAAGCGACGCTCGGCCCCGGCAATTACGGGGACGACACGGTGGCCGGACGCTGGCTCAACGACGCGGCGACGCATCGCGAGAAGCCCGACGTGGTCGGGCCCTACGCCGGTTCGTTCGCGAGCTGGGATCCGACCAAGCCCACCGACTACGACCCGTGGGGCGGCACGAGCTTCTCGACGCCGATGGTCGTGGGCACGGCCGCACTGCTGATGGCGAACTTCCCGCAGGAGCTGACGTCGAATCCGACGTTGCTGCGCGCGACGCTCATGGCGTCGGCGTCGCATGCCATCGAAGGCAACCCGCCGATCCCCATCATCGCCGACGCCTTCGACGATCGCAGCGGCGCAGGCGCGCCGCGTGGCGACCGCGCGCGGAAGCTCCTGAACGCCGAGAACTTCTACACCGCCTTCGTCGACCGCGCGGCCAACTTCACGACTGGCGGCGATCTGAGCCAGCACATCGAGATCCATGCCGACCCGGGTGACAAGGTGCGCGTGGTGCTCACCTACGACCAGTGCCAGGACGCCACCACGTCGACGCCCGACGCGCTGCTCGCCGACCTCGACCTGATCGTCACCGAGGGTTATCTCAGCGGCGCCACGTTCAAGACCGACGTGCACGTCAACAACTCGCACGTCGACAACAATGAGATCGTCGAGTTCGTCGTCAGGCCCGGGCACACCGGCATCAACGTGAAGGTCCACTCCACGCGCTGGGACCCGTGCACCGACGGCACGCGCAAGACGTACGTGGCGATCGCGTGGGACGTGATGCACGCCGGCGAGCAACTGGTCGCGAAGCCCGGCAACCCCGAGCTGACGCAGCGCCTCGAGGAGCAGTCGCGGGCGCTGAGCACGCTCGACTTCCGCACGATCTCGCCGAACCCGTTCGCCGGATCGCTCCACATGGAGTACGTCGTCCCGTCCGTCGGCGGGGACGTGCGCCTGCGCGTCTTCGACCTGGCCGGCCGGCTGGTCGCGCAACCGGTCTCCGAACGGCAGAAGGGCGGCGTCCACGCCGCACAGTGGAACGCCACCGCCCGCGACGGCCGCCGGCTCGCCCCGGGCGTCTACCTGGTGCAGCTCCAGATGGGCCCGAAGTCGGTCCTGCGTCGCGTCGTGCTGACGCGGTAAATAGTGAACGACACTAAGGTCGGGGCACGAGTTGCCGTCATCGGCGGCCACCCCCCGGGCGGCGGGCGGAGAGGGGATCCGCCCGCCGCGGCCTCAGTGCATCATCGCGTCACCGCCACCCGGCGGGCACGCACCTCTCCTCCCACTTCGACGCACACGACGTAGATCCCCGCGGCGACCGGCCGGCCATCGTCGCCGTCGAGGTTCCAGGTCGCGGCACTCGCTCCCGACGCATCGCGCACCACGCGGATCAGGCGCCCCGCGGGATCGAACACCGAGACGCGCGCGCGTCCTGCCTGGTTGCCCGGCGCTCGCCAGGTCACCGCGAGTGAACCCGCGCCAATCGGGTTGGGCCCGATGCGCAACGACAGCCGCGCCGCCGGCGGCGGCATGGGGGGAGCGCTGAGCGGCGCGTCGAGCCGGAACAAGTAGACGCCGTCGCCGCCGGGCTCGACGAACTGGATTCGCGCGACCACTTCGCCCTGCTGGCTCAGGCTCCTCCAGCCACCGAAGTCCGGACCCACCAGTGCCGCGAACTGCAGCACGTGACGCCCGTCGATCACGTCATGGTCGCGCAGCATCTTCACCAGGCCCTCCGCGGGATCCCACAGGTAGAGGCCGCGGGCATCACTCGAACCGAGCGGCGTGCCGCGCAGCGTGGCGATGAAGGCGACCTGTCCCGCATCGTTGATCGCCGGGAAGTTGCCGAAGCCCGCGAACAGCCCGTCGCCCTCGGGCACCGCCTGGTTTTCGCGCGCGATCTGATCCTCGAGTGGCGGCACCACGATCAGCGACGAGTCGCCCTTGTAGATCGCCTCGTCATCGGTGCCACCGCCGGCGGTGCCCGAGAACTGCACCCGGTAGGCGACCGCCTCGTGGTTGTTGAGCGACGGCGGAGACAGCGACGACATCACGCCGTTGCCGTCGGCGGCGCTCTGGCCCGTGTAGGCCGCGAGGTCGCCCCCCGCCGGCCAGTCGAGGGTGATCACCTCGCCCGCGCTCGGCACCGGCTTGAGTCGCGCCAGGATCGCGGCGATCCCGTTGGCGTTGTAGACCGGCGAGTTCGAGAATTCCTGGTAGTTGCCGCCACCCGGGCACGGCTGGTTGCCGCGAGCCACGTCCTGAAACGCGTCGGGCGAGGCGCGGAAGATGCCGTCGTCATCGATTGAAAGGTTCGTGGTTCCGCCCAGGTGCGAGTAGAACACGATCTCGCTGGCGTTCGGCCGCAGCGCCGGCGGATCGCCGGTCCCTGCGTACGAGAAGACCGACAGGCTGCCGTTGATCCCGTCGCCATCGGTGGCGTCCGGCGCCAATCGAGACAGCCAGGCCACCGGCGAGAGCACGCCCAGCCGAGACGTGTAGACCGTCACGGGTGCCGCACTCCCACCGTGCGACGTGAAGAATGCCACTGCCCCGGGCGGCTGGTCGTTGATCGTCGGCGGGAACAACCCGTTGAAGGTCGTGGCCGTGAAGGGCGGCGTGTCCCCGCGCCGGGCGTGGACCCAGAACAGACCGGGATCGCGCGCGGAATAGATCGCGCTGTTGTCGGACGAGCCTCCCGGCGTGCCGAGCCGCGGCGTGACGAACGCGACACGCCCCGAGTCGTTCATCGCGAACGCGCGGGGAATGGTGACCAGATTACCAAAGGTTCCCGTCACGTCCGGCAGCGCCTGGCCCTGACGCGCCAGCTGCACCCCGGGGTTGCCCGCGTGCACGCGAACCAGGTAGTCGTCGTCGGCGGTGCCGAGCGCCGTGCCGATGAAACGCCCCGTCCAGGCGGCCTCGCTCGCGTTGTTCAACACCGGGTCCGAGAAGCTGAAGTAGTTCGAATACGTCCCGTTGCCGTCGGGGGCCGGCATGTCCTGACGAGCCAGGTTCACGACGGACACGGTCGGGGACGCCGCGCCCGGTATGGGGACAAACGCCAGCAGCACGCCCGCCGCGAATCCGTGCAATAGCGGCAGCAGTGAACGGAAGTTCATGGAAGACTCCCTGCGCATCCGGTCCCGAGCCGCCGCGACGGGCGTTCCGACGTGCCGTGCCCTCGGTCCATCCGGATGCGAAGGACCCTCCCGCTCCCCTCTTACTCCGCTCTTACTCGAATCGGCCGTCGGCGCTACGCTCACGGCCGTGACGGCTCCCCCTCCGCTCGTTCCGCGCCCCCGCCTCCTCCGCGCCCTTTCGGGCCGGTGGAAGGTGGCGACGCTCGTCGCCCCGGCGGGCTGGGGCAAGAGCACGTTCGCCGCGCAGCTCGCCGCGCGCGGGTCCACGTTGTGGGTGACGCTGGGCCCGGAGCACCGCACGCCGACCCGGTTGCTCGGCGCCGTGTTCGCGGCCACCGCGCGACTGTCCCCGCCGCTCGCCCGGCCGGTCGTGGCGCTGTTCGACGCGCGTCGTGACTTCGAGCGTGACGGCGGGCTGCTCACCGCGCGGCTCGTGCACGAGCTGGCCTCGCGCGCGCGGCCGGTGAGCGGTAGGCGAACGGCTCCGGTGAGCGGCAAGCGAACGGCTCCGGTGTTGATCGTGTTCGACGACGCGCACGAGCTGGCCGGCGCGCGTGCCGCGCTGGCCTGGGCCGCCGCGCTGATCGAAGCCACCCCGGCGGGCGTGCGGTTCGTGATCGCCGCGCGCGG
>JANLWK010000353.1:0-1535 GCA_031364505.1 Candidatus Eiseniibacteriota bacterium | reverse complement strand
GTCACGAATACCTCGCGGTGCGCGCGGGCAAGGGCACCCAGTTCCACGAGATGGCCTTCATGGCCGTGGCGAAGAGCGGCACCGATTCCACGGCGACCCGCCTGCTGAGCCAGCTCCGCGAGGCGCTGGCCGAGCACCGCTCGAGCACGATCGCCGCCGACAAGGCCGACTGCGCCCCACCGTCGTGAACGCGGCGCCCGCCGCGCGCCCGGCGTATCCGGCGTGACGCGAGCCCGGAGCGTCCGGCGTGACGCGCGCCCGGCGCATTCGCGGCCCGCGCCGCGACCCGCGTGGTGCGTGCTAGAGTCGCCGACCGCATGATCTCCCCATCGCGCACGACCCGCGCGCTCGAGACCGCCGTGTTCGTGCTGGCGATCGCGTTCGCCGCCGCGTTCCTACTGGTCGCGCTGCTGCGCATCGGCTACCCGTACGAGCTGGAGTGGATCGAGGGCGGCAGCCTCGCCATGGTGGAACGCCTCCGCGCCGGGCTGCCGCTCTACGTCGCGCCGTCGCTGCGCTACGTGCCGTTCAACTACCCGCCGCTCTATTACGTGGTCGCCGCCCCGCTGTTCGGCCCGCTCGGTGGCGGCTTCACTGCACTCCGGCTCGTCTCGTTCGCGAGTTCGCTCGCGTGCGCGGCGCTGCTGTTCGCGTGGATCCGCTCCGAGACGCGCGATGCGCGCGCGGGACTGCTCGCGGGCGGGCTGTTCCTCGCCGCGTTCCGGTTCGCCGGCGCGTGGATGGACACCGCCCACGCCGACTCGCTGGCGCTCGCCCTGCTGCTCGCCGCACTCCTGGTCCTCCGGCGCGACGCCCACGACGTGCGTGCGGGGCTCGTCGCGGGCGGGCTCGCCGCCCTGTCGTTCTTCGCCAAGCAGACGGCCGCCGTCGCGGTCGTGCCCGTGCTCGCCGTCCTGCTCGTCACGCGACGACGACGCGGACTCGCCTTCGGGCTCTCAGCCGGCATGCTGGCCGCCGCGGTCGCCTGGCTCGCCGACGCGCGCACGGGCGGCTGGTTCCGCTACTACGTCTTCGGGCTCGCCGGCCACTACGCGCCCGATCCCGCGCGACTGCTGCGATTCGTCTCGGGCGAATACCTGGCGCCGTTCGGGATCGCGACGGTTGGTGGATGCTTCGCGGCATGGACGCTCCGCGAGGAGGACGGCGCGGCCGCGGCCGCGGGCGGCCGCGCCGTCACGTTCGCCGCGGCACTCGGCCTCGTGCTCTCGTCCGCCGCCGTGCGCGCCTACCCGGCCGCCTACGACAACGTGCTCATGCCGGCATGTGCCGGCGCGGCGCTGCTGTTCGGGCTCGGGTGGCATGCCGCCTCGACCGCCGCGCGTGCGGGTGCCGGGGCATTCTCGCGTGCGCCGGCCGTCGTGGCGGCCGCCGCGCTGATCCAATTCGGCGTGCTGCTCTACGACCCCGTCGCCCAGGTCCCGACCGCGGCGGATCGCGGCGAGGGCGACCAACTCGTCGAGAACCTGCGCCAGGCCCCGGGAGCCGTGCTCGTCCCCTGCCACGACTATCTCGTG
>JANLWK010000165.1:0-10139 GCA_031364505.1 Candidatus Eiseniibacteriota bacterium | reverse complement strand
CCGGGTTGAGGGTGGGAGCACGGCGGCCTTCTTCCAGGCGTGGCCGGGTTTCGGTTTACGGCGATTGGTGTAGATCCCGATGCCGGTCCGAGCCTTGGGTCGGGGTCGTGGCACGGGGTGATCGTCGTTCTGGAGCGAACGTGGAGCGTCGATCCTGGCGTTGATCCGCGAGGCGCGGGGTCCGCGACGGTTGGTGAGCGTGAAGTCGGCGGCCGGCGAAGGTTGTTCGGCGATGAGTCCGTGCTTCGGGTGCAGCACCAGCATACGCCCATCCACCAACTCACGGACCTCGACCCGTGCCTTGTGGAACGATCGGCCCGCGGGGCCCGGCGCGATCTGCACCCACCGACCGGCGACACGGATGGTGTTGTCGCGAGCGACGACGCGCTGGTACGTGCAGGCGAGGAGGCGATCGAGGTCGCGCGGTGCGGGCCGAAAGTCGGACACGGTCTCCGCGGGCGCGCACGAGCGCCGTGCGTTGTGCTCGGCAATGAAGTGGGGCAGGTAGGCCTGTGCGGCTTCGACGGTGGTGTGTCCGAGCAGGTGCAACTCGGCTGCGAGTCGGTCCTGGAGCGTGGCCCACAGGCGTTCGATGCGCCCCTTGGCCTGCGGACTGGTGGCTGCGATGAAGTGCACGCCGAGCGCCTCGAGCATGCGGCCGAAGTGGGTAGGATCCTGCTTGCCGGCCAGTTCCTCTTCGAGCGACCAGTGGTCATCGCTGCGGATCAGGATGCCACTCCGATCACCGTACATCTCGCGGGGCACGCCGTGCCGGGTGATCAGCTCACGCATCAAGGTCATGTAGCCATGCAGATCTTCGGTGGGCCGCAGTATCAGGGCGAGGATCTCGCTGGTGGCATCGTCGATCGCTCCGAGCAGCGTCCACAGCGGCCCGGTGGGGTCGAACCACTGAAACGGGCTGCCATCGATCAACACCATCGCGCCCCGTCGTGCCTTCCGTTCGCGGCGACGGCGATGCTTCGGTCCCCGGCGCCGCCGCTTGGGCGGGAGCTTGCGTTCCTGGCGGATGCGTCGCACCGAAGCGGGACTCACGTCCAGCGCCTGTGCCCGCAGCAGGTCCGCGATATGGTGGTCGTTGAGCTTGACCGCCCCGGTCAACAGTTCCACGACCGTGTCGCGCAACGCGTCCGCGAGCCGCCGTGGCGAGACCCGCCCGCGGTTGCCGTGGAGCACTCCCCGGGCACCCTGCTCCCGGACGTGTCGCCGCAGCCGCTTGAACTGACTCCGGCTGATGCCGAGGGCGGCGGCGCCCTCCCGATTCGTCAGCTTCCCTTCCGTTGCGGCCTGGATCACACCCAGCCGCCGGGCGTCGCGTTGTCCCATGAGGATCAGTTCCATGGGGGTGCATATTCACTGACGCGTTAGGAGGGTGCACTTTCACTGACGTCCCACACGATTGCATCCTCGCGCTGGCGGCGATCGCGGCGACTCGGTATCCTGTTCGGTCGACACGCGGTGCCGAGGCCGCGATCGTCCACCGCCCTCCGTCCCCAACCTCGCCGCGCGGCATCGACTCCGTCCCGCGGCCCCGGCGCTCCACATGAAGACGACCTATCTGACGGACCTGGGCCTCACCTACGGCACGACCCCGCCGTTCGATCCGGATTCGGCCTATCCGGAGATCGAGCGCGCGATCACGACGCGCCGGGGCGACAATCGCGTCTATGCCGCCGTGCGCCGGATGTTCCGTGCCGCCGGCCTGGACGCGGCGCACGAGGGCACCGCCGACTGGAATCCGCTGGGCGGCACGATCCGGCCCGGCCAGCGCGTGGTCGTCAAGCCGAACTGGGTGTTCGACGTGCGCGGCCGCGAGCACCTGCGCGACCAGCTCACGACCCACGGCGCCTTCCTGCGCGTCGTGCTCGACTACATCGTGATCGCGCTGCGAGGCGAGGGCCGCATCACGCTGTGTGACTGCCCGCTCCAGTCGGCCGATTTCGCCGGCATTCTCGCCGACAACCGGATGGCCGACGTGGTCGGCGCCTACGCGCACCTGCCCGGCCTCACGATCCGCTGCCTCGATCTCCGCCGCCAGATGGCCGTGCTCGACGCGACGATGTCCAAGATCGTGCGCCTGGACCGGCTGCCGGGGGATCCGCTCGGGTACGCCGAGGTCGACCTCGGCGCCGAGTCGTATCTCGAGGACCTGTGCGCGCGCGATCCGGACGTGCGACTCGTCGTCGGCGACTACGACGAGGACGTGACCAACCGGAACCAGAAGCGCGGCATCCACCGCTACCTGATTCCGAACACGGTGCTCGACGCCGACGTGTTCGTGAACGTGCCCAAGATGAAGACCCACCGGAAGTGCGGCATCACGGGGGCGCTCAAGAACCTGATCGGCATCAACGCCGAGAAGGCGTACCTCGCGCACTACCGGAAGCGCACGCCGCGCACGCCGGGCGACGAGGCGCGCGGGCATTCACGGCTCACGCGCGCCGCCCTGTTCGTGGACGCGCGGATCAAGCCGATGACGCCCGAGCCGATCTGGAAGGGCATGCGCTCGCTGTGGTCCGGCTACAAACGGCGCGTGCACCGCCGGATCGCCGAGGGCAAGCCCGTGAACTACGGCCTCGTCACCTCGGGCGGGAGCTGGCACGGCAACGACACGCTGTGGCGGACGATCTACGATCTCAACACGATCATCCGCTTCGCGGACCGCGGCGGCCGGCTGACCCGCGAGCCGCAGCGCGCCTACCTCGCGTTCGTCGACGGCGTCGTGGCGTGCGAGGGCGACGGGCCGTTGCACGGCACCACGCGAAAGGCCGGAACGATCCTCCTCGGCGACGATCCCGTGGCGACCGACGCCTGCATGGCGTGGCGCATGGGCTTCGAGCCGGCACGCATCGCCACGCTGAGCCACGCCGCGGACATCCGCCCCGAGCACGCGTTCTCGCGCTGGGACGGCGCGCCCCATGGCACGGACGCGGGCACGGACGCGGGCGCGAGCCCCGAACTCGCGCCGTTCGCCGCGCCGCCCGGCTGGGTGCACCACGTCGAGCGCGCGCCCGCTGCCGCCGCCGCGGGCGGATCCGGAGCCCGATGAGTTCGGGCTGGCGCGAACGCCTGTACGCTGCCTCGCCACACTGGACCCGCGACTTGTTCGTCACGCTGGTCGGCCGCAAGCTCGCCCGCCAGCGGTTCGGCGGCCGCTACCTCGAGTTCCTCGCGCACTACGCGGCGCTCGACGGTGAATCCGCCGCGGACGCGCGCGCGCGGCAGGAGCGGTTGTTCGTCGAGTTCGCGGCCTTCGCGCGCCAGCGCTCGCCGTTCTATCGCGAGTTCTGGAAGGACGCGCCGAGCCCCGCCTCGCTCGACGACATCACCCGGCTGCCACGCCTGGGCAAGGAAGAGTTGCGCGCGAATCTCCACCGGCTGCCCACCGGTCCGGCCACGCCCGACATGGCCGAGGTGCACACGAGTGGCACGACCGGCACGCCGATGAGCTTCCGCTTCACGCCCGACGACCTGCGCGCCCGCTACGCCATCCTCGATCACTACCGGTCGTGGTTCGGCGTGCGGAACGGCGACCGCCGCGCCACGTTCTCGGGGCGCATCGTCCGGCCCGAGGGCGACGGCTCGAACGTGTTCTGGCAGACGAACCATGCGCTGCACCAGAGGCTGTACTCGACCTATCACCTGTCGCCCGAGAACCTGCCGCGCTACGTCGAGGACCTGGAGCGTTTCGCGCCGGAGTTCCTCGACGGCTACCCGTCGGCGCTGAGCGTCGTGGCCCGCTTCATGCTCGCGCGCGGCATCCGGCTGAGCCGTGCCCCGAAGGCGGTGTTCGCCACGGCCGAGACGCTGACCGCCGCCGCCGAGGACGAGCTGGCGCTCGCGTTCGAATGCCCGGTGGGCAACCAGTACTCGTCGTCCGAGGGCGCGCCGTACGTCGTCTCGTGCGAGCGCGGTTCGAACCACGTGCTCACCTACAGTGGCGTGATCGAGGTGCTCGACGACGACGGCCGGCCCGCCGATACGGGCGAGATGGTCGTCACCTGCTTCCACACCCACCACATGCCGCTCGTGCGCTACCGCATCGGCGACCACCTGTCGCGCGGCGCCGGGACGCCCTGCGGGTGCGGGCGCGCGGCACCCCGGGTGGAGAGAATCCTCGGGCGTGCCGAAGACTACGTGGTCAGTAGCACGCGCGGGCTCATCGGGCGGCTCGATCCCGTGTTCAAGGGGCTGCCTCCGTCGATCATCCGGTCCCAGATCGTGCAGCACCGGATCGACGAGGTGGAACTGCTCTACGTGGCGGATCCGGCGCGGTTCCAGCCGGCGCATCTCGATTCCCTGCGCCACGAGCTCGAAGCACGGCTGGGCGGGATGACGATCACGATGCGGGCGGTCGACGACCTGCCGCTCGGTCCCCACGGAAAATTCAAAGCCGTCGTGTGCACGGTGCCGCCCGAGGCCGTCGAGCGGCCGGGACGCGCGGCGGGCGCCTGACGTGAGACGCCCGGCGCCGAACGCGCGACGGCCGATGCGTGAACGGATTCCATCGAATCGAGGAAAGGGAACGTGGCAATGAAATATCTCGTCACCGGGGGCGCGGGATTCATCGGGTCCAACATCGTCGAGCGGCTGCGCGAGCTTGGGGCTCACGTCCGCGTGCTCGACAACTTCTCCACCGGGAAACGCCACTACCTGTTCCCGCTCCAGGACCGTGTCGACCTGATCGAGGGCGACATACGTTACCTGAACGTCTGCCAGGAGGCCGTCCGGGGCGTCGACTACGTGATCCACATGGCGGCCCTTCCGTCGGTGCCGCGCTCGATCCGCACGCCGATCGAGAGCAACGACGTGAACGTCGTCGGCACACTCAACATGCTCATCGCCGCGCGCGACGAGAAGGTGAAGCGTCTCGTGTACGGCGCCTCGTCATCGGCTTACGGCAACACCGAGGTGCTGCCCAAGGTCGAGGACATGGCGGCGCTGCCGCTGTCGCCCTACGCGGTGAACAAGTTCACGGGCGAGCTCTACTGCCGGGTGTTCCACGAGGTCTACCAGCTCGAGACGGTGTCCCTGCGCTTCTTCAACGTGTTCGGACCGCGCCAGGATCCGATGTCCCAGTACTCCGCCGTGATCCCCAAGTTCATCGGCGCGGTGATGGCCGGCCGCCAGCCGGTGATCTACGGTGACGGCGAGACGTCGCGCGACTTCACCTACGTCGAGAACGTCGTCGACGCCACGCTGCTCGCCTGCACGGTGCCCGGCGTGGCGGGCGAGACGATCAACGTCGCGTGCGGCACGCGCGTGACGCTGAACTCGCTGGCGGCGATGATCGGGAAGCTGCTGGGCAAGTCCGTGGCGCCGGTCCACGAGCCCGCGCGCACGGGTGACGTGAAGCACTCGCTCGCCGACATCCGCAAGGCGCAGCGCCTGCTCGGCTACATGCCGAGCGTCGATCTCGAAGAGGGGCTGCGGCGGACGGCCGACTGGCTCAAGGCGCAGGCGTAGTCGTCGTCGCGGTCGCCGCCCGCCACGGGCCTTGGCGCCGCACCGGTACTGAACACGGCGGGCGGCCCCTATCGGGAGCCGCCCGCTCGTCGTCCGGTCCGTTCGCCGCGATCAGAGCGGCGGGCCGTCCAGGCGTTCCGGGGCGAACACGAACGGCAGCACCCAGCGCTGGGCGTCGTAGGGCAGCGTGTCGTCGAACAGCGAGCCGTGCGACAGCGCGTCCACGCCTAGGTGGCGCAGCCCGCGTGACAGCAGCCCGGCCGGGAACACGCCCGTGTAGGTGTTGTCGTTGTTGTTGTGCAGGCGGAACCGGTGCTGGTTGTGCAGCAGCACGACCACGTCGTCCGACCGCGTCGTCGTCACCGAGAGCGTCACGTCCACGCCGGGCACGAGGTGCGGCAGCGTGCGCAGGCGGATGAACGCCAACACGTCGGTGATCGTGGTGTCGGGCCCGCCGCTCTGCTGGATGCGCAGGCTCACGATGTCCGTCGTGTGGTTGACCGACGACACCTCGATGCCCGAGACCGCCGCCACGCGCCAGCGCGCCCGGTGGTCGATCGACCCCGCCGTGCCGGGCGCCGCCCACGTGGCGTCGGGAACCCGGCGCATCAGGACGCGGCGAATCCGCGTCTCGTCGAGCGCCTTGTGGACCACGTTGCGCGTGCTGTCGATCGGCTGCCCGTCGGTGCCGGGCTCGCCGACCGCGATGTTGAACGTGCCCTGCAGGCGGGTGCGGATCGTCACGATCGCGCGCGTCGGGCGGCCGGTCGAGTCCGAGTCCGAGAACGCGAACGTGAAGCTGCGGTCGCGATGCGTGATCCGGCGCCAGTAGTTGATCGGGTGGATCGCGGCGAGCCCTTCGCCGCCGACACTCGACTGGGTCTCCGAATCCGACACGCCGTCCTCGATGACGGCGGGATTCGTGGCGAGCTCGAGCTGGGCCTGGACCTGGTCGTCGGTGGAGCCGCCGATCGGAGACAGGACGTCGTCCGTGCCGCATCCGGACAGCGCGAAGGAGGTGAGCAGGAGCAGGGCAAAGGTGCTGGGCGGGGCTCTCATGGGATGTCTCCTCGATGCGGGGGCAACGCGGGCCGCGGAAATGCCGGGCAGGCGAGGAAGCTCATCGCAGCGAACATGCCACGTCCGCGCGACCGCAACGCGTTGCGGCCCAATGCCGCCGCGACCGAGGCGGCGCCTGCAATTGTACGAAGTGGTTCACCCGGGGCGTGGAACGACATTCGACTGGACGGGTCCGGGACACTCCCGTGGTGCTTCGCGCGGGGACCCGCACCCCGCGGCCCCCGTGTGCGACGCGGTTCGGCCTCCGTTCTCCTGTGGATCTATGGGGTTGCTCGGGGGGTAAGCATCCTTTATGGTCCCCGCGCGGAAACGCTCTCTGTCCTTTTAATCCTGGCCCCGCGAGGCAGGAAAGGGGGATCTCCATGGTCCAGTCAGTGGTCACGCATGTCCCGGCGCCGCCTGGTGCTGGGGTTTTTTTTGAGCCCTCGACCCGCCCCGGCTTCGCCTGGCCAGGCGCCGGCGCCGATCGCGTGGGGCGGCGTCACCTGCTCGGGCTCGAAGGGCTCCCGGCCGCGTCGATCCATGCCCTGCTGGATGCCGCGGACCGCTGGCGCCGGCGCTGGCGCGAGGACCGTCGCCCCGACGAGGCGCTCGAGGGCGTCGAGATCGTGAACGCGTTCTTCGAGGACTCGACGCGCACGCGCATGTCGTTCGAGCTGGCCGCGCGCCGGCTCGGCGCCACGTCGATCACGTTCGGCGTCGCCGGCTCGTCGGTGTCCAAGGGCGAGACGCTGCTCGATACGCTGCGCACGCTGGTATCGATGGGCATCGACATGCTGGTGATCCGCCACCGGGCCTCCGGCGCGGCCGCGCACGTCGCGGCCGAGCTGCCCGTATCCGTGGTGAACGCGGGGGACGGCAGCCACGAGCACCCGACCCAGGGACTGCTGGATCTCCTGTCGCTGCGCGACGCGTGGGGGGGCAGGTTCGAGGGCCGCACGCTCGCGATCGTCGGCGACGTCGTGCATTCGCGCGTGGCGCGGTCGGCCATCTTCGGGCTCACGACGCTCGGCGCCTCGGTTCGGGTCGCGGGCCCGGCGACGCTCGTGCCGCGCGCGACCGAGGCCCTTGGGGCCTTGGGCTGCCGGGTCGCGGCGTCGGTGGAGGAGGCGCTCGATGGCGCCGACGGCGCGATGGCGCTCCGGCTCCAGTGCGAGCGTATGGAGCAGCGCCTGCTGCCGTCGCACGCGGAGTACGCGCGCGAGTGGGGACTGAACGGTGAACGCGTGCGGCGCATGACCACCGACGCGGTGGTGCTGCATCCCGGGCCGATGAACCGCGGCGTCGAGATCGCCCCGGACGTCGCCGACGGCGAGCGCTCGGTCGTGTTCCGGCAGGTCGCGAACGGCGTGGCCGTGCGCGCCGCGGTGCTGGCGTGGTGCGCGGGGCGCGAGGTGATGGCGTGAGCGACGCGGTCGTCATCCGCAACGCGCGTCACTGGAGCACCGGGCGGCTCGTCGACATCGCATTCGAGGGCGGCGTCGTCGTGCCGAAGTCCCCGGCGAACGCGCGCGTGATCGAGGCGGACCGCGCCGTGCTGGCACCCGGCCTCGTCGACGTGCACGTCCACCTGCGTGAGCCCGGCCAGGCGTCGAAGGAGACGATCGCCAGCGGCGCGCGCGCCGCCGCCGCGGGCGGCTTCACCGACGTGCTGTGCATGCCGAACACGCGGCCCGTGATCGACTCGTTGGCGTGGGTCGAGTGGGTGCTCACGCGGGCCCGTGAGGCGGGCCACTGCCGCGTGCACCCGATCGCGGCCGTCACGATGGGCCAGGCCGGCGAGGCGTTGTGCGAGCTGCACACGCTCGCGCGCGCCGGCGCGGTCGCCTTCTCCGACGACGGCCGGCCGATCGCCTCCGCGGCGACGATGCGCCGCGCGCTCGAGTACGCGCGCGCCACGGGGCGCCCGATCATCGCGCACGAGGAGGATCCCGAGCTCAAGGGCGACGGCGACATGAACGAGGGGCCGACGGCCGTGCGGCTCGGGATTCGCGGCATTCCGTCCGCGGCCGAGTCCGTCATGGTGCGCCGTGACGTCGAGCTGGCGGAGCTGACGGGCGGACGGCTGCACCTCGCGCACCTGTCGTGCGCCGCCTCGCTCGAGGCCCTGCGCGACGCGAAGCGCCGCGGGCTCGCCGTGACCGGCGAGACCTGCCCGCACAACTGGACGCTCACCGACGACGCCGTCGCCGAGTGGGGCACGGCGGCCAAGATGAACCCGCCGCTCCGCTCCGTCGCGGACCGCGCCGCGGTGATTGCCGGGATCGCCGACGGCACGATCGACTGCCTGGCCACCGACCACGCGCCGCACACGGCCGACGACAAGCGGCAGCCGTTCGAGGCGGCCCCGTTCGGCATCGTGGGACTCGAGACCGCGGTGGCGCTCACGATCACGCATCTCGTCGAGCCGGGGCACATCGATCTCCGCCGCGCGATCGAGCTGTGGAGTGACGCTCCGCGCCGCGTGTTCGGACTGCCGCCCGTGACGCTCGAGCCCGGCACGCCGGCCGATCTCACGCTGATCGATCCCGCCGCCGAGTGGGTCGTCGATCCCGGCCGGTTCCTGTCGAAGGGCCGGAACACGCCCTTCGCGGGGACCCGGTTGCGCGGACGCGTCCGGCTCACCGTGTGCGGCGGCCGCGTGACGCACGAGGCGATCGGCGCGGGACTCGAGGCGCACGCGTGACGCGGCGGCCCCCGGCGCTGCTGGCACTCGAGGACGGGCGCGTCTTCCGCGGTGAATCGTTCGGCGCGGCCGCCGAGACGACCGGCGAGGTCGTGTTCAACACCGGCATGAGCGGCTACCAGGAGGTGCTGACCGATCCGTCCTACTGCGGCCAGATCGTCATGTTCACCTACCCGCTGCTCGGCAACTACGGCGTGAACGACGAGGACTGGGAGAGCGACCGCGTCCGCGCCCAGGCGGTGATCTGCCGCGACGTCTGCGACCTGCCGAGCAATTGGCGTTCGACCGCCGACCTGCCGGCGTGGCTCGCGGCGCGCGGCGTGCCGGGCCTTGCCGGCATCGACACGCGCGCGCTGACGCGGCACCTGCGCGACCACGGCGTGATGCGCGGTTGCGTGTCGGCCATCGACCTCAACGCCGACTCGCTCGTCGACAAGGCGCGCCGGAGCCCCGCCATGGCGGGGCTGGCGCTCGCCGATCTCGTCACGTGCGCCGAGCCCTACTGGTGGAACGAGACGGGCGTTGCCGAGGCCATGGCGCCGTCGGACGACGGCCGGCCGCTCGTCGTCGTGTGCGACTTCGGGGTCAAATGGAACATCCTGAGGCGCCTGCGCGCCGAAGGCTTCCGCGTTCGCGTCGTGCCGGCGCGCACGACGGCCGCCGACATCCTGGCGCTCTCGCCGCAGGGGGTGCTGCTGTCGAACGGCCCCGGTGATCCCGAGCCGCTGGATTTCGCGATCGCCACCGCTCGCGCGGTGGCGGAGCGCGTTCCGACGTTCGGCATCTGCCTCGGTCACCAGCTGCTCGGGCTCGGCTTCGGCGCGCGCACGCACAAGCTCAAGTTCGGGCACCGCGGCATCAATCATCCGGTGATCGACCGGCGGACCGG
>JANLWK010000326.1:0-7985 GCA_031364505.1 Candidatus Eiseniibacteriota bacterium | reverse complement strand
GAGATTCGGCTGGCTCGGAATCCGCATCCAGCTTCCGGCCACGAGGGTCACGTGCACGCCATGGCGGTTCGCGACCCGATAGGTTTCGTCCTTCACGGGGCAGGCATCGGCGTCCACATAGATGTGCAGGGCCCGGACCTCTACGGCGCTGTGGCGCTGTTCTCGGGGCGCAGCGTGATCACCGTGCGGCGGTCGAGCGGGAAGTACTTCCTGAACGTCTCGCGGAGGTTGTCGCGGTTCAAGAGGTCGATTCGCTCGCGACGGTGCGCGATGCGCCGGGGATCGATGCCGAACTGGAGTGACGTGAGGATCGAGCCCGTCCACATGCCGTTCTGCTCCAGCGCGACCTCGAGCTCGCGTCGCTCGATTTCCTGGTCCTTCTGCACGTCTTCGGCTGATGGGCCGTTCTCCCTCAGGTCGGCGATCTCCGCGAGCGTCGCCGCTAGCATGGTGTCGACGCGCGCGGGATCGCAGCCGAACGAGACCGTCATCGTTGCGTAGCCCGGCTGCGGAGCGAGGTTGTCGAACCGCGCCGACGCGCCGTAGGTCCCGCCCATCAGCTCGCGCAGCCGCTTGCGCAAGTGCTCGTTCAGAATCGACGCCGCGGCTCGGGCCCGGTGCATGTCCAGCTCGTCGATGGGCAAGCCCGTGGTGAAGAACGTCACCTGGTTCGTCGCCTTGGGCTCGAGCCCCTTGTGGACGGATACACTACGCGTCCCCGTGGGGTAGCGCGGGACCGTGTGGCCGTAGGTCGACGTGCGCTTGCCCTGGGACGGCAGCGAGCCGAGGTAGCTCGCCAGCAGCGGCGCGATCGAATCGACTTCGAAGTTGCCCGCAAAGGTGAACGTGAAGTCGGCGGCGTTGCCGAAGCGCTGTTTGTGGAAGGCCAATACGCTGTCGAGCCCCACCGCTTGGACCTGCGCGACGGTGGGGTTTCGGTTGAGGTAGAGGTTGCCGTCGTTCACCGCATCGACGGTATCCGAGAACACCGCTTCGGGGCTGTTCGCACGCGTGTTCAGGAACTCCGTGACGCGTTTCTTGAGCGCCTCGAACCCGGCGGGGTCACGGGTCGGGCCGGTAAACGTGAGATACGTGAGTTGCAGCGCCGTTTCGAGATCGACCGGCCGGGCGCTGCCGTTCACGTACTGGACGTAGTCGCCGTAGGAGATCGAGGCGCCCGCGATCTTGCCGGCGAGGAGCTTGCGGACTTCGGTCGCGGTGTACCCGCCGACTCCGGCGTCGCCGATCGTGGGCCCGGCGATCCACGTCGTCGGGTAGCTCGCCGAATCGGCCGCGGACCGCCCTCCGAGCGCGTAACCCGAGAACAGGATCTCGTCCGTCTTGAAGTGGGTGGGCTTGAGCCACACCTCGACGCCGTTCGACAGCGTGAGCACGGTAGCGCCGATCTCGGGTACATCCTTGCGCGCCGTCACGCGCCCCGCAGCAGGCCGCGTGGCCATGAGCGACTTGCCGGCGATGGAGTCGACCCATGCGTCCGGTGTCGCACGGGCCTCGCGCTCGATGACGGCGCGGATGCCGGCATCGGTCGGCGGCGGCGCCCCACGGGACGGCGCCTCGACGAGCACGACGCGGTTCCCGGCATGCATCAGCGTCGGCGTCAGCGCGTTGATCTCGGCGAGCGTGATGCCGTCCAACAGCTGGGTCTCGATCGCGTACTCGGTTTCGATCCCAGTCACAGGTTCGGCGACGAGGAAGTGGCTCACCAGCTCGCGGGCGAAATCGCGGCTCTCCGACTTGTCACGCTCGGCGTACATGCGTTCCGCCCCGGCACGCCGGCGGTCCTTCGCGCGCGCCAACTCGCTCGGCAGAAAGCCGTGGTGCGCGACGCGTGCCACCTCTTCGAGCACCGCCGCGAGCCCGCGCTCGACCCCGCCGTCCTCGACGCCAGCGTTCAGTCGCCACACGTCCGCGGTACGACCCAGCAGCGGGAGGTAGCCGGCACCGGCGCTCAGGAAGGGCGGGTCGGCGCGATGGGCGATCTCGCCGAACCGCGCGTTGAGCATCGACGCGTAGAGATCACGCACGAGGTCGCGACGCTCGTCGCCGACGGTGAGGCTGCGCAGGTGCGGTCCCTTGAACATCAGCGGAACGCTGGTGCGCGTCAGCTCCGAATCGGTGGCGATCGAGATCAACGTGGAATCGTGCGCCGGAATGTCGAAGACCGGCGCGGGCCTCGTGTTCGTCGGCCGTTTCAGCGAACCGAAGTGCTTGCGGATCAGCGTCTCCATCTTCGCGGGGTCGATGTCGCCGACCGCGATCACCGCCATGCGGTCCGGCGTGTACCAGTCGCGATAGAACGCGCGCAAGCGCTCGTAGATCGCGCCCTTGATCACCTCCGGCAGGCCGATCGGCAAGCGATCGGCGTAGCGTGAGCCGTGGAACACGATCGGGTATTGGCGGCGGCTGATGCGGTCTCGCACACCCTGGCCGAGGCGCCATTCCTCGAGCACGACGCCGCGCTCCTTGTCGATTTCCGCGTCCGTCATCGTGGCGCGCCCCGCGAAGTCCGACAGCGCCATCACACCACGGTCGAGCACGGTATCGCGGTCGGCGGGCACCTCGAGCATGTAGACGGTCTCGTCGAACGAGGTATATGCATTCGCGTCCGCGCCGAACCGCATGCCGATCGATTCGAGGTAGGACACCAGTTGCTCGGGCGCGAAGTGCTCGGAGCCGTTGAAATTCATGTGCTCCGTGAAGTGTGCGAGCCCGCGCTGATCGTCGACCTCGGCCGTCGAGCCCGCCGCCACGGCGAGCCGCAGCGCCACCCGTGCCTCCGGTCGGTGGTTGACGCGGATGAACCAGCGGAGCCCGTTCGGCAGGGTGCCGGTATGTACCCGCGAATCGAGCGCCAGGGAGTCGGCGAGCGCGAACCGTGCGGTCGCCTTCGCGACCGGAGTCTGGGCCACGGCCACCGTGGATGCGGACACGATGACGAACCAGGCGGCGAACAGCGTCGCGCAGCGCGATGAACGCGAGTCCATGAGAGTCCTCCGAGACGGGCCTGCCCGAGATCTTAGCCGAGGCGAAGCCTCGCAACGGTCATGGATGTGTGGCATGTTGCTCGTGCGTCGCGTTGTCGGACGGGTCTCTTGAGCGCGGAGTTTAGCGCGAGGTCAGCATGCAGACTGCCACATGCCAGCAGACCAGGGTCGACGGGTTGAACCGCGGGGACGTGTCGGTCGCTGACCAGGTATTTGCGGCAGATTGCGTCATTCACATCAACGGCAGCCCGGACCCCAACCTGGGCGTTGCCGGTTTCCAGGCAATGATGGCGGGGCTGCTCGGCGCCTTTCCTGATCTGCGTATCACCATCGAAGATCAAGTCGTCGCGGGGAACAAGGTAGCGACGCGATGGGTCGCAGAAGGAACCAATCGTGGCGCCTTCGGGCCTGTCCCGGCGACCGGGCGCCGCGTGCGAGTCGACGGCCACATTCTCGATCGCGTCGCGGACGGCAGAATCGTCGAGCGCTGGGAACAGTGGGACCAGGCGGGCATGATGCAGCAGCTTGGTCTCGCGTAACGCCGTCGCCTCGCGCTCGATTCACCGGAGGGATCGGAGTCCCAGGCTAGTCCCGCCACGCTTTGGCTGCCGGGATCGCCAGCTCCCAGAGTGCGCTGGGCACGAACGCGTCGTTCTTGGACGCGTCGCCGGACACGACATAGAGCCGCTCTCGTGCTCCCGAGCCGACGACCTCGACACCGACGACGTCACCGTACATGCGGCTGAAGCGCACGTGCCTCAGGACTCGGCCGTTCTGGGTGAACTCCGTGACCTCGCGTCTGGCCGGATCGGCGAGGAACACGTCTCCATCGGCGGCGACGGCGACATCCTCGGCGCCCTTCACGCCCTCCGCGCGCGATGCGAACACGCGCGCCGAACCGGTGGGGCCCACGGCCAGGACGTTCCCCAACTTGTCGTCGGTGATCAACAACTCGCCGAGGCCGCGATGGAACGCCAGCGCCTCCGGATACACGCAGCGCTTGTCGTCCAGCGGCAGGCTCGTCACGTGGCCCGTGTCGAGCGAGACCCGGTACAGGCGATGGAGATGCTCGTCGACCGAATAGAGCAACGAGTCGACGACCACCATACCCTCGGGAGCGCCGAGACCGTCCTTGCGAGTCGCGAGCGGCTCCCATCCCGCGCCGGGCCGATAGCGGTAGATGGCTCCGACCTCCGGCAGGCTCGCGTAGATGGCGTGGTCGTCGGCGGCAACGGCGTCCAGCTCGGCGCCGATCCCCGCGGGTGGGGGCAACGTGGTCACCTTGCCGTTGCGCGCGAGGATGACATTACCGACTCCCTCGTTGGCCACGACGACACCCCACCGCGGCGCGTAGGCGGCTTCGTCTGCATGGAGCAGGCCGTCCTCGGCGCCGATGAGACGCCGCGCCGGCCGATCGAGCGCCGGCGACGACGCCCACAGCGAGGGGCGGCCACAAGCGATGGCACCGACGCACGCGACAGCGAGCGCGACGCCAAGCGCGGCGGAAGCGCGAGGCCGTGGCACGAGCACCCGCGCCGGCAGGCAAACGGACCGACGCTCGAGCAGCAGCACCGTCACCGCGGCCGCGAACACGGCCGCCGCCATGTTCTCGAGCACCTCCTCGACCGTGTTGAAGGTCCGCTTGGGGGCCCATAGCAGATACCAGGTATCCGATAACAGGCGCGGCGGCTGTGTCGTGAACCGCTCGGCGACGCCTCGCAGCCACGGCAGGAACCACCGGTCGGTGGTGTCGAGGACCTGCGCGACCATGAACAGCGCCGCGCCCGCGCCGAACATGCGCAGCACGGCGGGGTGGTCGCGCACGTAACGCGGCAGGATCTTCGGCCCGATCCACAGTGCGACGGCGAGACCGATGACCGCGTAGCCGATCGTGATGTAGTCGAGGAAGGCATGCGGCAGGTGCGCGACCCGGGCAATGGCGAGCCCCGTCTCCTCGTGGATCTGGAACAGCTCGTCGGCGGCCAGGAAGGTCAGCGCGAACGCCATCACCGCCCACACACGAGCCAGCAGCGGCTGGCCCGGTTCCGACCGGTGCTCGTGGCGGGACACTCGCCACGACAGCGCGGCCGCCGCGAGGAGGCACGCGGCCGTGGTGTAGCGGATCCAGGAGTACTCGGTCTCGAGCGGGTGGTGGAGGTCGGCCATGCATACGAACGCGATACTCGCCCCGGCCGCTGCGACCCAAGCCCAAGCCAACACGGTCGCCTGAGTGGGACGCGCGAGCATCGCGACCGTGAACCCCAGCAGCCAGGCCGCGCCGGCGATCAGGATGTAGGAGCGCAGGGCCATGTCGAACACGAGCCGGCTCCCCGTCACGGCCTCCACGCGGTCGAGCACCCACGGTCCGAACACTGCGCTCAGCGCGAGCGCGGCCAGCACTCCCGCGAGCACGCGCAGCGTGAGCGACAGCGTGCCGCGAACGACGCTTCTCATCGATACCTCGGTGACAGATCGACGCGTGACGGCTGGTGTGAACGCACCACCGCGATGAGGGGAGTGCGCCGCCGGGCGTGCGCATGCACGCGACCGCGCCCCAGCCTGGGGGTTATCGGCCGCGGGAAACCCGATCACCCGCAAGGAACGGACGTCTGTTTGCGCGTCGTTTGGGGACTCTGGTTCTGATCGCCGACGAGCTGCAGGCAATCCACCTGGGTCCGATGCCCCTGTCCGAAGCCACGCGCAACCGATCAGCCGCGCCGAGTGACTGCGTTTCGGTCTTGCCGAAGACGTCTCCATTCGAGACAATATTCGCGCGGATGTGAACCCTCGGGCCCTCCGAGGGTCGTCCTTCGAGTCCACGCACCGCGGCCCTCGATGGGCCGCCGCGATGCTCGCCAACGCCCCCCGGGCGTTGAACTCTCTTCCCTCGCGAACCCTCCATGATCCCCGCGATCGTGCTCGCCCTCTCCATGTGCTGCGCCACGGCCGCGCTCGCGGCCGCGCCGAACGCGCCGGCCGTCGTGGCTCCCGCCGACGACGCGACGGGTGTCTCCACGCCGTTGCTCGAGGTGGCCGTGAGCGACGCCGATGAGGATGCGCTGACCGTGACCTGGTTCGGCCGACTCGTCCCCGCCGCGGGGCCCGACTTCACGCTGATCGGCCTGCCCGACACGCAGTACTACACGTCGGACATGAACGGCGGGTCCAACGCGATCTTCAAGGCGCAGACGCAGTGGATCGTGGCCCAAAGGGCCGCGCGCAACATCGTGGATGTCGTCCAACTGGGTGATTGCACCCAGAACGGAGACAACGGCGGCAATCCGATCGAGTGGCAGCGCGCCGACACCGCGATGCGCGCGATCGAGAATTCGGCGACGACGGGTCTCTCCGCGGGGATTCCGTACGGCATCTGCGTCGGGAATCACGACCAGACACCGGAGGGCGACGCCTCGGGCGCGACGACGCTCTACAACCAGTACTTTGGCGTCTCACGCTTCTCCGGTCGTTCCTACTACGGCGGTCACTACGGCTCCAAGAACGACAACCACTATCACTACTTCAGCGCGAGCGGCCTCGACTTCATCGTCGTGTTCCTCGAGTACGACACGACGCCCGACGCGGCGGTCCTCGACTGGGCGGACGGCGTGCTCGCCGCGAATCCCGACCGGCGCGCGATCGTCGTGAGCCACTACATCATCAATGCGGGGAACCCGGGGAGCTTCGGCCCGCAGGGCCAGGCGATCTACGACGCGCTCAAGGACCGGCCCAACCTGTTCCTCATGTTGTGCGGTCACATTACGACTCCCGAGGGACGTCGCACGGACGTCTACCAGGGCCGCACGGTCCACACCGTGCTATCGGACTTCCAGAATCGCTCGAATGGCGGGAACGGCTGGCTCCGCATCTACGAGTTCTCGCCGGCCCACAATGTGATCCGCGCGCGCACGTATTCGCCGACACTCGGGCAGTTCGAGGCCGACGCCGACTCCAGCAGCCAGTTCACCCTGCCGTACGACATGGGGACGAGCGGCCCCTTCACCGCGCTCGGCTCGAGAAGCGGCGTCGCTTCCGGCACGAATGCGACGCTTCTCTGGCCCGGCCTCGCCGCCGATCGGACGTACGAGTGGTATGCCGTGGTCGAGGACGCGTCGCACACGGTCACCGGCCCGACCTGGCGCTTCACGACCACCTCGATTGCCTCGCGTGGTCCGGGCGAGGGCGAGAGTGCCATCGACTTCGGCGCCATTGTGATGCCGAACCCGGTACGAGCCGATGCGATGCTCCAGCTCTCCACGACCCGGACCGGCTTCGCTCGCGCGGCGATCTACGACGTCGCCGGGCGCGAAGTCGCGGTGCCGCTCGACGAACGGTCGATCGCTCCGGGCATGCACGCCATCCCCATCGGGAGCGGAACGCTGCGGCCGGGTCTCTACTTCTACCGGGTCGTCACACCCGAAGGAGCGCGCGGCGGCCGGTTCGTCGTCGTCGACTGAGCCTCCTCGCGATCGCGACGGACGGCGAATCCGGCGCAAGCCTTAACGGCGCCTACCCGTCGAGGCCGTGCGGTGATCAAGCCGCCCCACGCTGCCCTCAACCGGCTGGAATGGACTGCAAGACGCTTCTTCCGTAACGTGCCGCTCTCGCGTACTGGAAGCAATGGGAGGGTGGGAAATGAGACCGACGATCTCGTCGTTGACGACTCGCTCGAGAGGTTTTTCGTGGCTCGGGTTGACGGCACTGCTGGCATTCGCCGCGATGGGATGTGCGAAGACCGAGACCGTTACGAGCGAACAGAAGACCTCGTATCAGCAGGCGGCCCAGAACCGCCTCGACGCCATACGGGCGGAGATCGATTCGCTCAACGACAAGGTCGGCGTCGCGGGCGAATCCCTCAGGGTCGACCTGGCGCTTCAGCTCGCGAGTCTCCGCGCTCAGCGAGACTCGGCCGAAGCCGCCGTCGGACGGCTGCAGAACGCGACGAGCGAGGCATGGGAGGATACGAAGGCCGGCACCGATCGA
>JANLWK010000283.1:0-8110 GCA_031364505.1 Candidatus Eiseniibacteriota bacterium | reverse complement strand
TGTCGGCAACGCCGCGACGACGAGCGCGATCACCGTAGCGGACACGCTGGCTTCAGGGCTCACGTTCGTGAGCGGCACGGGTGCAGGCTGGAGCTTCGGCCAGAACGGCCAGGAGATCACGGCGACGCACCCGGGCCCGATTCCCTCGGGCGACAGCCTCGGCTTCGACCTCACCGTCACCGTCGGCGCGGCCGCGTTCCCGAGCGTGACGAACACCGCGTTCGCCTCGACGGCCGGCGACCCGGACTCAGGCAACGACGACGACACCGACGTCGCGGGCGTCACGGGCGCTCCCGACATCGCCATGAACAAACGGCACAGCCCGCCGTTCGTCGTTGGCCAGACGGGCGTCTACACGCTGGTCATCGTGAACGCCGGCAGCGCGACGGCGGTCAACCCGATCACCGTGCGCGACACGCTTCCGGCGGGCCTCACCTACCTGAGTGTGTCGGGCGTGGGGTGGAGCATCGGGCAGAGCGGCCAGGTCATCACCGCGACGTGGTCGGATCCGATCGCGCCCGGCGACAGCGCGAGCTTCACGCTCACCGTGGCCATCGGGCCGGCCGCCTATCCGTCGGTGACGAACCAAGCGACGGCTTCGATGACCGGCGACGTGAATGCGTCGAACGACGTGGACGCCGATCCGACGCCGATCAGCGGCCTGCACGACCTGGTGATCGACAAGCGCCACACCTCGAGCTTCAAGGTCGGCCTGACCTCCGTCTACACGTTCGTCGTCACGAACGTGGGCACCGCCGGTACGACGAACGCCATCACGGTCACCGACACGCTCCCGCCGGGGCTCACGTTCGCGAGCGGTGGTGGAGCGGGCTGGGGCTTCACGCAGAACGGGCAGGCGGTCACGGCCACGCACGCGGGCCCGATCGCTGCGGGCGACAGCCTGAAGTTCACGCTCACGGCCGACGTGGGGCAGGCGGCGTTCCCGACGGTGACGAACTCGGCCACGGTCGCGACCGTCGGCGATCTCGACCCGAACGACGACACCGACTCCGATGTCGCCGCCGTGATCGGCGCGCCCGATCTCGCGATCGACAAGCGTCACACCGCTCCGTTCGGCGTGAACGCCACCGGCACGTACCGGATCGTCGTCACGAACGTGGGCTCGGCGGTGACCGGCAACGTGATCACGGTGCGCGACACGCTGCCGGCGGGTCTGACGTATCTCTCGGTCACCGGTCCGAGCTGGGTGTTCTCGGCGAGCGGCCGGGTGATCACCGGCACGTACGGCAGCGTCCTCACCCCTGGCGACAGCACGGTCTTCACCCTCAACGTGCTGGTGGACGTCACGGCCTATCCGTCCGTCACGAATTCCGCGACGCTCGCGATGAACGGCGACGCCGACCCGTCGAACGACGTCGACGCCGATGTCACCTCGGTCACGGGTCTGCACGACCTGACGATCGACAAGCGCCACACGCTGCCGTTCACCGTGGGCCAGACCGGGACGTACACGCTCGTGGTGACGAACACCGGCACGGCGCCGGCGTCGAATGCCATCACCGTGACCGACACGCTGGCTTCAGGGCTCACGTTCGTGGGCGGCGGTGGAGCGGGCTGGAGCTTGAGCCAGAACGGCCAGGTGATCACGGCGACGCACGCGGGCCCCGTCGCGATCGGCGACAGCCTGAGCCTGACGCTCGCGGTCGCCGTGGGGGTCGCTGCCTTCCCGGCGGTCACGAACTCCGCCACGGTGATGTCGGCGGGCGACTTCGACGCGAACAACAACCGCGACAGCGACCCGACCGACATCACGGGCGCGCCCGACCTGGCGCTCGACAAGCGGCACACCACGGGTCTCACCGTGGGCCAGAACGCGATGTGGACGTTCGTGGTCACGAACCACGGCACGGGTGCGGCGACGAACGCGATCTTCGTGACCGACACGCTGGCGGCGGGGCTCTCGTTCCTCGGCATCTCGGGTGCCGGCTGGAGCGCCGCGCAGAACGGCCAGGAGATCACGGTCTCGAACGCGGGCCCGCTCGCCGCGGGCGACAGCCTGAGCTTCGACCTCACGGTCGCGGTGGGCGCGGCGGCGTTCCCGTCGGTCACGAACCGCGCCACCGCGCGCACGACGGGCGAGACGGACCCGTCGGACGACGGCGACGCGGACGTCGCGGCCGTGGCGGGCGCCCCGGATCTCGCGATCGACAAGCGTCACACCGCGCCGTTCGCGGTGAATGGCACGGCGACGTACGTGATCGTGGTCACGAACGTCGGCTCCGCGGCGACGGCGAACCCGGTCACCGTGCGCGACACGCTGCCGGCCGGCCTCACGTACACGGGCGGCACCGGCGCCGGCTGGGCGTTCTCGCAGATCGGCCAGGAGATCACGGCCACCTACGCGGGTTCGATCGCGGCGACCGACAGCGCGTCGTTCACGATCGACGTCGCGGTCGGCGCGGCGGCGTATCCGTTCGTGAGCAACTCGGCGACGGTGGAGGTGGCGGGCGACCTCGACGCCGTGAATGACCGCGACACGGACCCGACGCCCGTCGCCGGCCTGTTCGACCTCGTGCTCGACAAGCGCCACACGGCGCCGTTCGCGGTCGCACAGAACGGCACGTACGCGTTCGTCGTGACGAACACGGGCACGACGCCCGCGCCGAACGTCGTCACCGTCACCGACACGCTGCCTTCAGGCCTCTCGTTCGTGAGCGGTGGTGGTGCGGGTTGGAGCTTCGGGCAGAACGGCCAGGAGATCACGGCCATGCACGCCGGGCCGATCGCCGCGGGCGACAGCCTCGTCTTCACGCTCACCGTGGCGGTCGGAGCGGCGGCGTATCCGTCGGTCACGAACTCGGCCACGGTGGCGACCGCCGGGGAGCTGGACCTCAACAACGATGTCGATACCGACCCGACGGCCGTCGTCGGGGCGCCCGACGTGACGCTCGACAAGCGCCACACGGCGGCGTTCGTGGTCGGCCAGAACGGCACCTACACGTTCGCGGTGCAGAACGCGGGATCGGCGCCGACGGCCGGGACCACCACGGTCGTGGACACGCTGCCTTCAGGGCTCACGTTCGTGAGCGGCGCGGGCGCGGGGTGGAGCTTCGCGCTCAACGGGCAGGAAGTCACCGCGACGCGCGCGGCCGCGATCGCGGCCGGTGACAGCGCGGTGTTCACGCTCACGGTGAGCGTGGGCCAGGCCGCATATCCGGCTGTGACGAACGCGGCGACGGCGACCACGGCGGGCGAGTCGGATCCGAACAACGGCCGGGACGTCGACCCGACGCAGGTGGGCGGCAACCCCGACCTGACGCTCGACAAGCGGCACACGCTGCCGTTCACGGTGGGCCAGAACGCGTCCTACTCCTTCACGATTCGCAACCTCGGCACGGCGCCGACGGCGGGGACGGTGACGCTGCGCGACACGCTGCCCGCGGGGCTCACGTTCGTCGCGGGCGCGGGGGCGGGCTGGTCGTTCTCGGCCGCGGGCCAGATCGTGACCGCCACGCGCGCGTCATCGATCGCGATCGGCGCGACCGTGACGCTGAGCATGACGGTGAGCGTCGGAGCCGCCGCCTATCCGTCGGTGACGAACACGGCGGTGGTGAGTGCGCCGGGCGATCTCAACGCGGCGAACGACCGCGACGTCGATCCCACGATCGTGAACGGCTCGGCGGACCTGTCGCTCGACAAGCGACACGTGGCGCCGTTCGTGATCGGCCAGAACGCCACCTACACGCTCGTCGTCACGAACAACGGTCCCACGGTGACGAGCGGAGCGATCGTCGTGTCCGATACGCTGCCGGCGGGGCTCACGTTCGTCACGGCCTCGGGGGCCGGCTGGAACTTCGGGCTGAACAGCGGGATCGTCACCGCGACGCATCCGGCCGTGATCGCGGCGGGCGACAGCGCGAGCTTCACGCTCACGGTTGCCGTGGGTGGCGCCGCGTTCCCGGCCGTCACGAACTCGGCCCAAGTCTCGGGCACCGCGGGCGCGAACGACCCGGCCATCGGCAACGACTACGACGTCGACGCGGCGGTGATCCTCGGCCAGCCCGACCTGACGATCGACAAGCGCCACACCGCGGCGTTCACCGCGGGCCAGAACGGCACGTACACGCTGGTCGTCACGAACCTGGGCACGGGCGCGTCGGCCGGCACGATCACCGTGACGGACACGCTGGCGTCGGGGCTCACTTTCGTGAGCGGTAGTGGTGCGGGCTGGAGCTTCAGCCAGAGCGGCGCGGTCGTGACCGCGACGAGCGGTGCGGCGATTGCGGCGGGCGACAGCGCGTCGTTCGCGCTCACGGTGAGTGTTTCGCCCGCGGCGGTGCCGGCGGTGACGAACAGCGCCGACGTGAGCGGCGGCGGTGACGCGCTGGCGTCGAACAACCGCGACTCCGATCCGACGCCGGTCACCGGCGTGCCCGACCTGACGCTCGACAAGCGGCACGTGGTGGCCTTCGCCGTCGGCCAGAACGGCGTCTACACGCTGGTCGTGCGGAACGTCGGCAGCGGCGCCACGACGGCGGCGACGACGGTGACCGACGTGCTGCCCGCCGGGCTCACGTTCGGCGGCGGCGCGGGCACCGGCTGGAGTGTCTCGGCCACCGGCCAGACCGTCACCGCCACGTTCGCGGGCGCCATCGCGGCCGGCGACAGCGCGAGCGTCGCGCTCACCGTGAGCGTGGGAGCCGCGGCCGTGCCGTCGGTCACGAACACCGCGCAGGTGAGCGGCGGCGGCGACACGAACGGTTCGAACGATTCGGACTCCGATCCGACCACGGTCGGCGGCGAACCCGACGTGGCGCTCGACAAGCGCCACGTCAATCCCTTCGCCGTGGGCCAGAACGGCGACTACACGTTCGTCGTCACGAACACGGGCGCGGCGCCGACGACGGGTGCCGTTGTGGTGCGCGACACGCTGCCCGCGGGGCTCGGCTACGTGAGCGCCGTCGGATCCGGCTGGAGCTTCTCGGTGAGCGGCGGCATCGTGACCGCGAGCCACGTGGGTGTCATCGTCGCCGGCGACAGCGCGCGCTTCACGCTCACGGTGAGCGTGGGTGCGGCGGCGGCGCCGTCGGTCATGAACCGCGCGACGGCGACCGGCGGCGGCGACGTCACGCCCCCGAACAACACCGACAGCGACGCGGCGCAGGTCGGCGGCGCGCCCGACTTGGCACTCGACAAGCGTCACCAGGGCACGTTCGTCGTGGACAGCCCCGCCACCTACACGCTGGTCGTGCGCAACGTCGGCACGGCCCCGACCTCGGGGGCCGTGACGGTGCGCGACACGCTGCCGATCGGCCTCACGTTCGCGAGCGCCTCGGGCAGCGGCTGGAACTTCACGCAGGTCGGCCAGATCGTCAGCGCCACGTTCGCGGCGCCGATCGCCGACGGCGACAGCGCGGCGTTCACGCTCACGGTCGGTGTCGCGGACGAGGCGCTGCCGTCGGTGACGAACACCGCCACGGCGTCGGGCGGCGGCGACCTGACGCCGGTCAACAACTTCGACAGCGACGGTGTGACGGTGTTCGGCGCGGGCCAGCTCGTGGTGCGGAAGACGGCGTCCGAGAGCGACGTCGAGATCGGTGACGTGATCGATTACACGGTGACGGTGTCGAACGACGGCGAGGGCCCGGTGACCTCGGGTGAGATCACCGACGTGCTGCCGTCCGGCTTCCGCTACCTGCCGGGCTCGGCGCGCGCGAACGGCGTGCCCACCGGCGATCCGGCCGGCAGCCCCGGACCGACACTGCGCTTCGCCGTCGGCACGCTCGGCGTGTCGGCGACGTACCGCGTCGACTATCGCGTCGCCATCGGCGCGGGCGCCGAGATCGGCACGGGACGGAACATCGCGTTCGCCACGGGCCAGAACGCGGGCAGCGGTCCCGCCATCGCGTCGAACACCGCGGCGGCGGACGTTCGCGTGCGTCCGGGGGCGCTGGCGGACGAGGGCGTGATTTTCGGCAAGCTCTACGCCGACTGCGACTGCGATTCGAACCGCACGCAGGGCAACGAGGAGCTGGGCATTCCCGGCGTGCGCCTGTACCTGGAGGACGGCCGCGCGGCGATCACTGACGCCGAGGGCAAGTACCACTTCAATCACGTTCGCCCGCTCATGCACATCGTGCGCATCGACGACGCCACGCTGCCGCAGGGTTCGCGCATGGTGCCGCTGTCGACGCGCAACGGCTTCGACGGGCTGTCGCGCTTCGTGGATCTGCAGAAGGGCGAGTTGTACCGCGCGGACTTCGCCGAGGGCTCGGGGGCGTCGTCTGTGTTCGCTGCGATCAAGGCGCGCCGAGCCACGGGTGAGACGAACGCCGCGTTCGGTGATGGGCACGAGGTGCTCGCGGGTGACGCCACGGCGGCGCCGCGCCCGTGGCATCGCGCCTCGCTGCTCGCGATGGGGCTCCTGCATGGCCACCTCAATCTGCGCTCGCTCGAGGACTCGGAGCTGGGTGGCGCGGGCCGCGACCGCTTCGAGGACCGGCTGCTCGACGCGGTGCGCACGCGGCGCGACGGACGCTTCGAGGCCGCCGGCCGCGCCGCGCTGTTCGCTCGCGCGCGCATGCGCGACAGCATCCAGTTCACGGTTCGCTACGACAGCGAGCGCGATCCCGAGCGGCGCCTGTTCAGCGACATCCGCCCGAACGAGGGCTACGACCTGCTGGGCGATGCCTCGGTGCACGAGTTCGACACGCAGTCGGCGGGCCGCCTGTTCGCACGCGTCGACCGCGGCCGGTCGTTCGCGCAGTACGGCGACTTCGCCACGCCGTCGTCGCCGGCGCGGCTGCTCGGCGCGTTCTCGCGCCAGCTGAACGGCGGGCTCTTGTCGGTGACGGAAGGCCCGGGCATGTGGGGTGCCTTCGCCTCGCAGGGCCGCCAGCACCAGGTCATCGACGAGCTGCCGGGACAGGGCATCTCGGGCCCGTACGCGCTGTCGCGGCCGGGTACGCTGGGCAGCGAGCGCGTCGAGATCCTGACGCGCGACCGCAACCAGCCGGCGCGCATCATCGCCATCGATCCGCAGGTGCGCTTCGTCGACTACACGCTCGAGGCGTTCACCGGCCGGCTGCTGTTCCGCCGCCCGGTGCCGAGCATCGACGCCGACCTGAACCCGGTGTCGATCCGCGTGACGTACGAGAGCGAGTCGGCGGGCGACAAGTTCTGGGTGTTCGGCGCGAGCGGCCGCGTGACGCCGAACCAGTACTTGTCCGCCGGCGCGTCACTGTCGCGCGACGATGATCCGCTGAACCCGCTCGACCTCGTGAGCCTCGACGCCACCGTCACGTTGAACAAGATGCTGTCGGTGACGGCCGAGGCCGCGCGCTCCGACAGCGGTGGCGACATCCTGGCGGGCATGCGCGTCGGCAAGGCCGAGCGCGTCGAAGCGAAGCTGGCGCTCGGACGACTCGCCGCGACGGGCCACGCGCTGCACACCGACATCGAGTTCCAGAATCCGTCGTCCGGCACGCCGTCGGGCCGCGAGGAGCTGGGATTCGGTTCGCGGCTCGCGCTCACGCCGTCGACGGCACTGTTCGCGAACGGCATCCGCACGAAGGACCTGCGGACGCTCGGCACGCGCCAGGGCCTGGAGGGTGGCCTGTCACAGGGCCTCGGTCCGTGGCTCACCGCCGAGGGCGCCTACCGCTGGGCCGAGGAGAACACGCCCGCGACGCCTGCGACGACCGGCACGACGCCCAACGAGCTGTCGAGCGTGCGCGGCCGGCTCACGGCGACGATGCCGTGGCGGCGGCGGACGAGCGCCTACGGCGAGTTCGAGCAGGACATCGAGCAGACCGACAAGCACCGATTCGCCGTGGGCGGTGACGTGAAGGTGACGCCGCAGACGCGCTTGTTCGCACGGCACGAGAACATCACGTCGTTCGCGGGCCCCTACGCGCTCAATACCCAGCAGCAGATGGCGACCACGGTCGTCGGGTTCGCGAGCGACGAGCGCGACCGCCAGGTGTTCAGCGAGTACCGGATGCGCGACGCCGTCGGCGGCCGCGAGGCGCAGGCCGCCATGGGGCTGCGCAACCGCTGGACCGTGATGCCGGGCCTGCGGCTGGACGGCAGCCTCGAGCGCATCTCGATCCTCACCGGCCCGGGCTCGCAGGCCACGTCCGTGACGGGC
>JANLWK010000265.1:0-1581 GCA_031364505.1 Candidatus Eiseniibacteriota bacterium | reverse complement strand
ATCCGCCGCCTGCGCCGCGCGCAGATCGCCCGGCAGCGGGTCGAGATCTTCAAGCCGGCGATCGACGACCGCTACGCCGTCGACGCCATCGTTTCACACAGCGAGCTGCGCATTCCCTCGCGCGCGGTCAAGACGGCGAAGGACATCCTCAAGTTCGCGCACGAGGCCGAGGTCATCGGGATCGACGAGGGCCAGTTCCTGGGGCCGGGCCTGATCGACGTCTGCGATCAGCTGGCGCGGAAGGGCAAGCGCGTCATCGTCGCGGGGCTCGACCAGGACTACCTGGGCCGCCCGTTCGAGCCGATGCCGCAGCTGCTCGCGATCGCGGAATACATCACGAAGACGCTGGCGATCTGCATGGTCTGCGGGGCGCCGGCGAACCGCACCTACCGCAAGATCAGCCGCGGCGGCCGCGTGGTGGTCGGCGGCGCCGACCTGTACGAGGCACGCTGCCGGCGCTGCTTCGAGCTGGGCCGCCGGGCGCGCCGCCCGCGCGCGACGACGGCCCGTCACCGGAGGAACGTATGATTCGCACGAGTCGATCGGGGGGTGCCGCGGCACTCGCATGCGGACTGATGTGCCTGACGCTCGCCCTCACGCTCGCGACGGGCTGCGCGAACAACGCGCGGGACAAGGCTCCTGCCGCCGACGCCGCCGCGATCAAGGTGGGGCTCGTGTTCGACGTCGGCGGGCGGGGCGACAAGTCGTTCAACGACGCCGCCTACGCGGGGCTCGAGCGCGCCAAGCGCGAGCTCGGCATCCCGTTCACGACGCTCGAGATGGGCGAGGGCTCAGACCGCGAGGCGGCACTCCGGCAACTCGCGGCGGGCGGATCGAAGCTGGTGTTCGGCGTCGGCTTCCTGTTCACCGACGACATCAAGCAGCTCGCGCGCGAGTTTCCCGACACGAAGTTCGCGTGCGTCGACTACACCGTGAACCCGGGCGATACGCTGCCGCCGAACCTGGTGGCGCTCAAGTTCCGCGAGCAGGAGGGCTCGTACCTCGTCGGGGCCCTGGCGGCACTGGTGAGCGCCTCGGATCGCGTGGGCTTCGTCGGCGGCATGGAGATCCCGCTGATCAAGAAGTTCGAGGCCGGCTACAAGGCCGGCGTCGCCGCGGTGCGGCCGCGCGTCCGCGTGCTCGTGAAGTACGCCGGCACGACGGGGGCGGCGTTCAAGGACCCGACGAAGGGCAAGGAGCTCGCGCTCGCCGAGTACCACGACGGCGCGGACATCATCTTCCACGCTTCGGGCTCGACCGGGCTCGGTGTGTTCGAGGCGGCGCGCGAGCTGAACAAGCTCGCGATCGGCGTCGACTCCGACCAGTACGACGAGGCGCCGGGGCGCATCCTGACCTCGATGGTGAAGCGCGTCGACACCGCGGTGTACGACACGATCAAGGAGGTCGCCGGCGGCACGTGGACCGGCGGCGTGCGGGAGTTCGGGCTCAAGGAAGACGGCGTCATGTGGGTCTACGACGACCGCAACAAGGCGCTGATTCCGGACGCCGCGCGGGCCACGGTGGACTCGCTGCGCGCCGAGATCGTGGCCGGGCGCATCACGGTCCCGAGCGAGTAACGGC
>JANLWK010000261.1:0-2506 GCA_031364505.1 Candidatus Eiseniibacteriota bacterium | reverse complement strand
ATCCCAGCCCGGCTCGAAGTCGTGCATGACCAGGTTCAGGCGGCGCTTGGACGGCGCCGCGACGCGCACGTCGTAGCCCGCTTCCTGGAAGCGCTGCAGGGCGAACCACGTCTCGAAGCTCTCGCCGCCGTCGCCGGTGATAATCAAAATCCGCTTGCTCACGCCGTCTCCTCCTTCACTCGACCATCCTCATTGCTCGCGGTCGCAGTGACGTCGCCGTGATAGGAAAAAGTAAAGGGATCGTAGGGCTGGGATGTGAAGAGGACGTCGGGACACTCGCGATCCGCGTCGGTGGACCAGCGTGAGGCTCGGGAGCGCAGGCGCCGAAGCAGCCTGCCGATCACGCCTCTTCGGGGGTCTTTTCTTCGGGGTCGATCTGCCAGTCGGCCAGGGGCTGGGGACCGGGGCGGATGTCGGCGATGTCGGGATCCACGCCCGCGGGGAGCCCGGCGCGGTCGCCCCCGGTCTTGGCCCGATCGGCCAGGCGGGCCGCTTTATCGTTGCGTTTCGCGATGCGGGCTTGTTCCCGCTGGCGCTTGTTGGTGGTCGGTCGTGAGCGGTGTGCCATGGCTTGTGCTCCCCCTGCCCGTCCACGGGCAGGTTTCTCCCCGGAAGATGCTGAGACACAGTATGATACTGCATTCTCCGAGAGAGGTGACCTGTTGTCCTCGCGCGTACATTTGATTAATCCCAGTAATTTGTCGTTCGGAGTGGCCGTGATCACTCCGCGCTGGCTCTATGTCCTTGCCGCGGCGACGGGCACGCAGTGGGGCGATCCCAATATTCTCGACGAAACGCTCGATCCCATCGACTTCACCCAGATCGCCAAGGGCGATGTGGTCGGCATCGGCATCCACACCGGCAACGCCCTGCGCGGCTATGAAATCGGGCGGATCGCGCGCGAGCGCGGCGCGTGGGTGGCGTTTGGCGGCATCCACGCCACGCTGTTCCCGGAAGAAGTGCACGAGCACGGCGCCGCTCACGCGGTGGTCAAGGGCGACGGCGACGTGGTGTGGTCAAAGGTCGTGGCCGACTGCTTCGCCGGCACGCCGGAGCGGATTTACGACGGCGGACGGATCGAGGGAGATCAGTTCCTGGCGGCGCGCTGGGACCTGCTGCCCGAGGATCGCTACATGTGGGCGTCGGTGCAGACCGTGCGCGGCTGCCCGAAACATTGCTCGTTCTGCTCTGTCTGGCGCACCGACGGGCAGGAGCCGCGCCAGCGCGAGGTCGACCGCGTCGTCAAGGAGGTCGTGGACCTGCGCCGGCTCGGGTTCAAGTTCATCGCGCTCGCCGACGACAACTTCTATCCCGTGTCGTTCGAAGATCTCGCGATGGCGCGGCGCCGCGCCGACAAGACGCGTCTGCACGAGCTCGAGGCGCTGCGCGCCGAGCGCTTCGCGCTGATGGCGCAGCTCGAGCAGCTGCCCGACGACATCGTGTTCTTCACGCAGATCACCATGGAAGCGGCCGAGGACGTCGAGTTCCTCGACGCGATGAAGCGCGCCCACATCCGCGGCGCGCTGGTCGGCGTCGAAGCCGTGACCCCCGAGGGGCTGAAGGACGTCTACAAGGGCTTCAACCTGGCCGGCGACGAGCTGGCGGCGCGGCTGCAGAAGTTCCGCAAGCACGGCGTCCACGTGCTCGGCTCGTTCATCTTCGGGCTGCCCAGCGACAAGAAGGACACGTTCGCCGCGACGGTGGCGATGGCGGAAAAAGCCGATCTCACCTTCGCGCAGTTCGTGCTCCTGACCCCGTTCCCCGGCACGCTCGATTTCGAGAAGTGGGCCAAGGACGCGAAGAACAGCGACACCAAGGTCGACGGCGTGCCGATCACGCAGCATTGGCTGATTCCCGAGCCGCGGCGTCCGAAGCTGTACACGCCGCACCCGCACATGGCGCTCGAAGAGATCCGCGTCGGCACGCAGGGCGCGTGGGACGATTTCTACAGCCTGCCGCGGGTATGGGCGCGCGCCTCCAAGTCGGTCAAGTCGACCAAGGGCCGTCTCGCGTTCGTGCTCATCTCGAAGCTCTATCGCCAGATGTACGCGAACACGGGGATCGCGACCGACAGCGCCCGAGTGCAGCGCTCGGCCAAGACGGCGCGGCTGCTCGGGCTCGCGGCCAAGCAGTTGTTCAAGAAGTCGCCGATGCCCGGCCTGAAGATGCCGGTGCCGGTCCCCGTATCGACGCCGGCGGCCGAGCAGCAGCAGGCCAGCTAGTACCCGGGTCCCCCCGGATTGCCGAAGCACGAACCCACGGTCCGAGGCCCCGGCGCGCTGGCCCGCCGGCTCGTCGGCACGAATGCCGTCATCGCCGCCGTCTGCCTCGCGGCCATCGCGTTGATGTGGGTCGCGGTGATCGCGCAGGCCCGGTTCGAGCGCAATGAGGCCGTCGCCGCGGCGATCGACCGCAACGCCAACCTCGCGGTCGCCTTCGAGGAATTCGCCGTCCGCACCATCGACGGCGCCGACGCCGTCGCCCGCTACATCAAGCGCGAGTACGC
>JANLWK010000257.1:0-3429 GCA_031364505.1 Candidatus Eiseniibacteriota bacterium | reverse complement strand
CCGCGGCGCGGCGCGCGGGCCGGGACGCCGTGCGCGTGCCCACGGTTCGCGCGGGCTTCACCGCGCGCGGGGGCTTCTCACGTCGCGCCTTGCCGCGGCGCCCGATCACGCGATCGAGCAGCGCCTCGGCCACGTCGCGCTTCGGGCTCAGCGGAAGCTCGTGGACACCGTTCGCCTCGACGAACGTCACCTGGTTCGTCTCGCCGCCCAGCCCGTCCTTCGGCGCGTTGAGCACGATCAGGTCGGCGCCCTTGGAGCGCAGCTTGCGCTGCGCGTTCGCGACGCCGTTCGACGTCTCGAGCGCGAAGCCGACGAGCACCTGGCCCGGGCGACGGCGTGAGCCGATGAGCGACAGGATGTCCTCGGTGGGCTCGAGCGCCAGCGCCATCGGCCCGTCCAGGCGCTTGAGCTTCTCGCGCGAGGCGCGCGCCGGCCGGTAGTCGGCGACCGCGGCCGCCATGATCACGACGTCGGCGTCCTTCGCCGCCGCGAGCATCGCGTCGCGCATCTCGGCGGCGGTGACGACGCGCGTGAGGGCGACGCCCTCGGGCGCATCGACGCTCGCCGGACCGCTCACGAGCGTCACCCGGGCGCCGCGGTCGCGCGCCGCCTCGGCGATCGCGTAGCCCATCCGGCCGCTCGATCGATTCGTGAGCACGCGCACGGGGTCGAGCGGCTCCTCGGTGCGGCCGGCGCCGACGAGCACGCGCACGCCGTCCATCGACGCGCGGCGCTCGACCGCGCGCTCGATCGCCTCGACGATCGCCTCGGTCGTGGCGAGGCGTCCGGGGCCCTCGAGGCCGGACGCGAGCGGCCCGGTATCGGGGCCGACGATGCGTGCGCCGCGATTCGTGAGCACGCGCAGGTTCGCGCGCGTCGCGGGATGGCGCCACATCTCGGCGTCCATGGCCGGGCACACGACGAGCGGCGCGCGGCACGCGAGTGCGGCGCAAGTCACCGCGTCCGGGGCCTCGCCGTGCACCATGCGCGCCATCAGGTCGGCCGTCGCGGGCGCCAGCACCATGCAGTCGGCGGCTTCGGCCACGTCGACGTGGGCGACGCGCCCGCGCACCCGCTTCGCTCCCGACTCGGGCAGCTCGAAGGCGGGCGCCTGGTCGCCCCACAGGTCGTGCACGACCGGGTTGCCGGACAGCGTCTGGAACGTGAGCGGCGTCACGAACTCCGTCGCGGCGCGCGTCATGCTCACGATCACGGCCGCACCCCGCGCGCGCAGCGTCCGGACGAGCTCGCAGACCTTGTAGGCCGCGATCCCACCTGATACGCCGACGAGGATCGTGCTTCCGCGCAGCATGGACGTCCTACTTGGCGTCTTCGATGTACTCGTACGGCACTTCACCGCGGATCACGCGCTCGAGCGCCGACGCGGTGACCTTGCCGGTGCCGACTTCGGCCGACCGGCGTGCCCAGTCGTTCAGCCGGCGCGCCTCGCGCGCCGCGATGATGGCGAGCTCGTACTTGTTCTGCCCGTGGGGAGGAATCAGTGAGGACAACTTGGTCATGGGGTGTTCCTCGTTCCGGTTGCGGCTGAAGGAGGCATGGGAGCCCGCGCGCGCAGCCTTCGCACGCGGGCCTGTTCGGCGTCGACGATCGCGAGCAGCCGCTGAACGGCCGCCTCGAGCTCGTCGTTCGTCACCAGGTAATCGTAATCGGCGTACTGCGCCATTTCGCCTGGCGCGTTGTTCAGGCGCTGCTCGATGACCTCGGGCCGGTCGGTGGCGCGGGCGAGCAGCCGCTGCCGCAGCGCGTCGATCGACGGCGGATACACGAACACCGACACCGCGTCGGGCCGCAGCCGCCGCACGCTCGCGCCCCCCTGGACATCGACGTCGAGCACGACGATGCGTCCCTGGGCGAGCCGGTCGTCGACGAACTGCGCCGGCGTGCCGTAGCGCTTGCCGTGCACCTCGGCCCATTCGAGGAAGTGCCCGGCCTGAACGCGTCGCTCGAACTCCTCGGGCGTGACGAACTCGTACTGGACGCCGTCCACCTCGCCCTGGCGCTGTGGGCGCGTGGTCGACGAGATCGAGAACACGCAGGCCGGCCGCGCGCGCACCAGGCGATCGACGAGCGTCCCCTTGCCCGCGCCCGACGGGCCGGTGAGCACGAGCAGGAAGCCGCCGGGCTCGAACTCGAACGGGGGCGGGGTCGCGTCGCGCAGGGGATCCATCGTCGTCCGGCTCACTCGACGTTCTGCACCTGCTCGCGCAGGCGTTCGATCTCTTCCTTGATGACGATCACGGCGCGGGTCATCTCGACGTCGTTCGACTTGGAGCCGATGGTGTTCGACTCGCGGTTCATCTCCTGCAGCAGGAAGTTGAGCTTGCGGCCCGCCAGCTCCGCCCCCCCCATCAGGGCGCGGTACTGGTCGATGTGCGCGGCGAGCCGCACGCACTCCTCGGTGCAGTCGAGGCGGTCGGCCATCAGCGCCATCTCCTGCGCCAGCCGGATCGGATCCATCTCGACGTCGTCGAGCAAGGGCTGGAGCCGCGCCATCAGGCGCTGCTTCGCCTCGGCGGGGCGGAGCGGCGCGCGCGTGGCGATCAGGTCGAGCTGGCCGCGCAGGAGCACGAGCCGCTGCTCGAAGTCACGCGCGAGCGCCTCGCCCTCGCGGGCCTTCATGGCCTCCATGTTGTCGCACGCGCGCGAGATCACGAGCTTGAGCAGCTCCCACGTCTGCTCGTCCGACAGCGCCGTGTGCTCCCAGGCGAACAGGTCGGGCAGGGACGCCAGCGTCTGGACACTGATCGCGGAGTCGAGCTGGTAGCGGTCGCGCAGCTGTTGCAGCAGGCCGACGTAGCGGTCCGCCACGACCTCGTTCAGCTTGAGCACCTCGCCGGTGTCGCCCGCGCCCGACCACGTGATCGACAGGTTGAACTTGCCGCGTGAATAGCGCTCCTGGACGAGCACGCGGATCTGGTCCTCGAACGCGCTCACCAGCCGCGGCGCGCGGACCGACACCTCGCAGTAGCGATGATTGACCGAGCGGATCTCGGCGGTGAGGCGCTGGCCGTCGCGCTCGACCTCGGCGGAGCCGTAGCCCGTCATGCTGCGGATCATCCGATTTCTCCCGTGGCGTTGGGTCGGGCGCCGCGCGTGGGGCTTCGAAGGGCGCCGCGTGCCGGACCCGGAGGGCCCGCCGCCCGGGTGCCAAAGGTGCCCCAAGCCGCTGCGAGGGGCTGCGATGGCGAAGCACGGGCGGGGCTAGGACTCGAAGGCCCCGCGGAGGCGGGGGCGAAGGGGCAACTTAGGCGACGCGTGGGGCCAAGTCAACGCGCGGCCGGAGGGCGTTCGAAGCCCGTTTCCGGCGCCCCGCGAACGCCCCGGCGTACCAAACGCCTCCCGGGTCGCGATCAGGAACCGCCAGTCTTCCCGGGTCCCTCGCCGAACAGCTCGCGCAGCTTTCTCCGC
>JANLWK010000187.1:0-17191 GCA_031364505.1 Candidatus Eiseniibacteriota bacterium | reverse complement strand
CCGTGTACGTCCGGTCACCACCGCAGTTGATCGGCACCAGGCCCGGATCCGAAATCGATCCACCCGCCCCCGCCGTCGCCGTGATCGTGTAGGACGTGACCACGAACGTCGCGCTGATCGTGTGGTTGGCCGCGATGTCGGGGAACGTGTAGCTCGTCACCGGTCCCGCCGAGTTGCCGTCCACCGTCACATCCAGCACCGCGTAGCACGTCGCCGGCGTGATCGTGTACGTCGGGTCGTCACCGCAGTTGTAGGTGTCGATCCCGTCCGGGCTGATCGAACCGTTCGGACCCGCCGAGGCGTCCACCGTGTACGTCGTGATCGCGAACGTCGCGCTGATCGTGTGGTTGGCGGCGATGTCGGTGAACGTGTACGTGCCCACCGGACCCGCCGAGTTGCCGTCCACCGTCACGTCCAGGACGTGGTAGCACGACGCCGGCGTGATCGTGTACGTCGGATCATCACCGCAGTTGTAGCTGTCGATGCCGTCCGGGTTGATCGATCCGTTCGGACCCGCCGAGGCGTCCACCGTGTACGTGTCGATCGCGATGATCGCGTGGATCGCGTGAGGCGCCTGCACATTCAGGAACGTGTAGCTCGTCACCTGCCCGACCGAGTTGTCGTCCACCGTCACGTCGACCAGGTGGTAGCAGGCGTTGACGCCGATCGCGAAGGCCTGGTCGGCGCCGCAGTTCAGCGTCACGATGCCGTTCGGGGTGATCGAGCCGCCGGCATCCGCCGTCGCGGCGATCGTGTACTGCGTGATCGCGAACGAAGCGGCGATGGTGTGGTTCGCCTGCACGTTCGTGAACGTGTAAACGGGCACCGTGCCCATCGAGACGGCGTCCACGACGACGCCCGTGATGTGATAGCAGGCATCCGGCGTGATCGTGTACGTCTTGCCGTTACCGCAATTCACGACCGACTGGCCCGCATCCGAGATGGTTCCGCCCGCGGTCGCGGAGGCGTCGATCGTGTACGTGTTGAGCGCAAACGTCGCCGAGATCGTGTGGTTCGCAGCGATGTCGGGGAACGTGTAGCTACTCACCGGCCCCGCCGAGTTGCCGTCCACCGTCACGTCGAGCACGTGGTAGCAGGAGGCCGGCGTGATCGTGTACGTCGGATCGTCGCCGCAGTTATACGTCGTGATGACGTTCGGGCTGATCGACCCGTTCGGGCCGGCCGAGGCGTCCACCGTATACGTGTTGATCGCGAATGTGGCCGCGATCGTGTGCGCGGCCTGCACGTTCACGAACGTGTAGCTCGCGACCTGGCCGACGGAGCCGCCATCCACGACGACGCCCGCGATGTGGAAGCAGGCCGCGGGCGTGATCGTATAACCCTGGTCAGCACCCTGGATGACGTTCGTCGTACCGGCCGGCGCAATCGTGCCGCCCGTGCTCGCAGTGGCCAGGATCGGGAAGGCGTTGAGCGAGAACGACGCGGCGATCGTGTGGTTCGCCTGGACGTTCGTGAAGCTGTAGCTCGCGACGGCACCGACCGAGTTACCATCGACCGTGACGTTCTGGATCGAATATCCCCCGTCCGGCGTGATCGTGTAGCTCTGGCCGAGGCCGCACGCGACCGACGTGGCGCCGCTCGGCGTGATCGAGCCGCCCGTGCCCGCCGACGACAGGATCGAGAACATCGTCGCGTTGAGCGGAACGTTGATCGGCTGGGTCACGATGCAGCCCGCCGGGTCCTTGACGTCGACCGTGTGCGAGCCCGCCGAGAGGCCGGTGAACGTCCGCGGCGATGCCACCGCGGTGAAGCCGCCGCCGTCGATCTGCGACTGCAACGGAACGTTGTTCGTCTGGACGACGAAGTTGTCGAGGGTGGTGACGGCCGTCGTCGACGGCCAGTACCACTTCCAGTCGGTCATCGTCGTCGTCGCGCCCACCGGCGGAGCCGCATTGTTCATCGCACGCGTGGCGCCGACCCACAGGTCCATCGTGGCGTTCGCGAGCGTCACCGGTACACCGCCGCCCGGCGGTGTGTAAGAGTACGGCGCGCCGGTGCGGTTCATGACCCAGGTCAGCGTCTGGGTGCCCGAGAACGTGGTGCCGAACGTCGTGTTGCCCACGAGGTCGCGGATCTGGAACTGAGTGTTCGTCCCCGACGGTTGGATGATGCCGAACTTGAAGGAGGTCACGGCATCGGTCGTGTCCGCGTTCGTATTGCTGAAGTCACGGCCCACGCGGTACGTCTGCGAGGGCGTCGCCGTCGTGCCGGTGTTCGCGAACGACGTCGACCACGACATGACCATCAGCGTCGGCGCCGGGCTGAAATCCGTCGTGCGCGAGAACGAGTAGGCCTGGGTGGAACCGCGGTCGACCCGCAGGGCGTTGCCCGCGATCGTAATGCGCGTCGTGTCGACGCCGGTGATCGAGGTCCAGGCGCCGTTGTTCGGCGGGGCCGCCGGAGTGTTCGGCGTGCGATACCGCGCGGTCGGCGGGCCGGCCGAGAAGTCCTGCTGGAACATCGTCGCGAGGGGGTTGCCGCCCGAGAACGTCGCCGTCACCGAACCGTTGGTGGCGCCGGTGCACGTCACGTCCGCGGCGGTGAGGCCGAGGTTGATCGTCGGCGGCGAGAGCACGGTGATCGTCGAGCTGTTCGTGCACAGGTTTGCGTCCTGGATCGTCACCGTGTGCGAGACGGGCGCGAGGCCCGTGAAGGTGCGCGGCGAGGCGACCGTCGTGAACGGGCCGCCGTCGATCGACGACTGGAGCGTGCCCGAGCCGCCCGAGAACGTGGCGATCACACTGCCATCGGCGCCATTGAAGCAGGTCGCCGCGATCTGCGTCGTCGACACGGCGATCGTGGCGGACGAGGTGATCGATTGCGACGTCGTGGCGGTACACAGGTTGGCGTCGCGGATCGTCACCGTGTGCGTGATGCCGGCGACGCTTCCCGTGAGCCCCGTGAAGGTCCGCGGCGAGGCCACGACCGTGAACGCGCCGCCGTCGATCGACGACTCCAGCGTGCCCGTGCCGCCCGAGAACGTGACGATCATCGTGCCCTGCGCGGGAGGGCTGCAGGTGACGTTCGTCTTTGTCGAAGACACGACGATCGCCGGCGGTGCCGTGAGCGTGGCATCCTGCGTGTCGAAGCACTGGCCGTTGTTCGCGTCGAAGACGTCGATCGTGTGCAGCACGCCTGCCGTGACACCCGTAAAGGTGCGCGGTGAGGCGACGGTCGTCAGTGCGCCGCCGTCGATACGGGTACGCAGGGTACCCGAGCCGCCGCTGAACGTCGCGATGATGGATCCCGTGCCCGTGCTGCAGAGCGGATTGACGCCCACGAGGCTGAGCGTGACGAGGGGCAGCTCGTTGATCGTCACGGTCTGGATGGACGAAAGACAGCCGTTCGCGTCCTTGACCTGGAACGTGTGGGGTCCCGGGGCGAGGTTGCTGAACGTCCGGGGCGACGCGCCCACCGTGAAGGCACCGCCGTCGAGCGACGTGGTCAACGTGCCGACGCCACCCGAGAACGTGGCGACGGTCGAGCCGTTGACATCGCCGTTGCACGCGTGGGCGGTCGAACCCATGGAGAGGTTGACCGCGGCCGGATTGGCGATGGTCTGCGACGAGGTGCTCGACTGGCAGAGGTTCGCGTCCTGCACCTGCACCGGGTGGGCACCCGCCGCAAGGCCGGTGAACGTGTACGGCGACGTCGCCGCGAAGTACGAGCCGGCATCGATCCGGATCATCAGCGCCCCGGTACCGCCCGAGAAGGTCGCGATGATCTTGCCGTCGTTCGCGTTGTTGCAGGTGTTGTCGGTCTTGGTCGTGGACAGCGCGATCGCCGGGGGAACGATGATCGTCTGGGCTTCCGCCACCGTGCACTGGGTCGTCCCGGCGTCCCGCACCGTGACAGTGTGCGATCCCGCGGCGAGAGCGGTGAACGTGCGCGGCGAGGCCACCGTGGTGAACGCGCCGCCGTCGATTGAGCTCTGGATCGTCCCGTTACCGCCCGAGAAGGTCGCGACGATCGAACCGGTCTGCCCGCTGCACAGCGGGTCCGTCTTCGTGGTGCTGAGGAGGATCTGCGGCACCTCGTTGATCGTCACGTTCGCGACGGTCGAGAGACAGTTGTTCGCGTCGGTCACCTGGACCGTGTGCGGTCCGGAGCCCAGCCCGGTGAAGGTTCGCGGTGACGCGCCCGCGGTGAACGGACCGCCGTCGAGCGACGTCGTCAGCGTGCCGGTGCCACCCGAGAACGTGGCCACGATCGAGCCGTTCGTCTGGCCGAAGCAGGCGTCGGCCTTGGTCGTCGACAGCGAGATGGCTGTCGGATTGTTGATGGTGATTGCCGCCGGGGAAGCCGTACAGAGATTGGCATCACGCACCGTCACGGTCTTCGATCCGGACGTCAGTCCGGTGAACGTGAACGGCGACGTCTGCACCGAGAAGGTCCCGCCGGTGATCATGACCTCGAGGGTGCCCGTGCCACCCGAGAATGTCGCAATGATCCTGCCGTCGTTCGCGTTGTTGCACGTGATGTCGTTCAGCTTCGAAGCCGAGACGACGATGGCCGGCGGAATGACGATGGTCTGCGGGGAGGACGGCGCGATGCACGCATTGTTGGCGACGTCACGAATCTCCACCGTGTGCACACCGTTCGTGAGGCCGGTGAACGTCCGCGGCGAAGCCACGGTCGTGTATGTGCCGCCGTCGATCCTGGTCTGAAGCGAGCCGGACCCGCCCGAGAATGTCGCGATGATCGTGCCGGTGCCCGTGCTGCACAACGGGTCTGTCTTGGTCGTACTCAGACTGATGGCCGCCAGCTCGTTGATCGTGGCCGACTGCGTGTTCGAGAGACAGCCCAGGTTGTCCTTGATCTGCACCGTGTACGAGCCCGGCGTGAGGCCGGTGAACGTCCGCGGCGAAGTCGCCGGGAAGAAGTTGGCGCCTCCATCGGTGGTATAGGAGTACGGACCCGTGCCACCGGACCACGTCGCTATGAACGAGCCGTTGTTGGCTCCGAAGCAGGACGGGGTCACCGCGCTCAGAGCCGAGAGCGTGACGGCGCCCGCAGCGGTGACCACGATGGTCTTGGTGGCGGTGAAGTTGCTCGCATCCTTGATGACGACGCTGTGAACGCCGGCCGCCAGGCCGGTGAACGTGAACGGCGATGCGGCGGCCACGAAACCGCCGCCGTCGATCTGCGCCGTGTAAGGACCCGTGCCGCCGCTGAACGTCGCGATGATCTGCCCGTCATTACCCGCGCAGGTGACGGGGATCGCTACCAGCGTGTCCTTCACGCAGTCCGTGATATCGAAGTTGTCGAGCTGGATCGACCCCGGACCGCTTGGCCACGTGAACTTGAAATCCGTCAGCGCGACGCTCGCGTTCAGGGGTAGGGCCTCGTCGAAACGCCGCGTGCCGACACCGCTCACCACGGTCCACACGTCGATCTTATCCGCACCGACGGATTCGTTGGCGCCATTGGGATTCACATAGGTCAGCGTATCGGATGTGTTGTTGAGCACCCACCAGATCGTCACCACTCCGCTGAGCGTGGGACTGTTGCTGCCGCTCTGTTGATCCTCCAGCGTCCACTGCCCCGACGTGCCCCCCAAATTGAATCCAAGCTCGGCATATTGGCCGGAGGACGGGGCCGAATTCGCGGTGCTGAATCCGTGGCCGATGGACATCACCGGGGTTCCGGTGCTCGTATGCACGGAATCCCGAAACTGGAACTTGAAGATCATCGCGCTGGTCGCGGCAGTGAACAGATTCGTCGTGCGCGAGGCGGTGTACGTCGCGAAGGCTTCCCGATTGAACTGCAGCGTGCCCGTGGCGATCTTGACGTTGGTCGGCGTGGTTCCCGTGAGTGCATCCCACTGACCCGTATTTGGCGACGCGGGCGCCGCATTCGGGAACAGGTACGTCGAACTCGCGGTGACGTTACCCGGGCTGGTTGGGAAGTTCTGCGAGAACAGCGTCGTGGCGCTCGCCTCGGTGAAGCCGAGCGCGATGAGCCCGATGAGCATGGTCAGCGCGACGGCGGCGAGGTGCCGGCGGCCTCCAATGCGAGACCTCGACATGACGGCACCTCCAGGGGGTGAGGCGTTTTCGAATGGAGTTGGCAAGTGGCGAGACAGGTGAGCCGCGCGGACCGCGGACGACCGATCAGCGGTCTGGAGGGGTGCTCCGAGATTCATGCGGCTCTCCTGGTCAGGAACGAATCGAATCGGTTGGTACGCAAAAAAGAAACCCACGCACCAGGCGTCCACGCATGAGTTGCCCATGGTGGGACGTCGCCGGTGCGCGGGCGAAAGTCGACAGGGCAAGATGAGTGGCGCTGCGCGCGCGGACGCCCCACACGGCGTGGGACGCCCTTGAATGGTTTTATCGCATGACGGCTAGTCGCAAGAGCCGGGCCGGGGAAATGGCCCGCGCCGGGAAGCGAGCAAGGTCGATTCGCGATCCTCTTGCCGGCGCCGTCGTTATCGATGCGAACCGGACGAATACCACACGTCGTGGCCGCATCAGGACTGTTTTTTTCGATCGAACCGCCGAAAGAATCGTCGCCTGGTTCGACACCATGCAACTCGCACAAGTCGCAGGGATATCGGACAAACGCGTCCGTTCTTCAGCATTGGGTCATCGCGAGTTAGGCGCCGCTATACCCAGGTATCCGGGGTTTGGGCGCCAAATCACCCGAGCGCGCGCTGCTGTCGCAGCATCTCCTGCATCAGGCTCGCGTTCCTGGCGGCCTGGCCGGCATGGCAGTTGTTGAAGAACAGGTACGTGCGCCGCGCCTGCTCGGCGAGCTGCGTGATCTTCCGGAGCCACTCCTTCAGCTCGTCGTCGCGGTAGTCGTAGTCGTAGCGGTCGCCGCCGCCGCGTCCCCACCAGTTGGCGCCGTTGCGTCCATGGAAGCGGACGTAGGCGTCGGCCGCGGTGTGCAGGACGATCGGCGGCATGAGCCCCGGCAGGCTCGGTTCGTCGACGGCGCAGTAGCCGATGTCGAGTGCCTTGAGCTCGGATTCGAGTCCCGCGCTGACCCATGACCGGTGGCGGAACTCGGCGAACAGCGGCTCGCCCGGAAGCCGCGCGCGCAGGGCCGAGAGGTGCGCAACGTTGGCCGGCGTCCGCTGGAATCCCCACGGAAATTGGGCGAGGAGCCCGTCGTACTTGCCGGCCTGCTTGAGCGGTTCGATCGCGGCGAGGAAGTCGCGGTACAGCTGGGGCGCGGTCGATCCTTCATGCGTCATCGCCTGGTTCAGTTTCACGACGAAGCGGAATCCGTCCGGGGTCTTTCGCTCCATCTGTTCGAGCAGCTGCGGGCGGGGAATGCCGTAGTACGTGGTGTTCACCTCGACGACCGGGAAGCGTTCCGCATAGAAGCCGAGGAACTCGGACGGCTTCATCCCCGCCGGATAGAACGGCCCGACCCAGTCCTTGAACGAGTATCCGGACGTCCCGACGAAAATCTCGCCCATCGCGATCAACCCCGCGGCGGACGGACGCGCCCGGACATCGTCCCGAACGGAACGTGCGACAGCCGTCGCGCATGGCGCAGCGTGGCGGCCGGAACCAGGGCGGTCTCCCCCAGACGGTCGCGCACCGTGTCGAGCGCCTGCCCGAGCCGGACACTCCGATCGTCCGCGTCGAACAGGTCGCCCTGCCGCTGCTCGGGCACGATCTCGAGGCCCGACACCGTCACGCCGACGAGCCGCAGGGCGTCGCGCCGCCAGTGCTCCCGGAACAGCGCGCGTGCCGTCTCGTAGATCGCGGCGACGTCCTGGGTATGGCGCGGCAATACTCGCTGGCGGATGCGCGTCACGAACGCCGCGTCGCGCAGCCGCACCGCCACGACGCGCCCGGCGAAGCCTTCCTTCCGCAGCCGGCGCGACACCTGGTCCGAGAGCCGGAGCAGGACGGACTCGAGGTGCTCGGCCTGGTCCGAGTTCTCGGACAGGGTGACCTCGTGCCCCATCGACTTGGGATCCACGCCCTCGTGGTACGGCACGAGCGGCGTTTCGTCGCGGCCCCAGGCGGCCTCCCGAAGCTGCGGACCGATGACGCCGAAGGCGGCACCCAGTGCCGGAGCGGGCGCATGGGCGAGATCGCCCACTGTCGAGATCCCGAGCGACCGCATGCGCGTCGCGAGCTTCGGTCCCACCCCCCACATCTCCTGCACGTCCTTCGGCCAGAACGCGTCGCGGAATCCCTGCTCGTCCAGCGGCGTCAGGCCGCGCGGCTTCTGAAGCCCCGCGCCCATCTTGGCGACCAGCTTGTTCGGCCCGAGGCCGATCGAGGCGCCGAGCGAGAATCGCTCGGCGATCTCGGCCTGTAGCGTCCGTGCCACCTCGGCGCCCTGCTCCAGCGTCGTGACTCGCGGCACGAGCTTCAGGAACGCCTCGTCGACACTGAACGGCTCGACGTCGGGGGTGAGCCGCGTGTACAGGTCCAGCAGCTGGAGCGACGTGGCCACGTATTTCTCGGGATTACCCTCGACGTAGTGCGCCGCGGGACACAGCCGCCTCGCCTCCTGGAGCGGCATCCCCGCGCGCACGCCGAACGGTCGCGCCTCGTAGGACGCGGCGGTCACGACGCCGCGCCGCGACGGGTCGCCGCAGACGATCACGGGCTGGCCGCGCAGTTCGACGTGCTGGGCCTGCTCCACGGATGCGAAGAACGCATCCATGTCGACGAGCATGATCACCCGCATCGACTCACCTGCCGCCCGCCGTCCAGGCACGGCTCAAGATCCACCGAGGCCCTCGCGGGTCGTAGAACAATTCGTAGGAGTCGGCCGACGCACCTTCGACCGAGTAATACCGCAGCACGGCCTGGCCCTCCCTCCGGCTCCAGCGTCCCGTCACCTGCCGGACCCGGATCACCTCGCCCTTCCAGCGAAACCTGAGCGGTTCCATCCGCCCGTCCGTGAACGCCGTGAGTACGTCGATGGGGTCGTTGAGCGATTCGAACATTCGATTGTGGGGATCCTGGGCACCACGCGGCACGTTACTGCACATCCGGGCAGTTACCAAGCGCGATGTGGTCTCTACTATATGTGTGATCAGCGTACCGGAGCATCGGGAGGGGCGGGCGACTCCGGCTCGACGCGCTGCCACTCGGTGAGCCATGGCTCTCCCCCAGGCTCCAAAGACTCCGCCCCGGCCTCGACGGGATCCGCCCGCTCCTCCTCGGCGTCCCACGCGGCCCGCTGCGCCCGCCGCCGAGCCTGGCGGCGCGTCCAGACGCCGATCGAGATCGCGAGCACGCCGAGCCACACGAGCCCCGAGCTCGCGAGCAGCGGCAGCCAGCGGTACCGGAACAGCGCCTCGCGCCGCCACTCGCGTTCCGACCGCTCGAGCGCCACGCCCGTGGCCAGCCGCCAGGCGCGCGGGAACGGATGCGTGCGCGACTCGCGCAGGACATCGCGCACGAGCGATCCGCCGTAACGCTCCGCCGACCACGACACGAACGCGAACGAGGCGGCGTAGGCCTGGTCGGCCTCGCCCGCGTCGCCATGGAAGCCATCCGACAGCCTCTCGAGCGGCGGCAGCTCTCGCGTCACGATGCGGCTCGACAGCTGGAACACGTCCTCCATCTGCCACTCGCGTGCTGCCCACGTCGCGGTCCCCTCCTCGAACCACATCGGCAGCGTCACGCCCGGCGCGTCGTGCATCAGCTGGTGAGCGGTCTCGTGGGCCAGCACTGCCTCGGGCGTGCCGTAGGGATAGCGGGCGGCCTGCCCCAGCCGGATCGCGCCGATGCGGAATTCCGGCCGCATGTAGCCGGCGGCCCACGCCGCCACGCCGGCGTCGATGCGCTCGAGCACCGAATCGCGAGGGCCCGAGGCGGGCACGAGCACCATGCGGAACGGCGCGGCGGGCTCGATGCCGAGGGTCCGGCTCGCCTCGGCCACGATGCCCGGCGCGAGGGGCGCCAGGCGCTCGAGCGCGCGCTCGGCGCCGGGCGGCGCCCACAGGACGCAGGCGCCAGTGCGGGCCTCGCGCCATCCCACCGGCGGCCCCGGCGACGGCGGCTGGGCGCCGGCGCTCATCGCCAGGAGAACCGCGAGGGCCACCGCGGCGACGCGCACCGCCGCGCCGCGGATCATGCTCAGGCGGCGGGCGATCGCCTCAGGTCGCCCACCCGGCGCGCGACGCTCATGAACGCGCTGCCCAGCATGATGATCGCGCCCATCCACACCAGGTTGATGAACGGCTTGGTGCTCACCTCGACCGCGAGCACCTCGCCGCGGTCCGGATTCGCCATCCCGGGCACGGCGAGCGCGATGCGGCCGGTGTTCGCGTCCGCGCCGACGATCTCGACGGTCCCGCCGCTGCCGGGCAGGTACGCCGGCACGCTGCGCTGCGTGGGGTTCATCGGCTGGAACACCGGGCGCACGGGCGACGTGCGGCCGCCGATCTCGGCCGTCATGCGTGCCGCGATCTGCATCTGCGGCGTGCCCATGCCGGAAATTTCGAAGTCGGTGAACCGGTAGGTCACCTGCCCCACCTTGCGCGACTCCCCGCGGCCGAGCCACAACGCGTGCTCGGTCGGATCCTCGCCCACCATCTCGAGCGGGGAGATGTACAGGTCGTGGGTGAGATAGCGCTGGATGTACGGCTTCTTCATGTAGCCCTGGTTGTACTCGCTCCAGTAGAGCGCTGGCGTGGCCTCGAAATTCCCCTGCCGCGACTGGACCGCGATGATCGCGTGGCCCTTGCCGTCGCCCGACTTGCGCAGCTGTTCGAAGCGCATGCGGAGGCCGAGCGCCATGCGGTCCTGGCCCTTGGGCAGCTGGATCTGCGTCGATACGCCATAGCCCGACGAGGCGATCACGCCGATCAGCAGCACCGAGGCGCCCGCGTGGCCCATGTACGCGATGCCGTGCTTCCAACCCGCGCGAAAACCCCGGGCCGTGACCATCACGTTCGTCGTCAGCGCCCACGCCGCCGCGAACACGATGGCGGCCGGAATCGGATCGCGCACCCCGCCCGCGATCGCCGCGAACGCCACCACGAGCCCGATGACGAGCGACGGCCACACGGAGCGCGCCAGCGACTGGGGATCCTGCTGGCGCCAGCGCATGAGCGGCGCGATCCCGAGCAGCAGGCACATGACGACGGCGAGCGGACCGTTGGCGATGTTGTAGTACTCGGTCTTGACGTTGGACGCCGGCCCCCACAGCCGGGTGATGAGCGGGGCGCTCATGCCCGCCGCGGTCAGCGCCGCCATGAGCATGAACACGAGCTGGCCCAGCCACATCATCGATTCGCGCGAGAAATTGCCCAGCGGCTGGGCCGGCTTCGGGATGTCCCGCAGGCGAAACAGCACGAACCCGTAGCCGATGGCCATGATCGCGAACAGGAAGCTGAGCAGGAAGCCGTTGAGACCGAGGTTCACGAACGAGTGGACGGAGAAATCCGCGAGCACGCCGCTGCGCGTCAGGAACGAGGCGTAGAGCACGAGCACGTAGGACGTGACGGCGAGGAAGAAGTTCGTCCGCCGGAGGCTCCCCGTCACGCGCTGGACGAGCAGCCCATGGAGCAGCGCGGCGTTGCAGAGCCACGGAATCAACGAACCGTTCTCGACCGGGTCCCAGCCCCAGTAACCTCCCCAGCCGAGCACCTTGTAGGCCCAGACCCCGCCCATGATGAACCCGGTCGCGAGAATGCCGGTCGACAGCAGCGTCCATGGGAGCACGACCTTGACCCAGCCGTCGTAGTCGCGGCGCACGAGCGCCGCCATGGCGATCGCGAACGGCACGACGAGCGACGAGAAGCCCGTGAACAGGACCGGCGGGTGGATCGTCATCCACGGGTCCTGCAGCAGCGGGTTCAACCCGTTGCCGTCGGGGGGCACGTGGCCGGCGGCGAACATGAGGAACGGCCCCCGCATCACCGTGACGAGCCCGAGCATCACCATCGGCAGGTTGAGGAAGAACATGGTCGGCGTGGTGAGGGAATGCCGCCCGCGCATGACCACGAGGCCGAGCAGCCCGGTGATCATCGCCCACAGCATGAAGGTGCCTTCCTGCCCGCCCCAGAACGCCGCGTAGACGTAGTGCGGCGGCATCGCGAGCGAGGTGTAGGAGGCCGCGTACTGGTAGCGGAAGTCGTGGTGGAACAGGATCCGCCACAGCTCGAAGGCGGCGGCCACGTACGCGAGGCACTGGACGCGGAACGCCGCGCGCGCGACCCATCCGGCACCGGCGCGCCCGCCCAGTTCGGCGAGCCAAGCGAGGGCCGCGACGAGGGCGGCGAGGAAGGCGATCCACGTGATGGCCTGGCCGGCGTTCAGGGGACCGGTCACCAGCAGCAGCAGCGGCACGGCGGCGATGGCGGCGACCAGCCCCAGCGAACGCACGATTCCGGCCACGCTCATGACGTCATCTTCTGCTGCTCGGCCTCGGTCTGGTACTTGGACGGGCACTTCACGAGCAACTGGTCCGCCTGGAATCGCTGCTCGTGGTAGTGCCCGATGGCGACGATCGACACGGCCTGGTCGAAGTTGCCCGGGATCGTGCCGCGGTACTCGACCGTCATGACCTCGCCCTGCGAATCCTTGAGGTCGAACTGTAAATACTGCTCGTCCTGCTTGAGCACGTAGTTCTTGTTCGCGAGCACGCCGTTCACCTGCACCATGCCGCTCGCCTTGCGCGCCTCGCCGAACGAGACGTACGGCGTCATCGATTTCTTGAAGCTGCTCACCCCGAACCCGCCCGCGATGACGAGCAGCACGAGCGCGGCAATCACTTTGGCGTTCATCGCTTTTCCAGCTCCCGAATCCGACGCTCGAGCCGCGTCAGGTAGAAGAAGATCAGGCCCCACACCAGCAACGCGACCCCGCAGACGACTTGATCGGCATTCATACGGTGCCCTCCAGGGCGGGTGCGGCCGCACCGGCCTCGATTCGGCGCGTCAGACGCAGCACGCGCACCCGCATCGACAGCATCCACGCGAACAGGCCCGTGAATCCGAGGAGCATGGCGAAGAACGAGATGCGGATCAGCGGATCCATGTGCATCTTGCCGCTCGTGTTGATGATCGGATCGGGGTGGAGGGAAAAGTAGATGCGCGGCACGATGAACATCAGGAACGGCACCGTCACGAACGCGGCAGCCGAGTAGATCGCCGACAGCCGCGCTCGCCGCTCCTCGCCCTCGATCGAGCCGCGCAGCGCGAGGTAGGCGCCGTAGACGAGCAGGACGAAGAAGATCGACGTTTCGCGCGGATCCCAGTTCCACCACGAGTGCCACACGGCCTTCGCCCACACGGACCCGGTGATCGTGGCGCCGATGCAGAACACGAGTCCCAGCTCTGCGGCCGAGGCGGCGTGGTCGTCGTGCTCGATGCGGCGGCGCCACAGGTAGAGCAGGCTGTGCCCCATCGACCACGCGAGCGCGATCGACGCCACCCACGCCGCGGGGATGTGGAAGTAGAGGACGCGAGTGGTGCCCCCGAGGCCCGGCACGAGCGGGGCCTTGACCAGGGCGATCACGGTCCAGACCGCGATCCACACGAACAGGATGCCACGGGCGATCACGTCAGTCCTCCCAGAGATGGTCGTAGAGTATCAGGCTGGCCGCCAGCAACGCGAAGGCGTACGAGGCGAGTAGCCTGATCTCCATGGCCATGCCGGCGCCGCTCCACTGGGCGCGCGTGGCGCTGACCGCCGCGGCGAGCACGGGCAGCAGCAGCGGGAATGACACACCGGCGTAAAGTGCGCCGCGGCCGCGCGATTGGGCGATAACCGCGCCCGCCAGCGTCGCCGCGAGCGCGAGCCCCAGGCTGCCCAGCGCCAGGATGAGCAGGAGCGACGGCCAGTTCGGCGGCGGGGCGCCCATGAGCACGAGGAACAGCGGAACCGTCACGAGCTCGATCATCACGAGGAACAGCAGGTTGAACAGCAGCTTCCCCACCGCAATCGGCGTCGGGGCGGCGCTCATGCGCAGCAGCGTCAGGGTGTGGCCCTCGACCTCGCGCACGAACGTGTGGCTCAGGGACGACAGCGCCGCGAACAGCAACACGATCCACAGCATCGCCGCGAGCACGTCCGTGCGGTCGCCGAGGCGGCCGACGGCGAAGCTCACCGAGGCGAGCGTCGTCACCGCGAACAGCAGCGCCGCGTTCAGTCCGTAACGCGTCCGCCATTCGCTCAGGCACTCCTTACGCAGAATGGCCCAGACCGCCGCGGAGCCGGATGCTGGAGTCGGCACGCTGATTCTCCCGTTCGTCATGGGTGGCGAGCACCACGAGGCCGTTTCGCCGGTGCCCATCGATGATCGATTCGGTCACGTCACGGCCTTCACTGTCGAGGTGGCTGCCCGGCTCGTCGAGCAGCAACACCGGTGGCTGGTGCAGCAGGGCAAAGGCGAGTCGCAGGCGCTGCTTCATCCCCGATGACAGCGCCGCGACGCGATCGTCCGCGCGGGCGGTCATTCCAACGCGCTCGAGCGAGACCCGCACGCGCTCGGCGGGCGAAGCGAGCCCGCGCGCGCTCGCCACGAAGTCGAGATTCTCGCCCACGCTCAGCTCGTCGTAGAAGGACAGCTCGGGCGATACGTACCCGACGACCCGGCGGCGCGCCGGGAACGGCACTTCGCCGCCGTCGACCGTCAGCGTGAGCGTGCCCGCGGTCGGGCGCAGGAGGCCCGCGAGCAGGCGCAGCAGGGTGCTCTTGCCCGCGCCGTTCGAACCGACGACGGCGAGGCAGCCGGGCCCCGCGTGCGAGAAGCTGACGGCCGGCAGGCCGCGCCCCGGCGAAAACCGGTGCTCGACGGCGCGCGCCTCGAGCGCCAGGGCGGGCGCCACCGCACCCACGGGCGCCGGGTCGCGCTCCGTCAACGTCATTCGGTCCGTGGCGCCGCCGCGACGGCGGTGCGCGCGCCGGCGACGATCCGCTCGAGCTCGGGCAGTACGCGCTCGCGGGCCTCGGCACGCGTGCAGCGCAGCATCGCGCCCGCCGCGTGCGGATGTCCGCCGCCGCCGACCCGCGCGACGACGGCGTCGATGGTGACGCGGCCCGTCGAGCGCAGGCTGACCTTCACCTTGCCCGGCTCCACTTCCGAGAACAGGGCGACGACATCGACGCCGGCGATCGTGCGCGGCATGTCCACGAGGCCCTCGGTGTCGGCGCCGATGAGCCCGTGGCGGTGGAACTGGTCGGGGGCCGCCTCCATCACGACGATCCTGCCGTCCCCCACGACCTCGAGCGCCGCGAGCACTTCTCCGAAGAACCGCAGCCGCCCGGGCGACGCGTGCGCGCTGACCTGGGCGTGGATCTTCGGCGGATCGAGCCCGTAGGCGAGCAGTTCCGCCGCCATCCGGTGGGCATGACTGTCGGTGTTCGAGTAGCGGAACGACCCGGTGTCCGTGACGAGCGCGATGTACAGCGACTCGGCGATCTCGGGCGTGATCGTGCCGCCGCCTTCGCGGATCAGGTCGAACACGATCTCGCCCGTCGCCGAGGCCTCGGACTCGATGACGTTCAGCTGGCCGAAGCCGTCGGCGTGGGTGACGTGATGATCGACGACCGCGATGGGCAGCAGGTGCCGGTCGAGCACGGCCGCCAGCCTGCCGATGCGCTGCCGGTTGCTCGTGTCGAGCACGATCAACCCCCCCGCTTCGTCCATGCGCCGTTCGGCCAGCTCGGGCTCGAATTCCTCGATGGCAAACCGCTCGAGCAGGAAACGGAACTGCGGCGGCACCGGCGAGTCGTTGAGCACGCGGACCTGCTTGCCCATGCTCGTGAGCCACAGCGCCATGGCGATCTCGCTGCCGAGCCCGTCGCCGTCGGGGTTCACGTGCGTGGTGAGGAGCAACTTTTGATGACGGCCGATGAAGGCGTGGAACGCGGGGCGTTCCGGGCTGATGCGCGTCATGAGGCCGCCTTGGAAGCCGATGGGGTTGCCGCCGTGCGCGCGTGGCGACGTGGCTTGGGCTCGGCCGCGGGTGGCATCGCGAGCCCCGCGATCGCGGTCAGGAACCAGCGATGCAGCCGCCGGTCACGCGTGAGCTCGGGGTGGAAGCAGAGACCCAGAATGCGGCCCTGGCGCACGCCCACGACCTCGTCGCCGTACCACGCCACCGCCTCGGCGGCGGGACCGACGCCGAGAATGCGCGGCGCGCGAATGAACACGCCCGATACGTCCTCGCCCACCGCCGGCACGCGTAGCGCGCCGGTGAACGAGTCGATCTGCCGGCCGTAGCCGTTGCGCACGACGCGTACGTCGAGCACCCCGAGCGTCGGCGCCGGCAACCCGTCGGCCTCGCGGGCGAGCAGGATCAGCCCCGCGCACGTCGCCAGCACCGGCTTCGTCGCGACGCAGCGCTCGAGCGCCCCGCGGATCCCCATGGCCTCGATCAGCCGGAGCATGGTTGTCGACTCGCCGCCCGGCATGACGAGCGCGTCGATCGAGTTCAGGTCCTTAGGCAGCGTGGCGCGCACGGCGGTCACGCCGAGTGCGGCCAGTGCCGCCTCGTGGCAGGCGAAATCCCCCTGCAGCGCGAGCACGCCGACGCGCGGAGCCGTCACGCTCACCAGCCGCGCCTCGCGAGCTGCTGATCCTCGGCGATCGACTCGGTCGCGACGCCCTTCATCGCGCGCGGCAGCCCGGCGCTCACCTCGGCGAGCACCTCCGGCCGGTTGTAGTTCGTCACCGCCTTGACGATGGCCTGCGCGGTGCGGAGCTGGTCACGCCGCTGCTCGTCGGGTTTGAGATCGAGCCCGACTTCGAAGATGCCCGAGCCGACGAACACCGACTCGGCGCCGAGTTGGACCATCAGGGCCGCGTCCGCCGGCGTCGCCACGCCGCCCGCGGCGAAGTTCGGCACCGGCAGCCGCCCGGTGCGCGCCACCTGCTGGACGATCTCGAACGGCGCGCCGAGCGTCTTGGCCTCGGCCATCAGCTCGTCCTCGCGCAGCATGGACAGGCGCTTGATGCCCTTCTGCACTGCGCGCATGTGCCGCACGGCCTCGACGACGTCGCCGGTGCCCGCCTCGCCCTTCGTGCGGATCAGCGCGGCGCCCTCGCCCACGCGCCGAAGCGCCTCGCCGAGATCGCGGCAGCCACACACGAACGGCACCTTGAAGTCGTGCTTCCAGATGTGGTGCTCCTCGTCGGCGGGCGTCAGCACCTCGCTCTCGTCGATGAAGTCGACGCCGAGATGCTCGAGGATCTGCGCCTCGACGAAGTGGCCGATCCGGCACTTCGCCATCAC
>JANLWK010000184.1:0-5199 GCA_031364505.1 Candidatus Eiseniibacteriota bacterium | reverse complement strand
CGCGCGAGCGCGTCGAGCGAGCGCTTGAGGAACTGGCGCTTGAGCGGCGACAGACGATCGATGAACAGCACGCCGTCCAGGTGGTCGATCTCGTGCTGGATCGCGCGCGCGAGGTAGCCCTCCGGCTCGAGCGTGAACTCGCGTCCCTGCTCGTCACGCGCCGTCACGCGGATCGCCGTCGAGCGCGTGACGTCGTCGTAGAGCCCGGGGATCGACAGGCAGCCCTCCTCGCCCGCTTCGGAACCCGAGCGCTCGAGGATGACCGGGTTGATCAAGGTGTAGCGCTCACGGACATCGTCCTCCCCCGGCACGTCGACGACGACGATTCGCTGGGCGACGCCGATCTGGTTCCCGGCGAGTCCCACGCCGTGATAGGCGTGCATCGTCTCGCGCATGTCGTCGGCGAGACGGCGCAGCTCGTCGTCGAACTCGGTGATCTCAGCCGCGCGCTGGCGCAGCACCGGATCCCCGTAGATGCGCACGGGGCGCAGACTCATCCGGCGAGAACCTGCACGACGGCGGTCTTCGCGAACTCCATCTTCACGTCGTCGGCCACCTTGAGCACGACCTTGGCGTCCTCGACGCCGACCACCGTGCCGTAGAGCCCGCCCGACGTGAGCACGCGATCGCCCTTCTTGAGCGCCTTGATCATCTCGTTGAGCTGCTTCTGGCGCGTCTGCTGCGGCCGGATGATGAGCAGGTAGATGATCAGGAAGATCGGCACGAACTGCAGCAGCATGAGCAGCGTCGACATCATCGGATTGCCGGCCGGCGCTTGAGCGCCGCCCTGTGCGAAAGCGTCCATCGTCAGCAATGCTCCTCCGCGGGAAACGTTCCGCCGGCCTCTCCCGAACCTCGGGGCGCCAGCCCTTCACCACTCCGGAATCGCTCCAGGAATTCGGTCCGGAAGCGATCGTACCACCCTCCCGCGGCCGCCTCGCGAGCGCGGGCCACGAGCTGCAGCATCTGGTGCACGGCATGAATCGACGCGAGCCGCATCCCGAGCAACTCGCCCACCGAGAACAGGTGACGCAGGTACGCCCGGCTGAACCGCCGGCACGTGTAGCAGTCGCAGTCGGGATCCAGCGGACGCTCGTCCTCGGCGTACACGGCGTTCTTGACCACGAGCCGCCCGGTCGACACGAACACCGTGCCGCGCCGCGCGTTCCGCGTCGGCAGCACGCAGTCGAACAGGTCGACACCGCGCCCGATGGCCTCGACCACGTCGACCGGATGCCCGACGCCCATCAGGTATCTCGGCTTGTCCGCCGGGAACACGGCGCAGTCGCGCTCGACCATCTCGAGCCCCAGCGTGCGCCCCTCGCCCACCCACAGCCCTCCGAGCGCGAAGCCGTCGAACGGCAGGCCGCCGAGCCCGTCGAAGCACCGCGCGCGCTCTTGCCGCTCGACGCTCCCCTGGTTGATGCCGAACAGCGCCATCGTGCCCCGGCCCTCGCTGCGCAACCGGTCCCGCTCGGCGAGCCCGCGGCCCGCCCACGCGAGCGTGCGGTCGACCGACGAGCGGATCTGCTCCGGTGTCGACGGCACCTCGACGAGCTGGTCGAACGACATCGCGATGTCGGTCCCCAGCGCGTCCTGGATCTGGATCGCCCGTTCCGGAGTCAGCCGGTGCCGGCTGCCGTCGAGATGCGACCGGAATTCGACTCCCTCGTCGGTCACCGTGCGCAGCGGCGACAGGCTCATCACCTGGAAGCCGCCGCTGTCGGTCAGGATCGGCCCGTCCCAGCTCATGAAGCGCTGCAGTCCGCCCCTCCGGCGGACCATGTCCTCACCGGGCCTGAGCGACAGATGGTACGTATTCGCGAGGATCACCGAGGCGCCGGCGGCCCTGAGCTCGTCGGGCGTCAGGGTTTTGACCGAGCCCACCGTTCCGACCGGCATGTAGGCCGGCGTCGGAATGGTCCCGTGGTCGGTGACGATGTGTCCGGCGCGTGCCTGGGTCGCCGGATCCCGGGCTTCGAGCGTGAACGAGAATGCCATTGAAGCCGGGGGGCGCCCTCCGTGTGCATGATGGAATCGGCGGGGACTCTAGTGCCGCCCGGAGGCAGCGTCAAGATCCAGCCATTGCGTCAGTTGCCGGGATTCCCGGGCTCCGGGAGTTCTTCCGCGCCACGCCGGGGGCCTCGTTTCGCCGCGACCGTCGCGAATCGTTCACGGGCCCGGCCTCGGGGGCGCCGGATCGGCTAGCATGCGCGGCTCACGCGGCGTAAGCCCGGCGCGCCGGGCCGCGTGACGATCCCAACGCCCGCGCCGAGCCCGCCGAGAACCCCATGCCCACGATCCTTCGCCGCATGCTGCCCGTGTTGATCGCGCTGCTTGCCGCCCTCGCCGTCCCGGCGGGCTCCCCCGTGCATGCAACGGAGCGGGCCGACGTGCCGTCCAAGTACCGGTGGGACCTGACGGCGTTGTTCCCGAATGACGCGGCGTGGTCACGCACGCGGGCCGACCTCGAGCGCCGCATTCCGCAGATGGAGAAGTTCCGCGGCCGGCTCGGTGTGTCGTCCGACTCGCTGGCGGCGGGGCTCGAGACGATGTTCGGGTTCTACCGCGACCTGTCGCGGCTCTCGACGTATTCGAGCCAGCTCACCGACGAGGACACGCGCCTCAGCGCGCACATGGAGATGCGCGACGCGGCCGAGCGGCTGGGCGTGACCATCCGCTCGGCGGTGTCGTTCGTCCGTCCCGAGATCCTCGCCCTCGACGCGGGACGCGTACGCGGCTACGCGACCCAGAATCCGCGGCTCAAGGAGTACCGGATGTACCTGGACGACGTACTCCGCTACGGCCCGCACACGCGGTCGGCCGAGGTCGAGGAGGTGTACGCCCAGTCGACGCGCATGGACGCGGGCAACAACATCCGCGACCTGTTCAACAACGCCGAGCTGCCCTGGCCCACGGTGCGATTGACGACGGGCGAGTCGGTGCGGCTCGACGACGCGGCCTACACGAAGTACCGGCAGTCCACGAACCGTGCCGACCGCGACACCGTGTTCCGCATCTTCTGGGGCGCGCACCGGAGCTTCCAGGGCACGTTCGGCGCCACGCTCAACGCGGGCGTGCAGGCCCACGTGTACGAGCGCGACGTGCATCGCTTCAAGAGCTGCCTCGAGAGCGCGGCGTTCGGCGACAACATCCCGACGCGCGTCTACACGCAGCTGATCGACGATGTGCACACGAACCTGCCGACGCTCCACCGATACCTCAAATTGCAGCGGCGCATGCTCGGTGTGAAGCAGCTCCGTTACGAGGACCTGTACGCCCCGCTCGTCAAGAACGTGGAGATGCACTTCACGCCCGAGGAGGCGATGTCCGTCACGCTCGAGGCCGTGGCGCCGCTCGGCAAGGCCTACGTCGACACGCTGCGCCACGGTTTCGACTCGCGCTGGATCGACTGGATGCCGACGACGGGCAAGAACTCGGGCGCCTACAGCACCGGCGCGTACGGCGTGCACCCGTACCAGCTCCAGAACTTCACCGGGCTCTACGACGAAGTCGGCACGCTGGCGCACGAGTCGGGCCACTCGATGCACACGTTTCTGGCGAGCGCGCGCCAGCCGTACGCGACGCACGACTACGCGACCTTCGTGGCGGAAGTCGCGTCGACGCTGAACGAAAATCTCCTGTTCCACCGCATGCTCGACCACACGAAGGACCGCGCCACGCGGCTGTCGCTGCTCGCGAGCTACGTCGACAACCTGCGCACGACGCTGTTCCGCCAGGCGATGCTGGCCGAGTTCGAACTGGCGATCCACGAGCGCGCCGAGAAGGGCGACCCGCTGAGCGGCGAGACGCTGTCGAAGATGTATCTCGACATCACGCGGCGGTACTACGGCCACGCCCAGGGCGTGTGCACCGTGGACGAGCTGTACGGCGTCGAGTGGACCTACATCCCGCACTTCTTCTACGACTTCTACGTCTACCAGTACGCCACGAGCATCGTCGCCTCGACGGCGCTCGCCGGCGGTATCCGCGAGGAAGCGGCGATGCATCGCGGCACGGCGAAGCGTGACGCCTACCTCGCCATGCTGTCGTCGGGCTCGTCGCGCTACCCAATCGACCTGCTCAAGGGCGCCGGTGTCGACATGACGACGTCCGCGCCGTTCCGCGCGGCGATCCGCGAGATGAACCGCGTGATGGACGACATGGAGAAGCTGCTGCCCCGGTAGCGTCGACGGAGCGTGCGTGGAGGGAACGCCGCGAGCGGGGTAGACTCGCGGCGTTCCTGCTTCCATGCCGCCATGGAGATCCGGGGAGACCCCGCCGCGCCATGCCCACCGTCGATGTCGTCGTCCTCAACTACAACGGACGCCGCTTCCTGAAGCCCTGCATCGACGCGTTGCGCGCCCAAACCTGGCGCGGATTCGACCTGCTCGTGGTCGACAACGGATCCACGGACGACTCGGTGGAGTACCTCCAACGCGAGTATCCCGACGTCCGCATCCTCGAGCTCCGCCCCAACGTGGGCTTCTGCGGCGGCAACAATCGCGGCATCGAGGCCACCTCGGGTGACTACGTCGTGCTGCTCAACAACGACACGGAGGCGACGCCCGGCTGGCTCGACGCCCTGGTCCGGGCGGCCGAATCGAGCTCGGACGTGGGCCTCTGCGCCTCGAAGATGATCCGGATCTCCGATCGGGCGACGATCGACACGGCGGGGGACGTCTTCTACACGCACGGCGTCGCGGGCAAGCGCGGCTCCGGCGAGCCATCCACGCGCTACCAGGTTCCCGAGCCCGTCTTCGGCGCCTGCGCGGGTGCGGCGTTGTACCGGCGCTCGATGCTGGCCGAGATCGGCCTGCTCGACGAAGACTTCTTCGCCACGGACGAAGACATCGACCTGAGCTTTCGCGCCCAGCTGCGCGGGTACCGGTGCGTCTACGCGCCCGACGCGATCGTCTACCACCATGTCGGCGCATCCCTCGGCGCGTTCAAGGGCCACGCGATCCGGCGCGTTCGCCGCAACATGATCGACGTGCTGCTCAAGAACATGCCGGCGAGCCTGCTCCTCAAACACGCCCTGCCCATGCTGGCCTACCACGCGCTCGGGGATCTCTACTACGCGTGCCGGGGGGCGCCGCTCCAGGTGCTGCTGGCGCGCTGGGACAACGTGCGACGCCTGCCGCGAACGCTCGCCAAGCGCGCGGCGATCCAGCGCACGCGGCGGCTGTCCGCGCGCGA
>JANLWK010000168.1:0-7216 GCA_031364505.1 Candidatus Eiseniibacteriota bacterium | reverse complement strand
CTGCGATAGCGGTCGATCGCCCGGCTCCTCGCCAGCGTCACGAGCCACGCCACGACGGGGCCGCGGCTGCGGTCATAGCTGGCCGCCTGCTTCCACACCTGGAACCACGCTTCCTGCAGAACATCCTCCGCATCCGCCGCTCGGCCGAGAATCTTCAGGATCACCGAATAGAGAAGGCCACCGTGGCGGTCGTACAGCTCCGCCAGGGCGCCGCTGTCTCCGGCCCGGATACGGGTGATGCAGGCGATGTCGCGGTCGGAATCGCTCATCGGGTGCAACCGGCCTCCGGGTCCCAGCGGCTCGAAAAGTCGTTCTCACCCTCCTTACGGACGTGGAGGGTCGAGCGGATGCGGGGGACCCGCGGGTGGATGTCCAAAGGGTGTCCTCAGCGTGCGTTCCGCGGCCGGCGCCGTCACCGGCGCCGACGGCGACACTAGGCGAGCCGGGGCGGCCGGCACAAGGTCCTCATCCGATCCCCAGCGACCGCCGTAGTGGGGGTGTAGCTGAACCCGATGCTTGGCCCCTCGATCGGGGTTTCCGGGGCGCCGCCGGCTGGCGGAACCCGCGTGCATCGACGGACCGCGCCCGCCGCGCGGAGACAGGAGCACTCCTCATGAAGCGTCGCACCCTTGCCGCGCTCGCACTGGCGGCCTTCGCGGTGATGGCGGTGTCCGTGCCGATGGCATGGGCCTCGAGCCACAGCGAAGCCCCCGGCACCTCGAAGGACCGCCTCGCCGACGACACCGACCTGTACGCCTGGGTCGCCAGGGACGCCGCGAACGCCGTGACGTTCGTCGGCAACTGGATTCCGCTGATCGAGCCGAACAGCGGCCCGAATTTCGCCGGCTTCGACGACGAAGTGTCGTACTACATCAATATCGACAACGTTGGCGATGCGCTGGATCACATCCAGTACCAGTTCAAGTTCAAGACCACGCGCCAGAACGGCAACACGTTCCTCTACAACACCGGCGTCGTGTCGTCGCTCAACGATCCCGACCTGAATGTGCGCCAGACCTACACGATCACGCGTTACGACAACGGCGTGCCGACGGTGCTGGCGTCCGATGTGCCGGTGGCGCCGTACTTCGTGGGCCCGGTTTCGATGCCCGACTACTCGAGCCTCGCCAAGGCGGCCGTTCGCACCCTGCCCGATGGCTCCAAGGTGTTCGTCGGCCCGCGGGACGATCCGTTCTACGTCGACCTCGCCGCGATCTTCGACCTGCTCACGATCCGCAAGCCCCCGGGCAACCGCGGCCGGGGCGTCGACGGGCTCGGCGGCTTCAACGTCATGACCATCGCGCTGCAGGTGCCGATGACGCGCCTCACGATGGACGGCCAGGCGCCGAACGCCACCAACTCGGTCATCGGCATCTACGACAGCGCGGAGCGGCCGGGTACGCGCACGCTCAACGGCGACGGCACCGTGTCGACGAGCGGCAACGAAGTGCAGGTGTCGCGGCTCGGCATGCCGCTCGTCAACGAGGTCGTCATTCCGCTCAAGGACAAGGACAAGTTCAACGCCACCGAGCCCACGGGTGACGGCGCGTTCCTGCCGTACGTGCTCAATCCCGAGCTGGCCGGGCTGCTCACCGCGCTGTACGGCATCCAGACGCCGCCCGCGCCGCGCAACGACCTGGTCGCCGTGTTCCTGACCGGCATCCCGGGGCTCAACAAGCCCGCGAACCCGAACCAGGTGGCGTGCGAGATGCTAAGGCTCAACATGGCCGTCGCTCCCGCGCCGCGCGCGAACCGGCTCGGCATCCTCGCCGGCGACAACGCGGGATTCCCCAACGGCCGCCGCCTCGGCGACGACGTCGTGGACATCGCGGAGCGCGTCGTGGCGGGCGCCACGCCGTTCACGCCGAACTTCAACAAGGCGCCGAACAACTCGCTGGGCGACGGTGTCGACGCGAACGATCGCCCGTTCCTGCCGTACTTTCCGTACGTCGCGCCCCCGCACAACCCGTTCGATCACGACCATCACGACATCCAGAACGGCCGCTCCTTCCCGCACCGTCACCACCTCGAGTACGGCGGCGACGAGGAAGGCGACGAGTCTGCGCAGGCGGTGCGCGCCGACGAGTCGGCGACGATCGAGAAGTCGATGTCGCTCGCGATCGCCGGCGCGAATCCCGCCTCCGAGAGCACGCTGCGTTTCGAGATCGTGAAGACGGGCCGCGTGTCGCTGCGCATCTTCGACGTCGCGGGACGCACGATTCGCACGCTCGTCGATCAGGACGCGGCCCCGGGCTCGTTCGTGGCGCGCTGGGACGGCCGCCACGACGACGGCTCGCGCGCGGGGGCGGGCGTCTACTTCGTCCGCTTGTCGTCGGCGGGCCAGACGACCGAACGAAAGGTCGTGCTGCAGTAGCGCCCTGGCCTCGGTCGGTATCAACGGGAGCGGTCACCCCTCGCAAGGGGTGGCCGCTCTCGTTTGGGGGCGTGGCGCAAGATCTTACGCGGACGCATGCATTCAGCGGGCCGAACGGGCGTCGGCGTCGTATACTGAAGTCCATGTCCTATGCGCCTCGGACCCCGATTCCAGCCCTGCTGGCGGCGGCCGCATGTCTGATCGCCGCCCCGCGCGCGACCCACGCGCAGGAGTGCGATCTCTACAAGCGGCTGATGACCACGTACGACGGCGTGCGCGTGAACGCCGTATCGGGCCCCGGCAACCAGGACGTGTGCGGGCGCACGACACTGAACGGCGTGATCCGGCTCACGCTGACCGACGACATGACCTGCGCCACGGCGGGATACGCGCTGGACCCGGGATCGTGCCCGGCGCCCCAGGTCGCGCTGTTCGAGTCGGCGCACTGGAACACCGCCGTCAACGTGCCATCCGCCGGCACCAGCACGTTCACCCTCACGGCGCCGCCCGGCCAGGCGACGTTCTTCAAGACGCTGACCGACCCGGACAACCCCGGCTACAGCGTGTTCGTCGCGGACAACGACCCGGCGCTCCAGATCAACGTGTCGGGCACGGTGATCTGGATGCTCGACCACGGGCTCCGCTCGAACGCGCTGGCCAAGGTCACGGGCACCGCCAACGATTGCCTCGTCATCGTCTCGGGCATGAACCAGGACGTGAGCCAGCCGGCGTCGCTGTCCGTCGGGATCCGCTTCTTCGCGGGCATACAGTCGCCGAACGTGCCGGTCATCCTCGTCACCGACGGCGAGGTGCGCGCCGAGCACTACAACAACATCTCCGGGCCGACCGCCTTCAGCACGCTGCCGTACGTCAGCATCTTCGCCCAGCACGTCGTGTGCGGCGGGCCCGTGTCCCCGAACCAGCTCACGTTCGCGCACCCGCCGAACTCACCGTATGACGCGCCGGGCGGGCTGATCGACGCCCTGTGCCTGCACGGCCTGCTGCCGAACACCGAGGGCCCGCCCGTCGCGAGCCGCACGGCGACGTGGGGTCGGCTCAAACTGATCTATCGGTAGCCCGGTCGCGCGTCGCGCTCCAGCGACGGCATCGCGCCGATGATATAGTCCGCCGATGCCCCCAGCCTCCACGGCCTCGCTCCGTTCGGAGCCCGAACCGCGTCCCGCCATGCGACGCAAGCTCAAGATCCTCCACACCATGACCTGGCTCGCTCCCGGGGGCGGGGCCGATCAGAACGTGCTCCTGACGGTCCAGAACACGGTGGACGACTACGAGGTCCATTTCGCCGTCGGACCCAACATCCACCAGAACCAGTTCATCGACGTCCCCGGGCTCAAGTTCATGATCTGCCCGCACATGGTCCGGCCGATCCATCCGATCAAGGACCTGCTGGCGCTCGGGTGGTTCGTCCGCCTGATCCGCGCCGAGCGCTACGACATCGTCCACACGCACGAGACCAAGGCGAGCCTGATCACGCGCGTCGCGGCCTGGCTCGCGCGCTGCCCGTACATCATCTACGGGCTCCACGGCGTGGCGTTCAACGACCCGCTGAGCCGGCTCAAACGGACGTTCTACATCCTCGCGGAGAAGTGGACGATCGGCGCCGCCGATCTCATCGTCGCCGTCAGCCGGAGCACGGTCGAGGAGTACCACAAGGCCCGCGTCGGTCTCGGCATTCCGTACGAAGTCGTCTACAGCGGCGTCGACGTCGCGCGCTTCGAGGAGCAGGCCGCGCGGGCGCGCGCGAAGCGCGTCGAGCTGCGCCGCGCGCTGGGCATCGAGCATGGCGATTTCGTGATGGTCAACGTGGGCCGGTTCTCATATTCCAAGGCCCAGCGCTACACGATCGAGGCGTTCGCAAAGCTCGCGCCGAGTCACCCGCGGCTCAAGCTGCTGTTCATCGGCGAGGGCGAACTCAAGGACGACTGCATGAGGCAGGCCGAGGCGCTCGGCGTCGGAGAGTCGACGATCTTCGCGGGATTCCGGGAGAACGTGCCCGAGGCGGTGTCCGTCGCCGACCTGATGCTGCTGACCTCGCTGCGCGAGGGGCTGCCGCGCGCCGCGGTCGAGGCCTACTTGTGCAGCGTTCCGGTCGTGGCGTTCGAGGTCGAAGGCATCCACGAGGTTATCGAGGAAGGCGTCACGGGCTTCGTGGTGCCGCAGTACGACGTGGAGGCGTTCGCCGAGCGGACCGCGCGGCTCGTGGACGACGACGCGCTGCGCGCGGACTTCGCGGCGCGGGGGCGCGAGCGCGTCCGGGGCACGTGGGACCACCATCACATGGTGGCGAGCCTCAAGCGCATCTACGACGCCCGCCGCGCTTAGCTCCGGTGGCGGCGCGGCGGGCACCGCGCTACCGCTTCCTCGAGAGCCGGTTGGATCGGGGCGCGCGCTTCTTCAACTTCGGCGTGTCCGACTCCATCGCCCCGTCGTCGGTCATCGCGTCGTTGTCATCGTCCTCGTCGTCGTCCGTGACGGAGGCATGCCCCCGCGTCGAGCCGTTCTCGTCCTTGCCGTTCATCTCCATACGCATCTCCTTGCCGCGCGGTCCGCCGTCGATCGCGTCGGCGAGCGACGACAGCTTCTGCGCCGACATGCCGATCTCGTTCAGCGTCTTCTGGAGGATCTTCGAGGCGCGCTCGTTGCCGAGATGCGTGGCCCACGTGCGGAGCGTGCCGTACGTGGCCATCTCGTAGTGCTCCATCTTCTGCGCCGCCGCGATGAGCGCCGCGTCGCGCACGCCCGGACCGCCGTTCTCGCGCATCAGCTTCTCGCCCTCTTCGACCAGGCCGATCATGGCGCGGCAGCTCTTGCGGGTCGGCGTCTCGTCGAACAGGTCGAAGATCTCCTCGAGACGCGTGACGTGCTCCTCGGTCTCGTCGAGATGGCCCCTGAACGCGGAGCTGAGCTGCTCGGACTCCGCGGCCTCGACCAGCTTCGGAAGCGCCTTGGAGACGCGCTGCTCGGCGTCGTACATGTCCTTCAATTCATCGATGAACAATTCCCTGAGATTGCTGGCCGACATGGCACAACCCTCCTGAGTCGTGTTGCGATTGACGAGCGGCGCGGTGAGTGACGGCAGTGCATTACCGTCGAGCAAGGACCGCTCCATCCGTCGACACGAGGAGCCTGCGCGACACGGCAACGATTTCCGGCCCCGACGTGTGGATCGTGTCATGCGTCGATGTAGGGACGGATGCGCGCCGTTACAACGCGTGAAACGCCGCTGGGCGCATGACACCACGCGGTCCGCGCCTTGCATGCTCGAGCGCTCAGGAGACGGAACGCGAACGTGGTGGACGCACCACGAACTCGACGATCGCCATTCAATGCGTTGAGGTCGCGGAACATGCGCCGGGACCGGCACCAGCCCGCCGGCCGGCGCGCGTCGCCACGTTTCGCGCTCTTACACTCCCCACCGACGTCATTTCTACATTCGCGAGGTGAAACATGCGGGTCAGGGACTTCATGAATCGCGAGGTCGAGACGTGCGAGCCGGACGCCGACCTCGCGAAGGCGGCCATGATCATGTGGCGGCAGGATTGCGGCATCGTGCCCGTCGTCGACGTGACCGGACGCGTGCTCGGTGTGGTGACGGACCGTGACATCTGCATCGCCGCGGCGACGCAGCACCGCCCGCCCGAGCAGTTGAACGTGTCGCACGTCATGGCGCGCGACGTGGCCGCCGCGAGCCCCGACGAGGACATCGAGACGGCGCTCGCGCGCATGGGATCCCACCGCGTGCGCCGGCTGCCGGTTCTCGACGTCGTGGGCCGCATCGAAGGCATGCTGTCGATCGCCGACGTCATGGTGGCCATCCACGACGGCGCGCATGCGAACACGAAGCAGCTCGCGGGCCCGGTGATGAACGCGATGCAGCAGATCTGCGCGCGCTCGAGTGGGGAGGGGCAGGAGCACCTCCGTACGCTGCGGGCGGTGAGTCCGTAACGGGAGTGAACCCGTAGAACGCCGTCGCGGGCCCCGCGAGCGGGCCCCACCGCCGGCCAGATGATGGCGCGGATCAGTTCGGCGGCGTGAACACGAACGGGACCTGGAACGTCGTCACGCCCGCCGGGATCGCCGGGAACTTCCAGTCGCGGATCTGCGATAGCGCGCACGACGTGAGCGTCGCCACGTTCATCGAGTTCTGCACCACGATCGCCTCGGTGACTTCACCCGACGCGGCGACCGTGATCGCGACGACGAGCTTGCCCTTCAACCCCTCGTGGCGCTTCAGCTCGTTGCCGTAACAGAACTGGATGCCCGCCGCGTACTTCTGCACCACGGCCATCAGCGAGGCGTTGCTGCGGTAGATGCCGGGCGCGGCGCCGCGGCTGCCGCCGCCGCCACCTCCGCCACCGCCGCCGCTCGAGCCCGTGCCGCCCCCGGTGCCACCGCCGCTGCCGGTGCCGTCACCGACGCCGCCGCCCCAGCCGTTGCCCGAGCCGCCATCGCCGCCGCCGTTGCCCATGCCGTTACCGCTGCCGGTGCCCCAGCCGCTGCCCGTGCCGCCGCCGCCGCCGACTCCGTTGCCCCATGCCGACAGCGAACCGATCGACATGACGTTGCCGCGGACGGCCGAGCCGCCGACGTCGGCCGAGCCGGTGTGGCCGGCCGCCGAGCCGCCGACCGAGCCGAGCTGCGCGGCGCTCCGCCCGGAGGCCACGACGCGCGAGGCGCTCGTGGCGCGCGCGGGCGCGCTGCCGACCGACGCGCTGCCGAGCGCCGACGACAGGCCCGACAGCGCGTTCGTCAGCGACGACGTGCTGCCCGCGAGGCTCGCGGCCACCTGGGCCGCGCGCGCGCGTCCTGCCGCACCACCAC
>JANLWK010000136.1:0-11432 GCA_031364505.1 Candidatus Eiseniibacteriota bacterium | reverse complement strand
CCGGTGGCCGAGCCGAGGTAGAGCCACACCTTCCCCTCGTCCACGTTCGGCGCGTTGTAGCGCGGCGCGTTCACCAGCAGGTCGTCGTAGCCGTCGCCGTTCACGTCGCCGGCGGGCGCGGGCGAGGTTCCCAGTTCACCGTCCTTCTGACCGCCATCGAGCGTCCAGTCCGGAATCACGGAAGGCCCCGTCGCCGATCCGTAGTAAACGTAGACGCGGCCCTCCTTGCGAATACCGTTGCCGCCGAAGCGCCGTGCGCCGACGACGATGTCCTCATAGCCATCGCCGTTGAGGTCGCCCGCGCGAGTGCAGAAGTATCCGTACACCGCGCCGGTGGAATTGCTCTCGCCCGTCCAGGCGGGCACGTCGGCGAGCCCGGAGTCGGAGCCCAAGTAGACGAAGGCGCCGCCCTCGTCGACCTCCCCGTGATCGTAGAGCCACGCGCCGACGATGACATCGCCGTAGCCGTCGCCGTTCACATCGCCCGCGGACTGAACGCAGGCGCCGAAGTTGGCTCCCGTCTGGTTGCCGTCGCGCGTCCAGGCGGGCTGCCCCTGAAGGCCGGCGGCCGAGCCGAGGTGCGCGTAGGCACGGCCCTCGTCCACCTCGCCGCTGTCGTAGAGGCCGGCACCGTTGATGACGTCGTCGAAGCCATCGCCGTTGACGTCGCCTGCGGTGCAGAGCTTGTCGCCGAAGCGGGCCCCGGCCTGATCGGGTTCGGCGGTCCAGGCCGGCGACGGCGACAGCCCCGAGGGCCCGCCGAGGTAGAGATACGTGCGACCCTCGTCCACCTCCGGGTGGTCCTCGCTGTAGGCGCCGATCAGCACGTCGGCGTAGCCGTCGTGGTTGACGTCGCCCGCGGGGGCGACCGTCCCGAAGCGGCCGTCGAGCTGACTCCCGTCGGCGCTCCAGACCGGCTGCGAGCAGATGGCGTCCGCGGCCGCAGCGTGCGCGCCGTGCATCGCGCGGGCGGCGCGACACGGCACCGGGCCGCTCGAGAACGACAGCACCAGCAACAGCGCTAGAACGAACGGCGCGAAGGCTGCGCGACTTCGGATCATTCGATCAATGTACCTCTTATCGACGCCAAGGGCGCGGTGACGAAGCTCGTGGATCAGCTGCGGGCGGAAGCGGCGTAGGATTCGCTAGACCCCGATCTCGTCCGGCTCGTCGAGCACTTCTGCGAGCAGATCGGCCAGGCCCATCTCGCCGGCCGTCCGCTCCACGGCGCGAAGCTCGTCACGAGTCGCCCCTGCGAGGATCCGGCGCAGGTCAGCTGAAACATCTGCTGCGCTGCGATGGCATTGCGAGCCGTGGGCTCGTCGAAATGAAGTCCCGCCTGGGCCAACGCGCCGAAGAACTCATCTTCCACCGCAAGCACCCGATCACGGTCGAGGACGAGGTCGACATCCTGAGTCATTCGAGGCTCGCCGTAGGCAATCGTCGCTATCCCCCCGGTCAGCTGATACCTGATCCGAAGGCGGTCGAGCACGGCGGTCAACTTCGACAGCGTCGGCTGAAACCCCTCAGTCGGGAACACAGCCGGGCCATTCGTCGATCAGCCGCCGGGCGGCCGGATCCGAGCCGTACTGCCGTAGTGCGACTTCTCGCTTGAGGCGGGCCTCGGACATTGGCCCTTGCGTCGCACGAATCGAACGAGCCAGAAAGTCCCGGGACCAGCGAAACAGCGCTTCCGCTCGTCGCACGCGCTCGGCTACCGACATTGCGTCAATCAACAGGCGGTATTCGTTCTCGACGTTCATCGCTTCGAGTCTCCTCGCGACTCCGAATGACTGCGCTCGTCCATGGGCAATTGTAAACCACTACTTCGCCGGCAGTGCCGCGGGCCAGTTCATCACGATGCCGATGCTCGCGCGCGGCGCCGCGCCGACCGGACGCAAGATCAGCGATCGGTTTGCCCCTGCCGGGGACGAGACGTCGAGCCGGTCGCCCGGCACCGTCACGAATGGGCGCCAGGGACCGAGTCGGAATTCGGGTCCTGGCATCACGTCGGCGATCCGCACGACCACGTCGGCCCGGCCACGATATGCGGTGATGAGGTTCGTGCCGCGCAACACGCCGGCGCCGAGGTCGTCGCCGGTCGTCACCTGCGTCTTCGTGCCCGGCACGGGGAACGCCAGCGCGTACGCCTCGTTCTTGCCGGTCTCGTCGGAGTTGAGCATCATCCAGCGGCCGTCGACGGTAAGGCCGCCGCAGAAATCGTTGTAGGGCGACGCGTAATACGACCGCGGCATGTGGTCGCCAGTCATCGGCAGCAGCCAGACGTCGTTGCGACTGGACGGGTCCTGTCGCGAGTACACGAGGTACTGGCCGTCCGGCGTCCAGCCCGAGAGAGTCTTGAACGCCGGGTCTTCCGCCAGGTATGTCTGGGGCGGCGTCGCGCCGTTCACCGTGCGCACGACAATGTGCTGCGGCGAGCCGACGAGGTACGCGACGCGAGAACCGTCCGGGGACCACGCGGCGTTGGTCGGGTCGTATTCGCCGTCGACCGACAGCCGCGACAACGTGCCGCGCTCGAGGTCGCACAACCAGAGCTCGGCCCGCCCGCTGACATCGAGCTTCTCCACCACGGCCCGCCTGCCGTCGGGCGACACCTTGGCGGTGCGGTAGGGACCGGGTGGGACGGCGACCGATCCCACGGCGTGGCCTTCGGCTCCCAACCAACTCAGGCGTGTCATCAGGGAGATGACGGGGCCATACGCGATCGTGCCGTTGCGTGCGACGGCGAACCCGGCGCTGCCGGCGAAGCCCGTCGGCTGCAGCGCGTCGCGAAGCGACAGCGCCGTTCCGCGGGTGCGGCGGCGACCCGCGTCGAACCGCTGCGCGGTGACGGCGCCTTTGCGTGCGTACAGCAGCCAGCCCGGCGCCGCATAGTGCACCCCGCTCGGAAGCGAGGCGACGCGCTCGCGCGCGCCCCCGTCGAGCCGCACACAGTCGATGTCGTATCGCGCGTCCTTCGACGGCAGCACCGAAAACAGCACATGCCGTCCGTCCGGCAGGAACTCGGGAAAGCGGTGCCCACTCTCGTGCTTCGTGCTGTCGAGCGACGTCAGTGGTTGCGGATCGCCGCCGGTCGCCGCGATGCGGAAGAGCGGGCCGTCGGACGTCGGCGAGTAGACGATCACGCCGTCCCGGCTCCACGCGGCGCCCCGCGCGCGCTTCACGTCGCACAGCTCCTGCACGTCGCCGCCGGCGGCGGGCACGCGCTTGAGCTTGGTGTCGGTGAAGAAGCCGATCGACTGCCCGTCGGGTGACCAGAATGGCAGCAGCGCGCCGTCGGTGCCGGCGATGGGCCGCGCCGCGAGCGCACTCAGCGGGCGCACCCACAGCTGGCCGTGGGTCGAGTCGCCGGCGACGAACGCGATCTGCGTGCCGTCGGGCGACAGCGCGAGGTTCCCAGGGTCCACCGAGATGCGCATCGCATCGGCGCTCGCGATCTCGAAGCGGGTCACCCCCGCCGCGGGCGCGCGATGCGCCGCCTGCCACGCGAACGCCGCGGCCAGCGTGGCCACCGCGCCGGCCATCGCGCCGAGCGCCCACGCTAGCCGCGGCGCCGCCGTGCGCGCGTCCGCGGCCGCTGCGGCGGCCGCGATGCCGGATGCGCTCGACGTGCGCTGCGCGATCGCCTCTTCGAGCTCGATCCGCGCGTCGCCGATGTCGCGGAGTCTCCGGCGCGCGTCCTTGTCGAGGCAGCGGCGCAGCAGTTCGCGCACGCGCGCCGGCGCCTGCGCCGGCAGCGCGTTCCAGTCGGGCTCGCCCTGCAGGATGCTCGCGATCAGGTCGGACGTCGTCTCACCATCGAAGCAGCGGCGGCCGGTGAGGCACTCGTACAGCACGCAGCCGAACGACCAGATGTCGGTGCGGCGGTCGACCGCCTTGCCGCGTGCCTGCTCGGGCGACATGTACGCCGCCGTGCCGAGAATGACGCCCGCCGCCGTCGCGGCGTACGTCATGGTGGGCGAGGCGGACAGGTTCGGGTCCGACGGCGAACCGGGAGCAGCGGACTTCGCGAGCCCGAAGTCGAGCACCTTCACCGTGCCGGCCGCCGTGAGCATGACGTTGCCGGGCTTCAAGTCGCGGTGCACGACGCCGCTCTCGTGCGCGGCCTCGACCGCGGTCGCGATCTGGCGGCACACGTCGAGTGCCTCGCCGAGGGGCAGCGCGCCGCGCGACAGCCGGCGGCCGAGCGTCTCGCCGTCGATGAACTCGAGCACGAGGTAGCGGACGCCGCCGACCTCTTCGAGCCCGTGGATCGCTCCGATGTTGGGGTGGTTGAGCGACGCGAGCAGCTTCGCCTCGCGTTCGAACCTCGCATCGCGCTCGGGGTCGAGCGCGAACGCGGCGGGGAGCGCCTTGATCGCGACATCGCGGCCGAGCCGGGTGTCGCGGGCGCGGAACACCTCGCCCATGCCGCCGGCGCCGAGGGGTGCCACGACTTCGAAGTGCCCGAGATGGGTGCCTGCGGCCAAGGTCATCGCGGCAGACTACGCGATCCGCACGGCGGCCGGGAAGCGGAAGGTGCCCTCGGGCTATCGAACGATCACGAGGGAAGCGGAAGGTGGCGTCCGGCTCCTGCTCATGCGTCGCGATCGTGAGTTCCTTTCCACGATCGCACCCGGATCACTCGCCACTATAGGCTGTCCTTCGCGCCTTCGAGTGTGACGAGCCCACCGCCCGTGAGACCGACGATGCGCCAACGTATCGTGCCGGCCACCATGCGCTCGGCCAGAAGGTCATCGATGAGCACGACCGCCCGGACGACCAGGCGTTCCAGGGCTCCGGCTCCCATCGCGTCCCCGCCCATGTGCAGGTGTTCGCCGCCGAGCGAGACGGTGATCTCGTCGTCATACGTGGCCAACTCCAGCAGGTGCTCGTCGTCGCGGGGCGACCCGAGGAACCTCACCCACAGGCAGGATTCGTGTTCGGGGTTCCTGGACCTCGCCCCCGGTCCCTCGGAGGCATGACGCTCCCAGTCGGGCCGCCACGCGAACAGCTCCTTCGCCACGCGGGTCGAGAAGCCATCCATGTTCCATCCCTTTGACGGTTGCCGCTCACGTCGAGCCGACATATCGTCTGGCACCGTGACCACCTCGAAGCTACCCAAAGCGGCGCAGGGCACCTTCGACGAATTGCTCGTGGATGTCGCGCCCGACCTCGCGGCCATCGCGCGGCGCTTGCGGGCCATCATCCGGGCCGTCGACGCTAGCGCGGTCGAGACCGTGCGGCTCGGCGACAACGCGGCCACCTATGGCGTCGGGCCGAAGAAGATGACCGAGGGCTACGCCTACATCATGCCCATGCGCGGGTATGTCAATCTCGGCTTCTATCAAGGAGCGGTGCTGGCGGACCCCGGACAGCTGCTGGAAGGCACCGGCAAGTCGCTGCGTCACGTAAAAATCCGCTCCCTGGCCGAGGCCAACCGCCCGCCTGTTCGGGCGCTGGTAGCGGCGGCACTCGCCCGCCGGCGGCGTGGTGCCAGCGGCCGCAGCGAACGCTCCTGAGTGGCCGGCGCCCGTCCCGGCACCGCGCTTCTACCGGCGCTCGCCGCTCGCTTGCCAGTTCACGACGACCGTCATCGGCCAGTTCTGATCGCTCTCGGGGATCAGGAATAGGAAGCGCTGGCCGTCCGGCGAGATGCAATACGAGTTGCGAGGTAGTGCGTCGTAGCGCGCCGGCATCACCTCGACCGGCGTACCCGGCACGAAGTCGGGCCCGGCGCCGATCGGAACGGACATCATCTTCTGGTTGGGCGCGATGTAGAAGAGTTCACGCCCGTTCGGCGCCCAGCGGGGGTCGATCCCGCCTTCGGTCGAGACCTGCCACTTGGCGGGAGGACCCTCGAAATTGCCGACGTAGATCTCGGGGCGCCCCGATTCGTTCGAGGCGTAAACGATGCGACGGCCATCGGGCGAGAAGCGTGACTGACCGCTGAAGAAACTGGATTCGAAGAGCATGCGGCTCGTGGTGTCCTCACTCATCCCGCGCACGTGAATCTGGGCGCGGCTTCCCTGGCTGGTTCCATAGAGCAGGAAGCGGCCATCGGGCGAGAAATCCTCGGCCCACACGGCGCCGACGGCGGTCCGGACCAGGATCTCCTCGTTGCCGAGTCCGCTCGCCGATTTGATCCGAAGGCTGGTGATGCCGTTGCGGACCGCCGACCAGACGATCTTCGAGCCGTCTCGCGACCACAACGGGTTTGCGTCGACGCCGGGATCGAACGTCAGTCGGGTGCTGATGCCGCGCGCCAGATCGATCGTCCAGATGTCGGCCGCGGCGGCGTTGGCCTCGGTTCGGCGGATGGCGAGCCGAGTCCCGTCGGGAGAGAGACTCGGTGCACGGTATTGCTGGGGCGTCGAGACGCGCGAGATCTCCCTGCCGTTGTGGTCGCGCCACTCGATGCGACTGGTCAGCGCCCCAACCGCGCGATAGAGCAGCACACCGTTGGTCGAGACCGAGAAGTTCGCCTGCGCGTTTCCGCCGGTCGGGAGCGAGTCGGCGATAGGGAACGGCTCGCCGGTGGTCTTGAGGGTGCGCGAGTTGAACCGCTGCGCGAGCAGCGTCTGGTTGCGCACATAGAGCAGGTGCCCGTCGACCGAGTACTCCACGCGCGAGCCCGCAAGCCCGAGCGGCTTGCCCTTCGGTTCGCCGAGCTTGCCGACCATCAGCGTGGGTTGGTTCACATCGAGCAACGTATAGATGTAGTGCTGGCCGTCGGGCAGGAACGCGGGCCAGCCCACACCAAGCAGCGAATCGAACGGCATGGCCTCGGTCGCGATGCCGCCCGACGCATTCACGCGGCGAATCGGATCCGCCGACGCACTCCCGTCGTAGAGGATCACGCCGCTCTTGCCCCAGGATCCGTCGAAGCCGTTCGGCGCATCGCAGATCTGCTGAGGCGGGCCGCCCAGGGCGGGAATCTTCCACAGCTTGCCGTTCGTGAAGTAGGCCAGGTAGCGACTGTCGGGCGACCAGAACGCACGGCCGCAGCCTTCGGTCCCGGGCAGCGGATTCGCCGCAAGCGAGCGCAGCGGGCGCACCCAGAGCATCGTGCGGCCCGAGTTGTCGTGGCCGGTGAAGGCGATCAGGCGGCCGTCGGGGGAGATCCGTGGCAAGTCGACGTTGTCGACGTTGTTCGGCACCGGCACGTTGAAACGCACCTGCTCCGAGCCGAAGGTCGTCGGCTTCATCGATCGCCACGCCACGAACGCCAGCGCCGCGACCGCCAGCCCCGCGACCGCCCACGCGATCGTTTCGTGGCTGCGGCGCCGCTTCGGCAGCTCGACGGGCGTCGCACCGGTGACCGAGCCCGACTGCGAGATCCACGAGAGCTGTAGCTTGATGTCGTGCGCGGTCTGGATGCGCTCTTCGGGATCCTTCGCGAGGCAGGCGCGGATCAGCGCCTCGAGCGCCGGTGACGCGGTCGATCCGCTCGCGGCGATCGGCGGTGGCTCGGAGTTCATAATCGCGCCGATCAGGCTCGCCTGGGTCTTCCCCTCGAACGCTCGGCGGCCGGTCGCCATCTCGTAGAGCACGCAGCCGAACGCCCAGATGTCGCTGCGGGTATCGACCTCCTTGCCGTCGAGCTGCTCCGGCGCCATGTACAAGAAGGTGCCGATCAGCGAGCCCTGCTGCGTGAGCGGCGAGACCATGGTCGGCGACTGGGTGAGCTGCGCGATCGTAACGCCGCCCGAGGTGCTGCCCGGAGCGGCCCCGGAGGTGACGCCGGTGCGGGCGAGGCCGAAGTCCATGAGCTTGGCGCCCGAGCGCGTCACCATCACGTTCCCGGGCTTGAAGTCGCGATGGACGATGCCCGCGCGATGCGCACGGTCGAGCGCGTCGGCGATCTGCGTGGCGAGCTTCAGGATTTCGTTGTTGGGGAGCGGCCCGCGCGTGAGCTTCTGCGCGAGCGTCTCGCCGTCGACCAGCTCCATCACGAGATAGTCGGTGTCCCCTTCCCGCCCCACGTCGTGCAGCGTGCAGATGTGCGGATGGTTGAGGCTCGAAATGGTGCGCGCCTCGCGCTCGAAGCGGCTGCGGACCTCGGCGTTCTCGATCAGGTGCGCGGGCAGCACCTTGATCGCCACCTCGCGGCCGAGCCGCGTGTCCTTCGCGCGATAGACCTCGCCCATTCCGCCCGCGCCGAGCGGAGAGACGATTTCGTAGGGACCGAGGCGAGTCGCGGCGGAGAGTGTCATGGGAGACTGACCATACGCGAGGGGGCAACGCAGCCGCCAGCGAAGGGCTGTGGGCCGAGTTCGCCGCGCGCGTGCCCGAGGTGGCACGCCTCGCCCTCAATGCCCTTCCGCGCTCGCCTTGATCGCGGCTTCGAGTTCGCTTTCGCGCACGTTCGTGGACGTGCACTCCGCGTACTCGGGATCGTCCTTGATCATGTCCGTCCAGTGGACGGCGACCCTCACGGTGGACTGGGCGCTGTCCCCTCGCACGAACACGTTGTAGATCGCGCGGTCGGCGTTGGAGCGCATACCGAGCAGCTTGCCGCAGTCCGCCCACGCCTTGGACTCTTTTCCGCTGATGCTCAGGTGTTCGGTGGCCACGAACCCATTGGCCTGATCCCACGTGAGAATGGGGATCCCCTGATTCGTAAATACACTCGACACCGCGCGCAACGTGCGGTCGACCGAGGCGCCGACCGCCATCGCGCCGCCCGGGGCCGTCGTTTCGGCGCCGAGCTTGATCGCGTCCTCCAGCTCGCGTTCTCGCACGTGTCTCGAGCCGCATCCCATGAAGTCGGGCTCTTCCGGCCGGCTGCCGTGCGTCCAGCGAGCCCGCACGCGGACCGTCGACGCTGTGTCGTTCCCGCGCACGACGGCGCTGTAGATCACTCGATCCGCGTCGATCGGCACGACGAGATAGTTCGTGCCACACTCCTTCGCCCACTGCGCCGCCTGCCGGTAATCGACGACGACGAGGTTCGAGACCATGTACCCGGCGGCACGCTCCATCGTTCGAATCGGAATCCCGCGCGACGCAAACGCGTCGGTCACCGCGTCCCATGTGCGGCCCACGGGGGCGGCAACCGGCGTCACGCCCCGCGCAACCGTGCTCTCGGCGTCCGCCTTGATCTCGGACAGCAGCGCGGTCTCGAGCTTGGTCCTGTACGTGCGCTCGGTGACCTCATCGGCGATGCCCTTCTTCGACCAGCGGATCGACATGCTGAGCGTGGATGCCGCGCTGTCGCCCCGCACGACGACGTAGCAGGTCCCTCGGTAGGCGCGAAACACGGCCTCCTGACGGCCGCCGCCGGACTCATCGATCGCAATGGATCCGTGGTCACGATCCATCGTCTCGATGGGTAGCAGTCGCCGCGACTCGAGCACGTCGACCACCGCGTCCCAGGCACGGCTGGCCGAGGCTTTGACGGGCGTCGCCTCACGTGGGAGTGCGGCCTCCGCACTGCGCTTGATCTCCGCCTCGAACTCGCTCTCCCCCACGCCCGTGGTTCTGCACTCCGGGATTTCCTGCGACCCGCCGGTGCTCGCCCAGTGAGCGACGACCCTCACCGTGCTCGCAACGCTATCCCCGGCGATGAACACCTCGTAGCTCGCGCGATTCGCCAAGTAGGCATAGCGACCGAAGTACTTCTTGCCACACTCCGCCCACTTCTCGGTCTTCCTCGGATTCACGTCCACCTGGTGCGTGGCGATGCGCCCCTTGTCGCTATCCATCAGACGGATGGGGACTCCGCGGACGGCGAACATGTCGACGACCGTCTCCCATGTTCGCTCGGCGGGGGCGCTCACGGCGGTTGCTGCACGCGCGATGCCGCCGAGCAGGAGCATGAGCAGGGCCGCGAGCAGCAGGGCCCGGCGCGGCGGCGACAGCTTGCGCAGCACCGCCCAGAACGCGGCCCGCGCGATGTCGAACGATCCGCGCATGCTGCGCGGGGCCTCGGCGGCCCCGAAGTCGCGCGTGTAGACGCGGACGCTGGTGCCGGCATCGTGGCGGAACTGGCTCCACATTTGCTGGAGCGTCAGCCCCTCGCTGACGTCGCGCCAGAAGGCGCGCAGGCCGAGGCGATTGCGGCGGGTCAAGATGAGGGGTGCGACACGGTGCGTGAATTCGCTCCGATGTACTGCCCGCTTCGATGAATCCCGCGCCGCACCCTTTTCAAACGCAAAAGTTTAAGCCGCCGAACGGGGGAAGCCAAGTAAATAAGGCGCAAGGACGCTCGGCCGGCGCTAGACGTGGCCGGCGCGGACCGGGGCGTCGGGGCGAACCTCGACGTGCAGTCCCTCGAGAATCGCGCGGGCCGCACGCTTGCCGTCCTGTACGGCCGTGACGACCAGCTCGCCGCCCAGCACGTCCCCGCCGGCAAAAACCCTGGCGTTGCCGGTACGGCCGGTCGTGGCGTCCGCCTGGACGAGGCCCTTGGCGTCCACCTCCACACCGGGCAACTGGGCGGCCAGCTCGCGGGGCTTGGACTGCCCGATGCCGATGATCGCGAGCTGACACGGGATCTGGCGTCCGTCCTGGAGCCCGAGCGCCGCGAGCGCACCCGAGGCGTCGCGCACGAACTCCTTGGGCACCGCGCGCTCGACGAGCTTCACGCCCTCGCGCCGCGCGGCGGCCAGCTCGTGCTTGTAGCCGGACATGTCGGCCTCGCCGCGGCGGTACGCCATCACGACCTCCGTCACTCCGAGGTGCGCCAGCTCGCGGGCGGCGTCGAGCGACGTGTTGCCGCCGCCGATCACTACCGCGTGCGTCACGGGGCCGAGCCGGAAGCCGGGCTCCACCTTCATGCGCTCGATCCAGGCCGTGGCACCCACGACGCCGGGACCGGCCTCGCCCGGGATGCCGAGGCTCGAATCGGCGCCGAGTCCGACGCCCAGGAACACGGCGTCGTGGTCGCGCAGCAGATCGGCGGCCGAGACGTCGCGGCCGATCTCGACGCCATCCTTCACCGTCACGCCCAGCTCACGCAGGAACGCGATCTCGCGCAGGGCGTCCTCGGCGTGCATCTTGTACGGTGCGATGCCCGTGGTGTTGAGCCCGCCCGCGAGCTTGCGCTTCTCGAACAGCGTGACGCACACGCCTTCGAGCGCCAGGTAGCCCGCCGCGGCGAGCGAGGCGGGGCCGGCACCGATGCAGGCGACCTTCTTCCCCGTCGCCTGGGCCTTCGTGAACAGCATCGGGGCGCGTCCGTCCACGAGCACCGACTCGACGGCGTAGCGCTGCAGTCGCCCGATCGCGATCGGCGTGCGATGCCACTCGTTGTACACGCACGCGCCGACGCACAGCACTTCGACCGGGCACACGCGCGCGCAGGAGTAGCCGAGCAGGTTGGCCGACAGGATGCGCCGGGCCGAGCCGCGCAGGTTCTCCGTCGCGATCTTGTGGATGAATCCCGGAATGTCGATGCCGGTGGGGCACGCGGTGACGCAGGGCGCGTC
>JANLWK010000098.1:0-15294 GCA_031364505.1 Candidatus Eiseniibacteriota bacterium | reverse complement strand
AGTCGAAGATTCGGGGCGAAGAAAGCCAGGGCATGCTGTGCTCGGCCCGCGAGCTCCAGCTCTCCGACGACCACCATGGCATCCTCGACCTCGCGGCGTTCTCACCCGATACGGCCGGGCTCGCCCCGGGCGCGCCGTTCGCCCAGTTGCTGCCCGAGCCCGACGCGGTACTCGAGATCGAGACGCCGTTCAACCGGCCGGACGGCCTCGGCATCATCGGGCTCGCGCGCGAGGTGAAGGCGGCGTTCGGCGCCTCGTGGACGGCCGACGCCGTGCGCCGTCTGCGTGACGTGGCGCCCCAGGGTGTGCCGTTCGATTTGGAGATCGAGGACACCGAGGGCTGCGCGCGCTACATCGCCGTCGTCATCGAAGGCGTGCGCGTCACGCCGTCGCCGCGCGGCGTGATCGAGCGGCTCGAGCGCATGGGCCAGCGCCCGATCAGCAACGTCGTCGACGTCACAAATCTCGTGTTGTTCGAATACGGGCAGCCGCTCCACGCGTTCGACCTCGCGAAGCTCGCCGGCCCCGCGATCCGCGTCCGCAGGGCGCGCGCGGGGGAGACGATGACCACGCTCGACGGCAAGGCGCGCGCGCTCGATCCCGAGATCCTGGTGATCGCCGATCGCGACCGGCCGACGGCGCTCGCCGGCATCATGGGCGGCGCCGACAGCGAGGTCACCGACGGCACGACGTCGCTGCTGCTCGAGTGCGCGTGGTTCGAGCCGCGCCGCGTGCGCCGGGGCTCGCGCCGGCTCGGGCTCACGACCGAAGCGTCCAAGCGCTTCGAGCGCGGTGTCGATCCGCGGATCGGACCCGCCGCCATCGCGCGGTTCATCGAGGTGCTGCGCTTGAGCTGCCCCGGCCTCACGACCGCGGCCGTCACCGACCGCGTCGCCCGCGCCGACGCACCGCGGCGGCTCACGCTGCGCGGCTCGCGCATCCGCCGTGTCGCGGGGCTCGACGTCGCGGCCGAGCAGGTGGCGGGGCACCTCGCCGCACTCGAGTTCGGCGTCGAAGCCGGCGACCCGCTGCGCGTCACCGTGCCGAGCTGGCGGCCGGACGTCGAGATGGAGGACGACCTGGTCGAGGAGATCGCGCGCTCGGTCGGCTACGACGCGATCCCCGAGGCGCCGCTCGAGACCGGCGGCACCTACGCGACGCGCTCGGCGCGCGAGCTGACGATCGAGCGCGCGCGGCGCGCCATGCTCGCGCGCGGCCTCCACGAGGCGTGGTGCGGCACGCTCGTCTCGGAACGCGAGGCGGTCGCCGCGGCGGCCCCGTTCGGACGCGGCGCCGATTCGCTCGTCCGGCTCATGAATCCGATGAGCCGAGAGGGCGAGGTGCTGCGGCCGAATCTCGTGCCGGGGCTGCTCCGCGCGTGCGCGCACAACCTGCGGCAGGGCGCACCGGCGGTGCGGCTGTTCGAGGTGGGCAACGGCTTCGCCGCGACGAATGCCCCGCTGCCCGAAGAGACGCTCATGCTCGCGGCACTCGTCACCGGGGTCCGCTACGCGCACGCGCACACCGACGCGAACGTGTCGGCGAAGGACTCGGCCGTTCAGCCGATCGACTTCGAGGGGGCCCGGGGCCTGTGGGACGCCTGGCTCGACGAAATGCGCGTTGACTCACCCCGATGGCGCGCCTATTCTGGCGCTGGTTGGAAACCCGGTGCCAGCGCGGAAGTTGCAAGCCATACTTCGCGCATTGGATGGGCGGGGACGCTGGGGCCGCCGGTGCTGCGGGAGTGGGAAATCGAACAGCCGGTTCATCTGTTCCTGGCGCTGCTCGATCCCGTCCGCGGTTCCGTCCGCCAGCCGTCGGTCGCACTTCCGGGCCGGTATCCGCCGTTGCGGCGCGATCTCGCGTTCTTCGTGCCGCAGCAGGTGACGCATCAGGAGTTGGAGGCGGCGCTCACCCGCGCGGCGGGGGAGTGGCTCGGCTCGATCGAGTTGTTCGATGTCTACGCGGGGCCCGGCACGCCGGCGGGCATGAAGAGCATGGCGTACGCCCTTCAGTTCCGGCATCCGGAGCGCACCTTGACGGAAGTCGAGGTCCTCGCGGTTCAGGAACGCATCGTAGCTGCCATCGTCAAGGACTTCGGAGGCCGGCTGAGAGAGCGATGACGACTGAGACCCCGGTGATGCGCACGGACCTCGACCGGCTCGCGGAGCGTGTCGAGAAGGCGGCTACCCTCGTCCAGCAGTTGCGGGACGAACGCGGCCGCGTCGAGCAGGAACGCAACGAGCTGGCGACCCGACTTCTGGACCTGGAGCGAAACCTCCAGGGAGCCGACGCCGCGGCACTCGTGCACGAAGTCACCCAGCTCCGCAAGGAGCAGCGGGAGTGGCAAGCCGAGCGTCGTGACGTCGCCTCGAAAATCGAGGCGCTCGCGAAAAAACTGGAGAAACTGGAAAGTTGATCCGGTGTCGCGGGCGCGCATGCGTCCGCGGCACCCCAGGGAAGACATCGCGGCGAGCGCGGGGACGCCATGGACGCCAAGAACGTCGTTCAAGTTCAGATCTTCGGTCACACGTACACGATCAAGGGCGAAGCCGACCACGAGTACATCATGGGCGTCGCCGCATACGTGGACCGCAAGATGCGTGAGGTCACGGAAAAACTGCCGGTGGCCTCGCTGTCCAAGGTGGCGATTCTCGCCTCCCTCAATATCGCCGATGAGCTCTTCAAGGAACGCAACAAAACACAAAGCCATGAGGAGCAGTTGAGCCGGCGGACGGAACATCTGAACGCCGTGCTCGACGGCCTGATCGAAAGCGCGGAGGGCACCTGATGCTCCACGCGCGAACCCCTCGATTCGCCGCGATATCCCTGCCGGGCTCGTGACGCCCGAACCGTTCTTGAACCATTAGATTCGTTCTGGGAGTTCCAATGGCGGACGACGTCGCACCGCTCGCCTGAATCCCGGCGCCTCACGGCGCACGGGACCTAAGCGGCGCGGGGGATCGACTCCGTCGAGGAGCACCCACCTGGTACTCCAGGTTCTCAAGAACGAACGGGCACACGGCAATACGGCGGGGATTCTTCCCTGCATCATGTCCCGGCTGGCTCGCAGGAGCCGGCCGGGGCGCAGGGGAGATACCACATGAACGCGATTTGGATCGGCGTCGCCGTACTCGGCGTCGTCGTGGGGTTTGGACTCGGCTACCTGTTGCGCGCGCGGCTCGGCCGGTTGAGGCTCGAGAGCGCCGAGCGGCAGGCCGTGATGCTCACCGATCAGTCCCAGCGCGAGGCCGAGCAGCTCAAGCGCGACGCCGTGCTCGAGGGCCGCGAGGAGGCGCTCCGCCTCAAGCAGCAGCTCGAGCGTGAGATGCTGGCCGCGCGCAACAACCAGCTCGCGGCTGAGCGCGCCTTCCAGGAGAAGGAAGCCGCCTTCAACCGGCGCGTCGAGCTGATCGAGAAGAAGGACCGCGACCTGAGGCGCGCCGACACCGAGCTGCAGCAGCGCGAGGCCGACGTCACGGCGCGCGGCACCGAGCTCGACCGCATGCTCAAGGAGGAGCAGAGCCGTCTCGAACGCATCGCCGGCATGAGCGCCGACGAGGCGCGCGCCCAGCTCGTCGCCACGATCGAGAACGAGGCCAAGGCCGACGGCGCCCGCCGCGCCGCCGAGATCCGCGACACCGCGGCACGCAACGCCGAGCGCGAGGCGCGCAAGGTGATCGTGCTGGCGCTCCAGCGCTACGCCGCCGACCACGTGTCGGACTCCGCGGTGTCCGTCGTTCATCTGCCGAGCGACGACATGAAGGGGCGGATCATCGGCCGCGAAGGCCGCAACATCCGCTCGTTCGAGGTGATCACCGGCGTCGACGTGATCATCGACGACACGCCCGAGGCGGTGATCCTGTCGGGCTTCGATCCCGTGCGGCGCGAGATCGCGCGGCTGTCGCTCGAGCGGCTCGTGGCCGACGGGCGCATTCATCCCGCGCGCATCGAGGAAATCGTGGCCAAGGTCAAGACCGAGGTCGAGAACCGGATCCGTGAGACGGGCGAGATGGCGTGCGTCGAGGTCGGCGTCCACGGCGTCGCGCCCGAGTTACAGAACCTGCTCGGGCGGCTCCACTACCGCACGTCGTACGGCCAGAACATCCTGCGCCACTCGATCGAAGTCGCGCACTTCGCCGGCATGATGGCCGCCGAGATCGGCATGGACCAGAAGATGGCGAAGCGCGCCGGCCTCATGCACGACATCGGCAAGGCGATCGACCACGACCACGAGGGCAGCCACCCGCAGCTCGGCATGGAGGTCACGAAGCGCCACGGGGAGCCGGAAGCGGTGGTCGAGGCGGCGGGACACCATCACGACGACTACCAGGGCGGCAGCCTGTGGCCCGTGCTCGTCTCCGCGGCGGACGCCATCTCCGGCGCCCGCCCGGGCGCGCGCCGCGAGAGCCTCGAGGTCTACATCAAGCGGCTCGAGGCGCTCGAGAAGATCGCCAACGCGTTCCCGGGTGTCGAGAAGTCGTACGCGATCCAGGCGGGGCGCGAGGTGCGCATCATGGTCGAGCACCAGCGCGTCGACGATGCGCGCGCCCAGCAGCTCGCCGCCGAGATCGCCCGGCGGATCGAGAAGGACATGGAGTACCCCGGCCAGATCCGGGTCACGGTGATCCGCGAGACGCGGGCCGTCGACTACGCGAAGTGAGGCGCGAGTGAACCTCCTGTTCATCGCCGACGTCGTGGGCTCGCCCGGGCGCGAGGTCGTCGGCCGGCTGCTGCCCGAGCTGCGACGCCGCTACGACCTCGCCCTCGTCGTGTGCAACGCCGAGAACTCCGCGGCCGGCTACGGCTGCACCAAGGATTCGGCCGGCGACCTGTTCCGCGCGGGAGTCGACGTGATCACCGGCGGCAACCACCTGTGGGATCGCCGCGAGAGCCTGGCGTACCTCACCGACGAGAAGCGCCTCGTGCGCCCCGCGAACCTGCCGCCCGGGACTCCGGGCACGGGATGGGGCGTGTTCCCCGCGGCGGACGGCACGCCGGTCGGCGTCGTCAACCTGCTCGGCCGCGTGTTCATGAAGGAGATCGACTGCCCGTTCCGGGCACTCGACCAGGCGCTCGAGCAGCTGCGCGGCCAGTGCAAGGTCGTGCTCGTCGACTTCCATACCGAGACCACGGCCGAGAAGGTCGCCATGGGCTGGCACGCCGACGGCCGCGTGAGCGCGGTGCTCGGCACGCACACGCACGTCGCCACCGCCGATGCGCGCGTGCTGCCGGCCGGCACGGCGTTCCTGTGCGATGCCGGGATGACGGGCGGATTCGACTCGGTGATCGGCATGGACCGCGAGGCGGCGCTCAAGCGCTTCCTCACGCTGATGCCCGTGCGGCTGACGCCGGCCGAGGGAGATCTCAGATTGAACGCCGTGCTCGTCACCGTGGATCCCGCCACCGGGCGCGCGTCCGCGATCCGGCGTCTGGAGATCGCGTGCAGCGGCTACGACGGGCCGGGTGCCGCGCGCCTGCTGCGTGGCGCCGCGCCGGCCGCGGCGGCACTCGAACGCGCGCGCCAGCAGGTGGCGCGGCTGCGCTCGGGCGGCACGGCGCCGACGCTGGCGCTCGTGTCGGTGGGCGAGGATCCGGCCTCGCGCATCTACCTGCGCAAGAAGTCCGAGGCATGCGCGGGCGCCGGCGTGGACGTGCGCCGCGTCGAGCTGCCGGCCGGCGCCGACACGCGCGCCGTCGTCCACCAGGTGAGACTGCTCGCCGACGACGCCGACGTGCACGGCATCCTGGTCCAGCTGCCGCTGGCCGCACCCGCCGACGCCCAGGCCGTGCTCGAAGCCATTCCACCCGCCAAGGACGTGGACGGGTTTCACCCGACGAACGCCGGACGGCTCGCCCAGGGCCTGCCCGCGCTGGTGCCCGCGACGCCGCTCGGCATCGTCGAGCTGCTGCGGCATCACCAGGTCCCGCTCGCCGGCCGTCACGCCGTCGTGCTCGGCCGCAGCAACGTCGTGGGCCGCCCGCTCGCGGCGCTGCTGTCGCAGAAGGACTGCAACATGACGGTCACGCTCGGCCACAGTGCGAGTGGCCCCGGGCTCATCGATCTCGCGCGCGAGGCCGACGTACTCATCGCGGCGATGGGCAAGCCGGAGTTCGTGACGGGCGACTGGGTGAAGCCCGGCGCCACCGTCGTCGACGTCGGCATCCACCGCGTGCCGCGCGACGAGCCCGGCGACGCGGGCGAGACGACACGGCTCACGGGCGACATCGAGGCGGCCTCGGTGAGCCGGATCGCCGGCGCGCTGACGCCGGTGCCGGGCGGCGTCGGCCCGATGACCGTCGCCATGGTCGTCGCCAACCTGGCGCTCGCGGCCGAGCGGCAGGTCGCCGAGCGCGTCTGAGCGGGGGCACGATGGCGCTCGCACCGGACTCGGACGACCGCGTCTTCACCGTCGGCGAACTGACGCGCCACATCAAGGAATCGCTCGAGACGGGGTTCCCCGCGCTGTGGGTGCGCGGCGAGATCTCCGGCTTCAAGCGCGCGGAGAGCGGTCACCTCTACTTCGCACTCAAGGAGGGCCGCGAAGCGCTGATCGACTGCGTGATGTGGCGGACGAGCGCCCAGCGTCTCGCGTTCGAGCCACGCGACGGCGCCGAGGTCGAGGTCTACGGCGGCATCTCGGTCTACGAGCCTCGCGGCCGCTACCAGCTGCTCGCCCGCGAGATGCGTCCGGCGGGGCTCGGCGCGCTGCTGCTGGCGCTCGAGGAGCTGAAGCGCCGGCTCCAGGCCGAGGGCCTGTTCGACGCCGCGCGCAAGCGGCCGCTGCCGCGTTACCCCGCGCGCATCGGCCTCGTCACCTCGCCGGTCGGGGCGGCGGTGCGCGACATGGTGAAGGTGCTGCGCGCGCGCTGGCCGGGAGTCCGGATCGTGCTCGCGCCCGTGCGCGTCCAGGGGCCGGGGGCCGCCGAGGAGATCGCCGCGGCGATCGCGGCATTCGACCGCTGGGGACGCGCAGATCTTCTCATCGTCGGCCGCGGCGGCGGCTCGCTCGAGGACCTGTGGGCGTTCAACGAGGAGCCCGTCGTGCGCGCCATCCACACCTCGGTGGCACCGGTGATCTCGGCCGTGGGCCACGAGGTCGACTGGACGCTCGCCGACCTGGTCGCCGACGTGCGGGCCGCCACACCGTCGAACGCGGCCGAGCTGGCCGTGCGCGACCGCGCCGAAGTCCGCCGCCACGTGGCGGTGCTGCGCGACCACGCCGATCGCGCCATCGCGGAACTCGTCGCCGGGCGCCGCCGGCGCGTGGCGATGCTCACGGAGAAGTACGGGTTCCGCCGGCAGCGCGACGCGCTGGGACCGCTGCGCCAGCGCGTGGACGAGCTGATCGAGCGCACGCGTACGGCGCTCGTGTCGCGCGTCCGCGCGGCGCGCGAGCGGCTGCGCTCGGCCGCCCAGCGCTATGGCCTGCGCGAGTGGCCGCGCGAGCTCACGGCGCGGCGCGAGACGGCGGACCGGCTGCTCGATCAGATCACCGAATCCATGCGGCGCCGGGTGCTGGAGCATCGGCGGCGGCTCGACGCCTTCGACGACCAGTTGCGCGCGTTGTCACCCCGGCTCGTGCTGGACCGCGGCTTTTGCATCGTGCACGCGGCCGACGGTAGTCTCGTTCGCGCCGTCGACGCGCTGAGTCCCGGCGACCACGTCCGGCTGGAGTTCTCCACGGGTGAAGCGGACGCGCACGTCGAATCGGTCAGGACCGGAGGCAGTCATGGCAGCCCGCAAGAACCCACCCACCGCTGAGCCGACGGACGCACCGAGCTTCGAGCAGGCCCTCGAGCGACTCGAGACGATCGTCGAGGAGCTCGAGCGCGGCGAGCTGACGCTCGACGTGTCGATCGAACGCTACGAGGAAGGCGTCAAGCTGTCGCGCCAGCTCGGCCAGACGCTGGACGAGGCCGAGCGCCGGATCGAGCGCCTGGTGAGCGGGGAGTCGGGCCCGACGACCGAGTCGATGGAGCTGGATCCCGACGCGGCGGCCGAACCGTCGGGTCCGGCCGCTGCCGCCGCGCCGGCGAGCGGACGCGCGGCGCCGCGTCCCGCCTCACCGCCCCCCGGAATCGAGGAGCTTCCGTTCTGAGAGTTCAGGGGCGAACCGCCTCGGCCGGGTTCGACGCCGGTCCGCTGCTCGCCGTGCGACTCGCCGCGGTCGAACGGCACCTGACGCGGGCGTTGCCGCCGGCGACGCGCGTTCCGGCGCGACTCCACCAGGCGATGCGCTACAGCGTGCTCGGCCCGGGCAAGCGCGTGCGGCCGCTGTTCGTGCTCACCGCGTGCGAGGCGCTCGGCGGCCGCTGGCGCGACGCGCTCCCCGCGGCCGCGGCACTCGAGTTCGTGCACGCGTTCTCGCTCGTCCACGACGACCTGCCGTCGATGGACGACGACGACTACCGCCGCGGCCGCCTGACCACGCACCGGAAGTTCGGCGAGGCGCTCGGGCTGCTCGCGGGCGACGCGCTGCTGGCGCTCGCGTTCGAGGAGCTGTCGCGGCTCGGCCGGCGCGGTGTCCCGCCGGCACGCGTGGCGGGGGCCACCGCCGTGCTCGCGCGCGCCTCGGGCAGCGCCGAGCTCGTCGGGGGCCAGGTGCTCGACCTCGAGGCGGAGGGAGCGGGGCGCCGCCGGCAGAGTGTCCGCGACGTGCGCGCGATCCACGAACGGAAGACCGGAGCCCTGATCGGCGCCGCGCTGGAGCTGGGTGCCCTCGTCGCGGGCGCGCCACCGCCGCGGCGCCGCCGGTTCGCGCGGCTCGGACGCTCGCTCGGGCTCGCCTTCCAGATCCACGACGACCTGCTGAACCGGGAGTCCTCGCTCGCTCGCCTCGGCAAACGCGCCGGGACCGATGCCGCGCGTGGCAAGGCCACGTGGCCCGCGGCGGTCGGGGAGCCCCGCGCGCGACGGGATCTCGAACGCCTGTTCGCGAGCGCGCGCGCCGAGGTGCTGGGGCTGGGCCGGCCGGCGCGCGGGCTCGCGGCACTCATCGACGTCGTGGCCGCGCGCGCGCGATGAGCCGCGCCAGTTGCCCGCCCGCCGCACGATCCGTATGCTCGGCCGCAGCGCCTCGCCACGGAGGGTGCCGTAGCACCCGTCGACGGACGACAGGGGGAGGATAGGGCCACGAAGGCTTTCTGGTGCGCGTTGATCGTCGGGTTCCTGGTCCAGGGCTACAAGGGGATCAGCCAGTACACCCGCACCCGGCGCTGGAACGTGCGCCGCTTCGTCGAGACCGGCGGCATGCCCAGCTCGCATTCGGCGGCCGTCGCGGCACTGTCCACGTCGGTCGGCCTCGAGAGCGGATTTCGCTCGCTGCTGTTCGGCGTCACCCTGTATTTCAGCCTGGTCGTCATGTATGATGCCGCCGGGTTGAGGCGCGCGGCCGGCCGCCAGGCGGCCATCCTCAACCGGTTGATCGAGGAGCACTTCAAGCATCCCGAGCGCGAGACCCAGCGCCTCATGGAGCTCCTCGGACATACGCCGCTCGAAGTGTTGATCGGCGCCCTCATCGGCATCGTCAGCGCCGTTCTCTGGCACGGGATCCTGCCTCGATGAGCGTACTGGAACGCATTCATTCGCCCGCGGACGTGAAGACGCTGGCGCGCCCGGAGCTGGACGCGCTGGCGGCCGAGATGCGCCACGTCATCATCCAGACCGTGGCGCGCCGCGCCGGCCACCTGGCGCCGAACCTCGGCGCCGTCGAGCTGGCGATCGCGCTCCACCGGGTGTTCGAGTCGCCGACCGACAAGATCATCTGGGACGTCGGCCACCAGTCGTACCCGCACAAGTTGCTCACCGGGCGGGTCGATCGCTTCGACACGCTGCGGAGCCTCGGCGGCATCGCCGGCTACCCGAACCGTGCCGAGAGCGAGCACGACCCGTTCGGCACCTGTCACGGGAGCACGTCGATCTCGGCCGCCCTCGGCTTCGCCGCGGCGCGCGACCTCGCCGGCCAGGACCACCACGTGATCGCCGTCATCGGCGACGGCGCGCTGACCGGCGGCCTCGCATTCGAAGGCCTGAACAACGCGGGCGAGCTGCGCCGCCGGCTGATCGTCATCCTCAACGACAACGAGTGGAGCATCTCGCCCAACATCGGCGCGATCGCCCGCTACCTCACGAAACTGACGACCAGCCGGATGTACCGCGCGCTCGAGCGCGACGTCTACGAGCTGCTCGGCAAGCTGCCGCGGCTGGGCCAGCGCGCGCAGTCCGCGGCGCACCGCGTGAAGGAGGGGCTGCAGAATCTCGTGGTCCCGGGCGTGCTGTTCGAGGAGCTGGGACTCAAGTACTTCGGGCCGATCGACGGCCACGACTTGGACGTGCTGGACGAGACGCTGCGCGACCTCAAGCGCTTCGACGAACCCGTGCTGCTGCACGTCGTGACGAAGAAGGGCCGCGGTTACGCGCCCGCCGAGCAGGACGCCGGCACGTTCCACGGCCTCGGCACCTTCGATCCCGAGACCGGCGCCCTCACCAAGGGCAAGGGCCGCAGCTACACCCAGGTGTTCGGCGAGACCGTGATGGAGATCGCGGCCGAGATGCCCGATGTCGTCGCGGTGACCGCGGCGATGACCGACAACACCGGGCTCAAGCCCTATTCGAAGCGCTTCCCCGAGCGGTTCTTCGACGTCGGCATGGCCGAGGAGCACGCCGTCACGTTCTCGGCCGGGCTCGCGGCCGCCGGCCTGCTCCCGGTGTGCACGATCTATTCGACGTTCCTGCAGCGCGCGATCGACCACATCATCCACGACGTGGCGATCCAGGACCTGAACGTCGTGTTCTGCCTCGACCGCGCCGGTCTCGTGGGCGAGGACGGGGCGCCGCAGCACGGTGCCTTCGACCTGACCTACCTGCGCATGATCCCCGGCGTCGTCGTGATGGCGCCGCGCAACGGCGAGGAGTTCCGCGACATGCTGTGGACCGCGGCGCGCTATCGCATGGGCGCGATCGCCGTGCGCTACCCGCGCGCGAACATCCCCGAGGAGACACTGCCCGCGCGCGAGCCGCGCATCATCCCGATCGGCCAGTCGGAGCAGCTCCGCGCCGGGGCCGACGTCGCCATGCTCGCGATCGGCACGGTCGTGCTGCCCGCGCTCGCCGCGGCGGAGATGATCGCCGAGCAGGGCGTGTCGGCCACGGTCGTCGACGCGCGCTTCGTCGCACCGCTCGACGAACACGTGATCTGCGGCCTCGCGCGGTCGGTCGGCCGCATCGTCACGGTCGAGGAGAACGTGCCGATGGGCGGCTTCGGCAGCGCGGTGAGCGAGTGCCTGGACCGGAACGGCCTGTCGGGAACGCCGCTGCTCCGCATCGCGCTCCCCGAGACGTTCGTCACCCACGGCAAGCGGGATCAGCTGCTGCAGCAGGTCGAGCTCGACGCCGCGGGGATCGCCAGGAAGACCCTCGAATGGGTCCGGGCCACCCAGCGCCAGTTCACGTGAGCCCTAAGGCTCGGCTGAGGCGCATCGGCCTCGTCGGCCACCTGGGCAGGGCGAGCGTGCGGCGCGCCGCCGCGCGACTCCACACGAGCCTCGCGCGGTCGGGCTGCGACGTTCGCATCGAGTCCGAGCTGGCCGGTGTCATGGGAGGCCCGGGTCGCAAGGGGGGCCCGCCCGGCACGCCCCTCGCGGACCTGGCGCGCTGGTGCCAGCTGCTGGTGACCCTCGGCGGCGACGGCACCACGCTGCTCGGCGGCCGCGCGCTCGCCGGACGCCGCGGCGCGCTGCTGCCCGTCAACCTCGGTGGACTCGGCTTCCTGACCGTCGCCGAAGCGGGGGAGATCGGCGGCGCGGTGCGCAAGGCGATCGAAGGCAAGTGGCCCGTGCGGCGCCGCAGCATGATCCGCGTCGCGGTGACGCGCGGCGGGCGCCGCATCGCGGGCGGGCGCGCGATGAACGACGCCGTGATCAAGAGTGGCTCGGGCTACACGGCGGTGCACCTCCACGTCGAGACCCTCGGCGCGGACCTGGGCCGCCTCGTCGCCGACGGACTCATCGCCGCGACGGCCACCGGCTCGACGGCGTACTCGCTGTCGGCGGGCGGGCCCGTGCTGGCGCCCGACGTCTCGGCGCTGCTCGTGACGCCCGTGTGCGCGCACTCGCTCGGCACGCGATCGCTCGTGCTCGACCGCCGCGACGCCCTGCGCGTGCGCGTGATCGGGGCGATGAGCGCCATCATGCTGCTGCTCGACGGCCAGGAGCGCATCGCGCTCGAGCCCGGCGACCAGATCGACGTGACGCTCGCGCCCGACCTGCTGCGCGTCGTCGAGAACCCCGACCGCCCGTTCGCGCGGGCGCTGCGAGCCAAGCTCGGCTGGCAGGGGAGCGCCCGCCGGAGCTTCTGACCGGCCGGGACCCTCGTGCTCGAACGGCTGTCGATCCACCATCTCGCCATCGTCGAGCACGCCGAGCTGGAGTTGGGTCCCGGGCTCAACGTGATCACCGGCGAGACGGGCGCCGGCAAGTCACTGCTCGTCGAGTCGGTGGACCTGCTCGTCGGCGGGCGCGCCGATTCCAGCCGGGTGCGCGAGGGTGCGGCCGCCGCCTCGATCGAGGGCGAGTTCCGCCTCGGCCCCGCGGCCGCGACCCGCGTGCGCGCGTTGCTCGACGCGTGGGGTATCGAGTTCGACGGCGAGACGCTGATCGTTCGGCGCGAGGTGTCCGCGGCCGGGAAGTCGCGCGCACGCGTGAACCAGGCGGCCGTGACACTCGCCTCGCTGCAGCAACTGGGCGAGCGGCTCGTGGATCTCCACGGCCAGCACGAGCACCAGAGCCTGCTGCGTCCGGAGGCCGGGCTCGAGGCGCTCGACCGGCTGGGGCGCTCGGCGTTCGAGCGCGAGGCCTACGCCGCGAACCGCGCTCGCTGGCGCGAGGCGGACGAGCGCCTGGCCCAGCTCGCCGCGCGCCTGTCGAGCCACGCCGACCGGCGTGACGCGCTGGTCGAGGCGGCGCGCGAGATCGACGAGCTGGCGCCGGTGGCCGGCGAGGACGAGGGGCTGCGGCTCGAGGGAAGCCGGCTTGCGCACGCCGACCGGTTGCGCGAGCTGGTGACGCGCGCGGCCGAGCGGCTGTCGGACGGCGAGGGGGCGGCGCTCGACGACGTCGGCGTCGCCGCGCACGCGGTCGACCAGGCGGCGGCCTTGGACGCCGGGCTCACCGACCTGCTCGCCGTGCTCGACGAGGCGCGCGTCGGGCTCGCCGACGCGGCGCGCACGCTGGCCGAGTACGCGGGCCGCCTGGACACGGATCCCACGGCACTCGAGGCGGTGGAGGCTCGCCGCGAGGCCATCGCGCGGCTCACCCGCAAGCACCGCCGCGATCTCGCCGGCCTCGTCGCGTGGCGCGAGGAGCTGCGCGAGGAGCTGGCCGGCGGCGAGGACATCGAGGGCACGCTCGTCGCCGCACGCGCCGAGGTCGAGACCCTGCGCGCGGCGTGTGCCGCGGCGGCCCGCGCGCTATCGGCGAAGCGCCGCGCCGCGGCGCGCGACTGGAGTGCGCGGATCACGCGGGAGCTGAAACCCCTCGGGCTGCCGCACGGTCGCGTCGAGTTCGCGCTCGAGCCGCATCCCGATGCCGCCACGTTCCCGGCGGGCGGCCTCGAGCGTGTCGAGCTGCGTTTCGGCGCGAATCCGGGCGAAGCGCCGGGGTTGATCCGCAGGACGGCCTCGGGGGGCGAGCTGTCGCGCGTCATGCTCGCTCTCAAGTGCGCGCTGGAAGCCCAAGACGCGGTTGACGTTCGGATTTTCGACGAAGTAGATTCCGGTATCGGCGGGCTGGTGGCGCAGGCGGTCGGGGAACGGCTCCGCATGCTGTCGCGCCACGGCCAGGTCGTCTGCGTGACCCACCTGCCCATGATCGCCGCCCTCGCCCAGCGCCAGCTCCACGTGAGCAAGAGCGTGACATCCGGCCGCACGCTGGTGCGCGTCGAGGAACTCGATCCGCGCCGCCGCGTCGAGGAGCTGGCGCGCCTGCTCGCCGGCGACCGCGTCACCGAGACGACCCGCCGCCAGGCGCGCGAGCTGCTGGCGGAATCGGGGGCGGGGGGGACGGGCGCCGGATGAACATCACCCCTTCCGCCGACGAGTTCCGCGCGCTGTCCAAGGGCGGCCGCCTCGTGCCGATCTACTGCGAGGTGTTCGCCGACCACGAGACCCCGGTCTCGGCGTTCCGCAAGGTCGACGAGGGTCCGTACTCGTTCCTGCTGGAGAGCGTCGAAGGCGGCGAGAGCTGGGGACGCTACTCGATCCTGGGCAGCCGTCCGTCGAAGGTGTTCATCGCCTACAACGACCGCTGCACGCTGGTCGAGGACGGCGTGTCGCGCGTGCTGCCGCGCGAGCCGCTCGTCGAGCTGGGGGAACTGCTCGACCGCCACCAGGCGGTCGCGCTCCCGGGGCTGCCGCGGTTCTGCGGTGGCGCCGTGGGCTACTTCGGCTACGACGCCGTCCACTGGTTCGAGCGCCTGCCGAAACGCGCGCGCGAAGACCAGACGCATCCGACCGCGGTGTTCATGTTCGGCGACGTCGTGTGCGTGTTCGACAACCTGTCGCACACGATGAAGGTGGTGACCCACGCCCGCGGTGGCGACGATCCCGACGCGGCGTACCGCGCGGCCGTCTCGCGGCTCGAGTCGGAAGTGGCGCGGCTGCGCCGGCCGCTCGCGTGGAGCGAGCCGCGCGTGGCACCGCTGCCGCCCGAGCCGGGCTCGACCGCCACGCCACCCGGCTACCACGCGGCCGTCGAACGCGCCCGGGAGCACATCCGCGCCGGCGACATCTTCCAGGTCGTGCTGAGCCACCGCATGAGCGCCCCCGTCACGCACCCCGCCTTCGAAGCCTACCGCGCGCTCCGCGTCACGAATCCCTCGCCCTACATGTACTTCCTCCGGCTCGACGACTTCTGCCTCGCCGGCTCGTCGCCCGAGGTGCTCGTCCGCAGGACCGACGGCGTCGTCGAGCTGCGGCCGATCGCCGGCACGCGCCCGCGCGGCCGCGGCAACGACGAGGACCAGCGCATGGAGGAGGAGCTGCGCGCGAGCGAAAAGGAGCGTGCCGAGCACGTGATGCTCGTGGACCTGGGGCGCAACGACGTCGGGCGCGTGTCGGAGTACGGCACCGTCGAGACCACGGAATACATGGTGGTCGAGCGCTACTCGCAGGTCATGCACCTCGTCTCCAACGTGCGCGGGCGCCTCAAGCCCGACTTGAAGCCGCTCGACATCGTGCGGGCGTGCTTTCCGGCCGGCACGGTGACGGGCGCCCCCAAGGTGCGCGCGATGGAGAT
>JANLWK010000093.1:0-10907 GCA_031364505.1 Candidatus Eiseniibacteriota bacterium | reverse complement strand
GATCGGGTGCCGCAGGGCGGCGAGCGAAGACCGTAGCGTGAACATGCTCGACCTCCAGGCCGTCCTCCCATCGCGACATCTTGTGAAAGGTGCCCATCGCCGATCAGCCCACGACCTCGAGGAGGACGGCAGCAGCCCGCTCGCAGGCCTGCCGTGACACGTCGAGGTGGGTGACGGCTCGGATGACTCGCGGGCCGAAGGCGAAGATAAGGACGCCGCGCTCCTTGGCCCGGGCCACCACGGTGGGCGCGTCCGGAGCGTCGTCCGTGAGGCTGAAGACGAGAATGTTGGTCTGCACGGTGTCGAGGTCCAGGACGATCTTCTTGCTGGTGACGAGCCGTTCGGCGATCAGGCGCGCGTGGGCGTGGTCATCCACCAACCGCTCGACGTTGTGGTCGAGCGCGTACAAGCCGGCGGCGGCGAAGATCCCGACCTGCCGCATGGCGCCACCGAACATGCGCCGGTGGCGGACGCAGCGCTCGATCAGGTCACGCGATCCCGCGAGCAATGAGGCGCCCGGGGCCCCGAGCCCCTTCGACAGCGCCACGGAGACCAGGTCGAACGGGCCCGCGAGATCATCGAGTCGTCGCCCGGATGCCACGGCGGCGTTCCAGAGACGCGCGCCGTCGAGGTAGCGCGCGATGTTCCGCTCCGCGGCGGCCGCGCAGATCTGCTCGACCGCCGCCTGCGGGAAGACGATCCCGCCCGCGCGATTGTGCGTGTTCTCGATCTCGACGAGCGTCGTGGGCGGGTAGATGACATGGCCGCGGGGTTTCACCGCGTTCACGAACTCCCTGAGCGCGAACTGCCCCCGCGACCCAACGCCCGTGAACTGAACGCCCGCGTTCGCTCCCGAGGCGCCGGTCTCGTGCCACACCGCATGGCTCTCGTGGCTCACGATCACGTCGTCGCCGGGCCGCGTGAGCACGCGAAGGGCGACCTGGTTCGCCATCGTCCCCGACGGCAGCCACAGCGCCGCCTCCTTGCCCAGCATCGCCGCGACCCGCTCCTGCAGCAGCCGCGCCGTCGGGTCTTCTCCGTACTGGTCGTCGCCGACCACCGCCGCCGCCATGGCCGCGCGCATGCCCTTGGAGGGAAGCGTGACCGTGTCGGAGCGAAGATCGATCGGGTCGGGCATTGGACTCCCCCTTCTGCGACGCCGACATGCAGTTGAATTGAACACGGCTCAAATCAGATCGCGCTGAACTGCTGGTGCCACCCGGACGATTACCACGGGCACCGGATGGATGCGCATGCGCGTATCGCAGCCCAAGCACAACGGCCCGGAGCGCGTGCCCCGAGCCGTCGCGATGGTGCGGTGCACGCACCGTGGATCATCTTCGCGTCAGGCGGCCTCGACGTCGACGAATTCGCCCTCGGAACTCGGTTTCGGAATCGGACGGCCCTCACGTCGCAAGGCCTCGACATGAAGGGCGATCGCTTCGCGAATCAGCTCGATCACCTCGTCTCGCGTCTCGCCGACCGCGACACATCCCGGCAAGTCCGGCACGTGAGCCCCCCAGCTGGAGTCCCCTCGCTCGACCACCACCATGTATCTCATCACTCTTCCGCCTCCGTCTTGCTGAGACCGGCCTGCTTCAGGATCGCCCCGAGAGTTCCTGGCGGAACATCAAGGCTGGGCTTTCCTGCGACCGTCACAGTTCCGGGTTTGCTTGGGTTCTTGAACTGTCGATGGCTTCCCTTTGTTCGAATCAGCATCCAACCATTCTGTTCGAGAAGGCGGATCAACTCGCCCACTTTCATCCAATCTCCGGTTTCCCGGGGGGGATGTAAGGGGGCATGCACGAACTTCAACCAAGCCGATTCAGTGTACCCGAATACGCAACGGCCCGGAGCGCATCGCCCCGGGCCGTCGGTGTGTTTCGATGAGCCGCGTTTGTTATGCCTGCTGCTTCATCGCCTTCATGCGTTCCCAGATCTCGGGTTCAGTCAGGTCTTCCTTGTGGGTCGCGATCGCCCAGCGGTGGCCGTAAGGGTCTTCGACGGTGCCGTAACGGTCGCCCCAGAACTGGTCCATCAGCGGCATCTTCTCGATGGCGCCGGCGGCGATCGCCTGCTTGAACGTGGCGTCGCAGTCGGGCACGAACAGGTGGATCGTCACCGGCGTGCCGCCGATCGCCTTCGGGCTCTTGGCGCCCATGTCGGGGAACTCGTCGTTCAGGTAGAACATCGAGTCGCCGATCTGCATTTCCGCGTGCCACACGGTGCCGCCCGGGTCGGCCATGACGCCGCCCTGCTTGGCGCCGAAGGCCTTCGTGTAGAACTCCATCGCCTGCTGCGCGCCCTTCACCGTGAGATGGGGCGTGATGCTGCGCTGTCCTTCCGGTGCGTAGTGCTTCGCCTTCTCCATCGATCCTCCGGCCTCGCCTCATCGAGGCGGGCTTGCGACGTCCGTGCCTGATCCGGGGTACGGCTCCCCGTCCCAGGGGATACCGCGCGGGAATCGGCGGGCATCCTAGGCCATTCGCTCGCGGGGACACCACGACGATGACGAGCGCATGGCCCCGTCCGACCAGCGCTGGGCCAGCGCCAGCCGGGTCTACGGCGTCGGGACGGGGACGGAAGCCTTGCGCCGGAAGGTCCGCGTAAACACGACGACGCATGTCGCCGCGACGCCGTTCATGAGGGCGAGCAGCCAGACCAGTTCGTGGCGTCGGGTGAACGAGGCGACTGAGCCGCTCACGTCACACGGTGGGAAGCGCGCGCGGCCTGTGTTGCGACCACCAGGCGTTGGCGTCGTCTTCGGTCCAACCTCCCGCGGCGGCGGATTCCGCGAGCCGGGTCGAGAGTTCTTGTGCCGATTGGGGCCGCCGGGCGGGGTCCTTCTCGAGGCACGCGAGCACGAGACGGTCCAGGTCCTCGGGGATCGGCAACTCCGTACGGGACGACGGCGGGCTGGGCGGCGTGTGCACGTGATGCACCAGCAGTGCCGTCGAGTTCGTGGCCTCGAAGACCAGCTCCCCGGTGAGCAGCCAGTACGCCACGCATCCCGTGGCGTAGATGTCCACGCGGCCGTCGAGATCGGTCCGGCCCAGCGCCTGCTCCGGCGCGATGAACGCCGGGGTGCCGCGCACCTCGTTCTCGCGCGTGAGTCCGGTCACCTCGGCCCGCGTGTCCGACAGCGCCTTCACCAATCCGAAGTCCAGCACCTTGACGAAGTCGTGGTCCTCGCCGTAGCGGCAGACGAGAATGTTCGCGGGCTTGATGTCGCGGTGGACGAGCCCCACGGATTCGGCCTCGGACAGCGAGTGGCAGACCTGGCGCACGAGGTACACGACGCGCTCGGCGGGCATCGGGCCGAAGCGCCGGATCATCGTGCTCGCGTCCAGTCCGTCGAGCAGCTCCATTACGTAGTAGAACGACCCGTCGCGGTCGACTCCGAAATCGAACACGTTGACGGTGTGCGGAGACCGGAGGCTCGCGGTCACCTGGGCCTCGCGCTCGAAGCGCCGGGCCGCTTCCACGGGCACGCCGGCGCGGATGTCGCCCTGGCTGGGATTGCGGATGAGCTTGATCGCCGCGGGGCGCGCCAGCATGCGGTGCCGCGCGCGCCACACCTCGCCCATGCCGCCCTCGCCCAGCTTCTCCTCCAGCCGGTAGCTCCCGAGCTCGCGCGCGGCGGCCAGCTCGCGTCCGAGACCGTAGATGACCCGCGCGCCGTAGTAGGCGACGAGCACCGCGATCGCGGGGCTGACGGTCGCCTGCATGTAGTTGTTCGGGATCGTCCTGACCAGTCCCATGAGATCCAGCGCCAGCAGCGTCAGCGGTGACATGGACGCCGCGATGATCGCCCCCACGGCCATGCGGCGGGGCGGCCCGGGAAGGATCAGCGGGAACATCATGACGACGCCGGGGACCCAGGTCAGGGATGGGAGTCCCCCGGTCATTTGATATTCCTCCAGGAAGGAGGTCAGGGCGATCACGAAGCAGATCGCGATCTCGTAGGCCAGCCCCAGCGTCACCAATCGGGTCGTCGAGATGCGGGGCCGAAGAGCGACCCATCGCATCAGCAATGACGCGGCGATCGTGCCCACGGCGATCAGTTGGAAGCCCAGGTGCGCGAAGAAGTGATGGGACAGTGGCGTGTGCGTGAGCGCGGAAGTCGCCCAGTTCAGGAAGTAGATGACCGGGTCGACGGCGAAGCCGATGCTGATGAGCAGGGTCAGGAGGGAGATGCGGCCCCGGACCTGCTCCATGAGCTCGGTGGGCAGGGATGGCGTCGACTTCGGCCACGACTCCGTCGTGGGCGACTCTGGGCGCAGCATCGTCACGTGTTCGGCCATGGGCGCGGACACTAGCATCGGGCCGATGATCACCCAATGCCCCGCGGCACGGGGCACGCGCGCGACCGGGGCGCCGTGTAGTAGTCTCGCCCGCGTCGCGTCCGAGGCTGACCGCCGATACTCGCAGGCGCATGCGCCGACGTTGATGGACGTCCAGGCGGCACGTCACTGCGGGACTGGCCGCGGCTGGGAGGTTTCATGACGCGGCTCTCGCCGGCGCGGTCTCATCGCCGCGGGCGAATCGGAATCGTTGCGGCCCTGCTCGGCTGGCTCGTGTTCGTGGCGGCCCCGGGCCGGTCCCTGGCACAGGCGCCTCCCGGCGATGCGCCCGACTCGCTCGCGAACGTGGCGCCCGACTCGGTTGCGAGCCCCGCCCCGGCGCCCGAGCCCGTCGGGAACACCGTCGCGTCGACCGACGACCTCGCACCCACGTCGGCCGCGCCGTGGAACCCGTCGCGTGCCGTGGGGTTTCACGAAACCTGGGAGCAGGCGCTGAACGCGCCGCTCACGCTCGCATCGCTGCCGATTCGACTGCTCGGAGCCGGACTCGAAGCGGGGATTCTGCGCGAGCAGGAGGATCGCTGGATTCCGCGGGTCATGTTCTTCTTCGGAGTGGGTACTCCGCTCGGGATCTACCTGCGACCTGCGCAACTGGGTGAACGATCGGGGATGGGTGCGGGCGTGGAGTACCGCCCGCCGCAGCTTCATGGCTGGCTGAGAGCCGGTATCGATGCCTCGACGCGCGGCTACAACACGACACGCGTCGAGCTCGGCCCCAGGCTCGCCGCGCTTCGCTACGAGCAGGCCTGGCGGCCGCGCGAGCCGTACTTCGGCGAAGGGATGGATTCGCGCGAGGAGGACGCCTCCAGCTACGCCACCTCGTCGCAGCTCGCCGAAGTTCGACTCCGGCTGCGGCGTGGTACCACGTGGCGTCGAGAGATCGGCGCATGGGCGGGGGAGCGCAGGCTCGTCGCGAGCCACGGTCGTGAAGCCAAGCGGTCGAGCCTCGAGATCGTCCACCCCGGCGTGGCCCCGCAGGCGCTCGGAGTCGATCAGGATCACATCGTCACCGGGCTTCGTCTCGCGCTCGACACGCGTTCCGGGCGCCCGCACTGGTCGCGCGGGTGGCGCGTCGCCGCGCAGGCCGAGCGATTCGGTTACCCGCCGTCGGACGGCGGCCTGCTCTTCCACGGTGCCGCCGCGTCGCCGGGATTCACGCGCGCCACGCTGGAGGGCGAGTCGGGCATATCGTTGATGCGGGATCCCCGAACGCTGCGCTTGGTCGTGCGCGTGGTGGACACGCGGCCGTTCGACGAGTCGCGGCCGCCGACGATTGTCGACGAGGTTCGGCTCGGCGGCGGAGAAGGGCTCGGCGGCTTCGCGTCCGGCCGGTTCCACGGCTCGGACCTGGCCCTCGCGCGACTCGCGTACATCTTTCCGCTCGGACAGTTCTCGGAGATCGAGATGTCCACCGAACGCGGCGGCGTGTTCCCGAACGTCTGGCGAGGCGCGCGACTCGATCAGTCCGAACAGTCCTATGGAGTGGCGCTTCGCGTTCGCACCGAGCGCGCGCCGCTCGGGGCGGTCCGGGTGAACTGGAGCCACGAGGCCGTGCGCCTCGGCCTCAGCGTCGGAGGAATCGAATGACGCTCTCGAAGAGGCTGCGCCCGCCTTCGTTCGTGGCCGCGCATGCCGGCGCGCTGTGTCTCGCGATATGCGTCGCGATGGGCGGCGTCGCGTGGGCGGCGGACGAGGCCCCAAACTCCAAGGGCTCCAAGGGCTCCAAGGACTCCAAGGGCTCCAAGGACTCCAAGGGCTCCCAGGCGTCCAAGGACTCCACGGCCACCCGGATGCCGCCGGAGACCGAGATCGCGTACTACTACGACTACGTCCATCACATGGTGGCGCGTCCCATCGCTCGGCAGCTCGACCTGGGGCGCGCGGTGCGCCGGCTGAGTGGCCGCCCCCGCGAGGCGGTCAACGTGGACTCTCTCGATCAGGTGCGTTTGCCGAGCACGTGGTGGACGCCCCGGCTCGGGTATCGGCCGGTCTCCGTGGAGCAGATGCTGCGCGGCCCCGGGCCCGGTACGGGACCCGCGCCCGGCAAGCTCTCGGTCACGCGCGTCAAGACCCAGGGCGTCACGCCGGGGTTCTTCATCAAGGACTCGGAGGGGACGGGCTTCCTGCTCAAGTTCGACCCACCCGGCCTCGCCGAAATGGCCACGGGAGCGGACGCCATCACCACCTACCTCTACTGGGCCGCGGGCTACAACGTCCCCGACAACACCATCCTCACGTTCACCGTCGACGATCTCGAGGTCGCCAAGGGCGCGCAGCTCACCGACACGCAGGGTAAGAAGCACGTCATGACGCGCGACGACCTGGTCGGCATCCTGGCGAAGCTGACGGCCGGCGCCGACGGACGCTACCGGGCGCTCGCGAGCCGCTTGCTCGAAGGCAAGCCCATCGGTCCGTTCGAATACTCCGGCAGGCGGCGAAGCGACCCCGAGGACTTGATTACTCACGAGCACCGGCGCGAGCTGCGCGGGATGTTCCCCATGGCGGCCTGGACGAACCACGCGGACGCCCGTTCCGCGAATTCGCTCGACGTGTGGGTCAAGAGCGGCGGACGTTCGTTCGTGCGTCACTACCTGATCGACTTCGGATCGTGCCTGGGTTCCAGCGCGATCGCGAAGCGGGCCTACCAGACCGGCACCGAGTACTTTTTCGACTACGGCGTCACGGGACGCCAGATGGGAACACTCGGACTGGCCCCGTTCGCGTGGGAGGATGCGGTCGATCCCGATCTTCCCAGCGTCGGCTACATCGAATCGCGAGGGTTCGATCCGGCGGCGTGGCGCCCCTACTGCCCCAACGCGGCGTTCGACGCGCGAACCGACCGGGACCTCCGCTGGGGAGCGCGGATCGTCGCGGCCTTCACCGACGATCACATCCGGGCCGCGGTCGCGCAGGCCCGGTTCACCGACCCGCGTGCCGTGGAGTACCTCGCTCGCGTCATGATCGAACGGCGCGACAAGATCGTCGAACGGTGGCTCGGTCCGAACGACAGGACCGGCGCGCTCATGACCCGATGAAACGCGGCGCCCGTGCTCGATCGTGGCGTGCACCGCGCGGTCGCGTGGCGGCGATCGGACCATGAACGGGCCGGCCACCGAATCGCGGCGCTTCCTCGTGAACGCGCTGGTCTGCATCGCGGTCATGATGGCGTATCAAGTGGCGTCGCGCGCGACACGCGACACGCTGTTCCTTTCGAGCTTCGCCGTCACGTCGCTGCCGCTCATGCTGGCCGGCTCCTCCGTCGTCTCGATCGCGACGTCGATCGGCGCGGCGCGCATCCAGGCGCGGCACGGGCCGTTCGGATGGGTGCCGCGTGTGTTCACCGCGAGTGGCCTCCTGATGCTCGTGGAGTGGCTGCTCGCGCGACAGCAGCCGTCGCTCACCTCGGTGATCGTCTACCTGCACGTGTCGGCCATCGGCCCCGTGCTGGTCTCGGGGTTCTGGTCCATTCTCACCGAGCGCTTTGACCCGCGGGTGGCGAAGCGCGAGGTCGGGCGGTTCCTCGCGATGGGCACGCTGGGAGGACTCGCGGGCGGGCTCCTCGCCGAGCGCACGACGTCGTGGTTCGGGGTCGCGGGCACGCTGATCCTGCTCGCCGCGGCCCAGCTGTGGTGTGGATGGGGCATCTCGCGGCTGGCGCCACGCGGCCGGCCCGCGGACTCGGGACCGGCACCCGCTCCGTCGATGTCCACCGGCCAGGCCGTTCGGCTCCTGCGGCACACCCCGTACCTGCGCAACCTCGCGTTGCTCGTCCTCGGCAGCTCGGTGAGTGCCGCGCTCGTCGACTTCGTGTTCAAGGCCGAGGCCGTGGGAATGTACCGGCCGGGCCCCGAACTCATGCGGTTGTTCGCCGGCTTCTACGCCGTCGTCGCGCTGTCGACATTCGCCATCCAGGCCCTCGTCACGCGCCTCGTGCTCGAGCGGGGCGGGCTCGGGACGAGCATCGGAGCGCTCCCCGGAGCCGTCGCGCTGGGAGGCACGGTCAGCGCCCTGCTGCCCGGGCCGTGGAGCATCGGCCTGACGCGCGGGCTCGAGGCGGTGCTGCGAGGCTCCTTGTTCCGCTCCGGATACGAACTGTTGTTCACGCCGATCCCCGCGGCCGAGAAGCGCGGGACGCGGCCGATCGTCGACGTGGGATTCGACCGGCTGGGAGACATGCTCGGCGCGGGTCTGGTCGCGCTCCTCCTGCCGTTTCCGGCGGCGGGGCGAACGACGACCATCCTCGGCCTCGCGGTGGTCTTCGCGCTGGCGACCCTGTTCCTCGTGCGACGCCTTCGCGGCGGATACGTGTCATCGCTCGAGGCCGGATTGCGAGCCGGCGCGCTGGAGCTCGATGCGCCGGAAGACCTGGACTGGGAAACGCTTCAGACCCTGCATGGAACGCTCAACTTCCGGCGATCGTCGCTGCTGCCGCCCGGGCGCGGTGCGCGGCCCGGGCCCCCACCGATGGCGGACGGCGGCCGCGCCCACGACGCGGAGGCGCCGCGATGGGACGACCCCGCGCGAGTGCGCGCGGCGCTCGCGGACGGATCCCTGAGCGATCCGTCCCGGGTGATCCCGCTACTGGCGTGGGACGACGTGGCTCGCGAGGCGGCGCATGCCCTTCGCGCGACGGCCGAGCGGGACCAGGACCCGCTCGTCGATGCGCTCCTGAAACCCGAGACCGATTTCGCGGTGCGCCGGCGTATTCCCGGCGTGCTCGTCGTGTGCCGCACGCCTCGCGTGGTGGCCGGACTCGCGCGCGGCTTCAAGGACTCGCGGTTCGAGGTGCGCTACCGATGCGCCCGGGCGCTGACGCGCATGCTCGAATCCGACCCCGCGCTGCGCGTGGAGTCCGAGACGGCCTTCGCCGCGGTGCGCGCGGAGACGCGGCTCGCGCGCGGGATCTGGAACTCGCAGAGGCTGCTCGATCCGCCGGACGACGCGGAGCAGGAGGACCCCGCCGGCGCGTTCGTCAGGCGCCGCGCGAGCCGCAGCCTCGGCCACGTGTTCACGCTGCTGTCGATGGCGCTGCCCCGCGAGCCGCTGCAACTCGCGTTCCGCGGACTCCACGCCACGGAGCCCGGGCTGAGAGGGCTGGCGCTCGAATACCTCGAGAGCGTGCTCCCGCCGGACGTGCGCGACGCGTTGTGGCCCCATATCGACCCCACGGGGCCGCCGGCGCGCCCGGGGCGGGCACCGCGGGACCCCGCCGAGGTGCGCGAGGAACTGCTCAGCGCGCGCCTGTCGCTATCGCTGAATCTCGAGGCGCTGCGCAACGCGGGCCGCGAGGAACCCGACCGCACGCAGCCAATATAGCGCGTCGTGGTATCGTGTCCGGTCGCGCGCCGCGACCCGTCTCGCGGCCGCATCACTCCATCGTAGAGGGTGCATGTCGATCCAGCTCATCGTCACCCTGGGCGCCGAGCGCAAAATGTTCCCGCTGGCCGCGGACGTCCTGCGCATCGGCCGTGCGTCGAACAACGCGATCCAGATCCCGGACGCCACGGTGTCGAAGGAACACGCGGAGATCTCGCGAGCCGGCGGCCAGTGGACGATCCGCGACCTCGGTAGCCGGAACGGCACGCGCGTGAACGGTGTCGACGTCCGCGAGGCCACCCCGATCCGCGAAAGCGACACGCTCGAGATCGGCAAGGTGCTCGCCCGTCTCGGCACCGGCGCCGACGCCGGCGAGGCGAAGACGGTGCTGAGCGCCGGCGGACTCTCGTCTTCGCTCAATCTCGGCGCCCGCGAGATCCTCGCGCGCGGTGGCCCGTCGGGCGCGGACGTGGGGCGGCTGGTGCGGCTGCTCGCCGAGGCCGGCCGCATGCTCGTGCTCCCGCGCCCGCTCAAGGAGATGTGCGAGGAGGTGCTGCGCATCGTCGAGCAGGCCGTGCCCGCGACCCGGCTCGTGATCCTGCTCCAGAAGCCCGGCCAGGCCGAGCCGCAGCAGGTGGCCGCGCGGATCCACGGCGGCAGCAGCCGGCAGCCGCTGGCCATTTCGCAATCCATCCTGTCGCGAGTGCTCGATGAGTGCACGTCCGTGATCATCGGTGACGCCACCGAGGATCCGCGCTTCCGCGCCCAGCACAGCATCGTGGCGCAGTCGATCCACTCGGCGATGGCGGTGCCGCTGTTCGACAACGAGCGCGTGCTCGGCGTGCTCTACGCCGACAGCATCGACCGCACGACGACGTTCGGCCGCGACCAGCTCGAGACGCTGACGCTGCTCGCCAACATGGCGGCGGTCAAGATCACGAACGCGCGGCTGCTCGAGGCGGAGCAGACGCACCAGCGCATGGTGCACGAGCTGGCGACGGCGACGCGCATCCAGCGAACGCTCCTGCCCGAGCCGCCGTCGGTGCCGAACTGGGCCATCGACGCGCGCCTCGAGACCTGCTTCGAGGTCGGCGGGGATCTCTACGACTTCCACGTCCGCTCGGACGGCGCGCTCGTGTTCCTGCTCGGCGACGTGTCGGGCAAGGGCATGGGCGCCGCACTCCTCATGTCGTCCGCGCTCTCGTCGGTGCGCACGCTGTACGAGGC
>JANLWK010000142.1:0-3355 GCA_031364505.1 Candidatus Eiseniibacteriota bacterium | reverse complement strand
GCCGCGCGCACGCCCATCGGCAAGTTTCTCGGGGGCCTGAGCCCTCTCAAGGCGTCGGATCTCGGCGCCGTCGCGATCCGCGAAGCGGTGAAGCGCGCCGGCATCGGCGGCGACGACGTGGACGAAGTGCTCATGGGCCACGTCGTGCAGGGCGGGCAGGGCCAGGCGCCCGCGCGCCAGGCGCAGATCAAGGCCGGCATCAACCCCGTCGCCGGAGCCGTCACGATCAACAAGGTGTGCGGCTCGGGCCTCAAGGCCGTGATGCTCGGCGCCCAGGCGATCAAGGCCGGCGACGCGCACTGCATCGTGGCCGGCGGGCAGGAGAGCATGAGCACCGCCCCGCACTACCTGTTCAGCGGGCGTCTCGGCCAGAAGCTCGGTGACACGTCGCTGCGCGACGGCGTCCTGCTCGACGGCCTGTGGTGCTCGTTCAACGACTGCCACATGATCGAGCTGGCCCAGTACACCGCCGACAAGGCGAAGCTCACGCGTGACGAGATCGACGCGTTCTCGGCGAAGAGTCACCAGAAGGCCGCCGCCGCGTGGGCGGCCTGCAAGTTCTCCGGCGAGGTCGTGCCGGTGTCGATCCCGCAGCGCAAGGGGGATCCGGTCGTGATCGCGAAGGACGAGTCGATTCGCCCGGACACGACGCCCGAGGCGCTGGCCAAGCTGCCCGCGGTGACGAAGGACAAGGGCGGCATGATCACGGCCGGCAACGCGCCGGGCCTGAACGACGGTGGCGCGGCGCTCGTGCTGATGAGCGCCGAGCGCGTGAAGCAGACGGGTTCGAAGCCGCTCGCTCGCGTCGTCGCCTACGCGACCGGCGGCGGCGAGCCGAAGGACCTGTTCTTCGCGCCCGTCGATGCCGTGCAGAAGCTCATGAGGAAGATGGGTGTGTCGATCGGCCACTTCGACCTGATCGAGGCCAACGAGGCGTTCGCCGCGCAGGCGGTCGCCGACGGCAAGCTGCTCGGCTGGGACTGGGATCGCGTGAACGTGAACGGCGGCGCCGTGGCGCTGGGCCACCCGATCGGCGCCTCGGGCGCGCGCGTGCTCGTGACGCTGCTCGCCGCCCTCGAACAGCGGAACGCGAAGACGGGACTCGCCACGCTGTGCCTCGGCGGCGGCAACGCCGTCGCGCTCGCGGTGGAGCGAGGATGAGCACGATGACCGAGGCGGTGGCGAGCGGCCCGTCGGCGGCGGTGAAGCGCGTCGCCGTCGTGGGCGGCGGCGTGATGGGCAACGGCATCGCCCAGGTGTTCGCGACGAACGGGTTCGGCGTCGAGCTGGTCGACGCGAAGCCCGAATTCGTCGAACGCGCGATCGGCACGATCACGAAGAACCTGGACCGCGTGGCGAAGAAGCAGAACTGGCCCGCCGAGCAGGCGGCCGCGATCCTCGGCCGCATCCGCGGCGGCACGACCCTCGACGCCGCGAAGGACTGCCAGGTCGTGATCGAGGCGGTGAGCGAGGACATGGCGCTCAAGCGCACGATCTTCACGCAGCTGGACGCCATCGCGCCGCCGCCGGCGATCCTCGCCAGCAACACCTCGAGCATCTCGATCACCGAGATCGGCGCCGTGACGAAGCGCGCCGACCGCGTGATCGGCATGCACTTCATGAATCCCGTGCCGGTGATGGCGCTCGTCGAGATCATCCGCGGCCTGGCGACGAGCGACGCGACGTACGCGCTCACCGAGGACCTGTCGAAGCGGCTGGGGAAGACGCCGGTCGAGGTCAACGACTACCCGGGCTTCGTGTCGAACCGCATCCTGATGCCGATGATCAACGAGGCGTGCTACACGCTCATGGAAGGCGTGGCGACGAAGGAAGCGATCGACACCGTGATGAAGCTCGGCATGAACCACCCGATGGGCCCGCTCATGCTGGCCGATCTCATCGGGCTCGACACCTGCCTCAACATCATGAACGTGCTGCACCAGGGGCTCGGCGACTCGAAGTACCGCGCCTGCCCGCTGCTGCGCAAGATGGTGGCCGCCGGCCACCTGGGTCGAAAGAGCGGGCGTGGGTTCTACGAGTACCCGGCCTCCTCCAGTGCATGACGAAGCGTCCTCCTCGCACCTGCCCCTCCTCCCGATCATGACCCCGAGCACGCTGACGATGGCCGCCGGCCCCTCGTTCGAGCTGACCGAGGATCAGCAGGCCGTGCGCGGCATGGTGCGCGATTTCGCCGAGCGCGAGATCCGGCCGATCGCGGCGGCGATCGACGCGTCGCACGAGTTCCCGATGGCGACGACGAAGCAGATGGCCGAGCTCGGGCTGCTCGGCATGTTCGTGCCTGAAGCCTACGGCGGCGCGGGGATGGACATGCTGTCGTACGTCGTCACGGTCGAGGAGCTGTCGCGCGTGTGCGCGACCCACGGTGTGATCTGCTCGGTCAACAACTCGCTCGTGTGTTACCCGATCCTCGCCTACGGCAACGAGGCGCAGAAACAGCAGTACCTGGTGCCGCTCGCGAAGGGCGAGAAGCTCGGCTGCTACTGCCTGACCGAGCCGAACGCCGGCAGCAACGCGGCGAACCAGCAGACGACGGCGGTGCTCGACGGCGACCACTTCGTGCTGAACGGCACGAAGATGTTCATCACCACGGCCGGCCCCGCCGACGTGCTCGTCGTCTACGCCGCGACCGACCGCTCGCTCGGGTCCAAGGGCATCTCGGCATTCATCGTCGAGGCCACCACGCCGGGCGTGGTCAAGGGCAAGCTCGAGCACAAGCTGGGCATCCACGCGTCGGACACGCGCGAGATCGCGTTCCAGAACGCGCGGGTGCCGAAGCAGAACCTGCTCGGCGAGCTGCACAAGGGCTACACCGTGGCGCTCGCCACGCTGGGCGGCGGCCGCATCGGCATCGCCGCGCAGGCGCTCGGGATCGCCCAGGCTTCGGTCGAGGCGGCCGTGAAGTACGCGAACGAGCGCGAGCAGTTCGACCGGAAGATCGGCGAGTTCGACGCGATCCGCCAGATGCTCGCCGACAGCGCGATCGAGCTGGACGCCGCGCGGCTGCTCGTCTACCAGGCCGCGTGGCTGCGCGACCAGGGGCGCCCGCACGTGAAGGAGGCCTCGCTCGCCAAGTGGCACGCGTCGGAGGCGGCGACCAAGTGCGCGAACTGGGCGATCCAGGTGCACGGCGGCTACGGCTACCTGTCCGAGTTCCACGTGGAGCGCTACTGGCGCGACGCGCGCATCACCGAGATCTACGAAGGCACGACGGAAGTGCAGAAGATGGTCGTCGCGGCGCAGGTGCTGAAGGAGCACCCGCTGCCGTGACCGGTATCGAACCCACACGGAGGACCGCATGAAGCGACCCGTTCGCCCGGTGGCACTCGTCATCCTG